>NZ_JBLGTY010000002.1:0-322824 GCF_047470845.1 Candidatus Enterococcus avicola | reverse complement strand
TCATCGTTGGTTGTTTCGTGTGGCTCTTTGAGGTTTCGACTCTTGGACCATCGCTTTTGACCTTTCTTCCACTGGCGGTTTTCCCATTTTTCTTGACCAGTTAAATAATTGACCAATCCTTGCATCCCATCTGAATCGTATTGAATGTTTTGCACTTGCCTTCTACCAAGAGGCTGCTTCTTCTTTCCTCGCCCTTTAGACCAAACGCTCTCGATTGCATCCCTTGATGGTCCATTGTTTAAAACGATATGGTGATGGATTCGAGTGATATAGCCTACTTCCTCATCGTATTGATAAGAGGTAAACCACATGTACTTGAGTTCGCACCCTTCTTTCTCATAGAGTCTTTTTAGTTTTTTCAAAGTGTTTTCTTGATCACGCTTGGTATCAGCAGGCTTTTCAGGTAGAAATTGATCAGAATAAGTAAATGTGGCATAGTAATCTTTTTCTCCAAAGTTTGCATATAGGAACAATGCGGCCTTTCTTTTACTTTGGGCTTGATTCCATCTTGCTTGAGATAAGCCAGTTACTTTCTTTCTCCTGCCTCTGGGTTCTCTACATTTTCGTTCCTGCTCGATCGTCCTGCTGTAAAGTCGGATTTCTTTATATGGTCCAGCTTCCACTCTGCGTTCTCTAACAAATGATTTCTTCATGACAAACACCCCAGAATTTTCTACGTCCGTTAAGTTAGTATCTAATACAAGGACGATAAAACGCCGAAATAGCAGCGTTTTTTTGCAAAAATAGTCTGAGGATGGTATACTTATCTTGTCGGAGATAATAAATACCATTCTCAGAAGTCGCCAAAATTGGCTGCTTTTTTTATTGTTCTGAAAACTGGAAAAGAACCTTTTCTTCGGTTGGTTTTCCCAGATGAAAAATATGGTGATACAGAGTCCTTCCACGCAGCTGAAACGTCTCTACTCTGCCTCGCTCAGTTTTCGCTTCAATACTGTATACATAATTCTCTCCACGTTTCCTCATACGAACCTGCATTACAATTGCAGGCATTTTTTCCAAGTAATCGATCGCCTTTGATAACATCTACATCACCTGCAGCTTTCACTCATCTTCGAACAAATTTATCTGTCCAGAATTATTGACATCAATTGGATAAACAACTGGTTCCAATTCTCGTTTCGGTAATCCATGATTTGATTCTGCATCAATGGTAATTCCCCGATGATCACTAGTGACTTTGATTCCAACCTTTATTGAGATTGTGCGTTTTGCTTCAATGTCCTTTTGAGTATCCTGTAAATCGTTAGTAATTGTTCGAACTTCTGCATCTAGCAAACTGTTGACTTTTGCCATCAACTTATCGGCTAACGTTAGGGCTAAGTTGTCATTATTCATATTGAATTCCTCCTTTACTTACTAAATCCGGTAGCAACTTAGGGATGGCCATTTGTAACTTTTGAAACTGGTCATCTGAAACAACAAAATATAACGCGATCGTTGGTGTCTCATCACTATCAAATGAACGATCCTCTACTTCACATGTCGATTCAAACTTATTCCAGATAATCGACTTAATTTTTTGAGTGTATGGCTTAACATACATTCGATTAGTAGTGAAAATAATTTCTCTTTCTTTAAACATCTAGTTACCCTCCAATCATTAATAGGAAACAAATAGCTAACAAAATACCGTTTAACAATAAGCTGGCATAAGCAATTCCTTGTAATTGACGTGCTTTATACAATGGATTGTCATGGAGCGTAGCTAACCATTTTTTACTCATTCTTATCACCTCAATTCAATTTGTCGATTCAATCGATTCTGATAAATCAACTCCTGACAGCTCCAAAGTTCTCGAGTCGATAAGTCTCGTTGTGTTTCTGTTAACGGTCTTTTCCGATCATTAAGTTCATCATGTATGCATCTGATCTTTTCTTTTGTAAGCTCATGTATCAATAGTTCTTGGGATAATGTGTATTTCATTTGATTCCTCCTGTTTCTTCATGCTGGCGGGCATTAGATTTTTTTATTGTTTAGGAATCTTTTTATATCATCACGGTCAAATCTGGTTTCCTTACCAAAAGGTATTTGTGGTAATCCCTCAATGATCCATTCGTTAATCCGTTCTTCACCAATCCGGAGAATTTGTTTCACCTGCTTCTTCGTTGGATATGGTGGAAGGTCTTCAGCTTTGATCGATTCTCCTACCTTTTGAAGAACCTTAGCAGCAATAACTGCTGCTAATTCTTCCCCAAATGATTCTGGTATTTCTATTGGTGCTGAAATGATTGCCAAATTAATCACCTCACTTTATATTAGATTAATTATGTTCTTTTTGTAGCGTTTTTGCGACTTTGTTGCCAAAAAAAATTTGAACTGCTTCTTCTCCAGATAATGGAACAACTGCTGTGATCTTCTGAGCTTCTTCTACAGAAAAACCTTTCCCCTCACCTTTTAATTTTCTATAGAAAGTACTTCTATTTACACCAATTAACTCGGCTACTCTTTGCTTTGTGTTCCTTTGTTCGATAATTTCATCCAATCTTTCAACATCAACTGGCATGTTTTCACCTCCTATTTTTGTCGCATTAATGCAACTCACACTTTTATAATACAAGCGACAAAAATATTTGTCAACACATTTGTTGCATTTATGCGATTAATAAGTTGCATTTTTGCAACACATCTGATAATATTTATTTAAAGAAAACTTATGGAGGTATTCAAATGGAAGTGGGAGAAAGAATTAAGCAGAGAAGGAAGGAACTAGGATATAATGCTGATTACTTGGCATCTAAATTAGGTGTTTCAAGATCTACCATCTTCCGTTATGAAAAAGGGGAAATAGAGAAACTTCCTACCGAAGTACTTGAAAAGTTAGCGATCTCTCTAGATACAACTCCCGGATATTTAATGGGATGGACAGAAAAACCTCAAGATAAATTATTGAACATATATAACCAATTAGATATTCAAAAGCAAGATGAGGTTTATAACTTTGCCAAGTTTAAACTTAACGAACAGAATAAGGAGATTTTTACTATAGCCGCTCATTCGGATGATCCTAATAAAAAAATAACTAAAAAAGAATTTGAGGATCTTAATAGATATCTTGATGAGGCTGATAAAAATTTTGATGGTAAGTAGGGTTGTGTATGAATGATTTTGAAAACCTTTTAGATAAAGTTAATACAGAAGTACCAGTTATCGAGTTAACATTAGAAGAGGATACTGGATATACTGGTCTTTATAGAAATAACCGTATCTACTTAGACAAAACTAAATCAAATAGAAAAAAGAAAGTTGTCTTGGCTGAAGAATTCGGGCATCATAAAAGATCCATTGGAAATATTCTTAATTATAAAGATCCTGATGCTTGGAAGGAAGAATGGAAGGCTAGAAGATATGGAATTGAACTATTAATAACTTTAGATGATCTTTTAGATTGTGCTTTAAATGGTTGTAATAATATTTATGAATGCAGTGAACACCTAAATGTAACACCAGAATTCTTTGAAGATACTCTCATTCATTACTTCAATAAGTATGGAAAATATCATTACCATCGTAACTTTAAGTTTACATTTGACAATGAATTTATCTTTGTTGAATCTCTAAAAGTATTTGGATAAAAAAGAGCCTATAGAAGCGGCTACTTCTAATAGGCTAGCTCATTTCTGAGACATTACAAAATTATTATATCAAAGAAATGAGGAAAAGAAATGAAAAAAGTAGTAATAGGGTTATTACTTTCTACAATGTTTTTGGGCGCATGTACTTCAAATGCAAAAACTACAACAGAAAATAGTAGCACAATCAAAAGTTCTGAAAACAGCACTTCTGAAAGTACGACAGAATCAATAGCACTCTATGTATCACGTCCTGCTTATTATTTAGAAAACAACAATTTTCATTTAGCTGGAAAAGCAGATCCACAAAAGACTGTTACAATTACAACAAGTGGCGAACTAGTAAAAGAAATAACACCTAGTGAAGATGGAAGCTTTAGCATCACTGTTCCCTTACCTGAAACAGAAACTCAGGATTTTGAATTAACAGATGGCACCACAAATGAAAAGGTATCCATAAAATCTAAAGCTGAGCTTCAAAAGGCAGCTGATGAAGTTGAAGCGAAACGAAAAGAGCAAGAAAAACAAAAAGCTGAAGCTGAGAAAAAAGCTGCTGAAGAAGCAGCTGCAAAAGAACAAGCTGAAAAAGAAGCCGCTGAGAAAAAGAAAAAAGAAGCTGAAGAAGCTGCAAAAAAAGCTGCTGAAGAAGAAAAAGCTAGTTACGATACTGGTGTTACGTTTGAAAATCTCGCTCGTAATCCAGACACATATTTAGCAGAAAAAGTTAAGTTTTCTGGAAGGATTATTCAAGTTATTAAAGGTGATGATCAATCACAATTCAGATTTGCTATAGATGATAATTATGATCAAGTAATTTTAATTGAAATATCCGAAGATCAGCTTTCGAATAATCGACTTTTAGAAGATGACTATATTACTATTCGTGGAGTATCTTTTGGAGAATATACTTATACTTCTGCTTTAGGTGGAGAAATTACAGTTCCTGCTGTAGTGGTGGATTCTTTTGAAATGAATAACTAAATAAAGGAGAAAATGAAATGGGATTATTTGATGGTATACTTGGCAATGCAACCGACATAAAACATGAAGAGGTAAAAAAAGAGTTGTCAGCTGTTCTTATGCCTAATGAAAATATTGATTTAGCTTTCAAATTAGTTAGGGACTTGATTGTGTTTACCGACTATCGCCTAATTGTAGTAGATAAACAAGGTATAACAGGAAAAAAAGTAGATTACAAAACGTTTCCTTATAAAAGTATCTCAAGGTTTAGCGTAGAAACAGCTGGGCATTTTGATTTAGATGCAGAATTGAAGATTTGGATTTCAGGTGCTGTTGAGCCTGCTCAAAGCCTCCAGTTCAAAAAAGATAAAAGTATTACTCAAATTCAGCAAGCGCTAGCCACTGCTATACTGAAATAAAACAAACACGCCCCTCTTTCTTGGCAGACAAGGAGCGTGCTAACAAAAAACTGATGTTTATTTGTTGTACATAATTATACCAAATTGAAAGGAGTGATGCCACCTCGTTCTACATGCTGGCGGGCAAGAAAGGACGATAAATAATGATAAAAAAGTATAAGAAGAAAGATGGATCTACCGCCTATATGTTTCAGATATACTTAGGCGTTGACCCTATTTCTGGTAAAAAGAAACGAACAACGAAACGAGGGTTTAAAACACAGCAAGAGGCAAAGCTTGCACTTGCTCGTTTACAACTAGAATCAAAAGAACCTGATTTCATCACTGAAACAACAAAAACATTTGAAGAAGTATGCAATATGTGGTTAGAGCAATATAAAAACACAGTAAAGGCTAGTACTTACACTATTCAAAAAGTTGCGATAGACAAACACATTCTCCCTTTATTTGGTCATATCCGAATGAGTAAGATTACTATTCAATTTTGTCAAAAACAGGTAAATCATTGGTTTAGTTACTATAAAAAATACTCCAACTTAATCGGTATCACGACATCAGTATTCAATTATGCTATCAATATCCGGTTACTCAATAATAATCCAATGGATGGTGTAATTCGACCTAAGAAACAGCAAAAAGTAGATGAAGAGGACTACATCGCTCCTTTCTATGATCGTGAACAGTTGCTTACTTTTTTGTCGGTGGTAAAAGAAAACTATTCAGAACAATTATTTGTGATGTTTCGCATTCTTGGTTATACGGGTCTCCGCAAAGGAGAATTGCATGCATTACGTTGGAAAGATATTGATTTCGTTAAGAAAACTCTTACCGTTAAACAAACACTAGCAACTATTCAGAATTGGGAGTTAGTTTTTCAGCCGCCGAAGACAAGAAAAAGTATTCGTACTATCTCTTTGGATGATGAGACGCTGGGTCTGATAAAAAAATGGAAATTAAACCAACAAAAATTTCTTTTTCAGTTTGGCATAAACTCATTATCTCAAGGTCAATTGCTCTTCCCTTCTACTGAAAACAAACCGCTTTATCTAGATTACCTGAACCATAATCTTTCGAAAATCCTGAAAGAAAATAATTTGCCTAAAATGACTGTCCACGGATTTAGACATACTCATTGTAGTTTACTATTTGAAGCAGGTGTTTCAATAAAAGACGTGCAGGAACGAATGGGCCATACTGATATTAAAACTACTATGAACATATATGCTCACGTAACTGAACAAAGAAAAGAAAAAACTGCTCATGACTTTGCAAACTTCATGGCAAACGGCAGCCCAGATCCAGATAAAAATACTAGGGGTAGTCAAAGGGGTAGTCAAATGTAAAAAAAGAGATTTCCCTATAAATAGGAAAACCTCTAGAAAGCTGATGAGACAGCCCTTGGACAATGTTTGTCTTATTCTGCAGCGTTTGTGTCTTTGAGACCGTATTTTTTGTTGAAACGGTCCACACGTCCGTCTGCTTGTGTGAATTTTTGACGTCCAGTGTAGAATGGATGTGAATCAGAAGTTACTTCGACACGGATCAATGGATACGTGTTGCCGTCTTCCCACTCAACAGTTTCTTGAGAATTCTTTGTAGAACCTGATAAGAATTTGAAACCAGTAGTTGAGTCCATGAATACAACTGGATGATAATCTGGATGGATATCTTGTTTCATTTCTTCTTCTCTCCTTTGCCCTGGCTCATTTGCTTCACCAGAGTTGATTTGTCGATTTTACAACATGACTATCTTACCATGTTTGGTTTTTAGATGCAATTATCTTTTTATATTTCTTTTATGCCGTTTGTCTCCGAAATGGACATCATGAAAAGCCGCTAAAAACTCTTCATTGTTCTTCGTTTTACGCAAGAATTGAATGAATTGTTCTGTGAACTCCAAGGAATCCCCCAACATGTTGTTGCGTAAGCGCCAGGTTTCTTCCAATTGCTCGCTGCTCATCAGCAATTCCTCTTTACGGGTACCAGATTTCTTGATGTCGATCGCTGGGAAGATCCGACGTTCTGCTAAGCTGCGAGAAAGCTGCAGCTCCATATTGCCGGTTCCTTTAAACTCTTCATAGATGACATCATCCATGCGGCTGCCGGTATCCACCAGTGCTGTGGCAAGAATCGTCAAACTGCCGCCTTCTTCAATATTACGGGCAGCACCAAAGAATTTCTTCGGTTTGTACAAAGCAGCTGGATCGATCCCGCCGCTTAGTGTGCGTCCGCTTGGAGGTACCACTAAGTTGTAGGCTCTTGCCAAACGAGTGATACTATCCATCAAAATCACGACATCACGCTTGTCTTCCACCAAACGCATCGCCCGTTCTAGTACCAATTCAGAAACACGGGTATGATTGCTAGGCTGCAGGTCAAAGGTTGAAGAAACAACATCGCCTTTGACACTGCGTTCCAGATCAGTCACTTCTTCTGGGCGCTCGTCGATCAAAAGAACGATCAATTCCACCTCAGGATAGTTGTCAGTGATCCCATTGGCAATTTCTTTCAAGATACTGGTTTTCCCAGCTTTAGGCGGAGCAACGATCAGTCCCCGTTGTCCAAAACCCACTGGCGACAGCATGTCGATCATCCGAGTAGAAAGGCGTCCTGACGTTGTTTCCAATTTTAAATGACGATTCGGATAAAGCGGCGTCAGCGCTGGAAAATGCGGACGCTCTTTGGCATCTTCTGGATCTTTGCCATTAACAGACTCAACGTGCATCAATCCATAATAGCGCTCAGATTCCTTGGGCGGGCGCGCTTTACCGGCGACTTTATCACCATTACGCAAACTAAACCGACGAATCTGTGACGAAGAAATATAGATATCTTCTGCACTCGGTCCGTAGTTGATTGGGCGTAAAAAACCGTAGCCTTCTTGGCCTACGATATCCAAGATTCCTTCCATATAAAAGAAGCCTTGTTTTTCCGCCTGCGCCCGTATCACAGCCAATGACAATTCTTTTTTATTCATTTGGCTGTAATAAGGAATTCGAAACTCTTTGGCAAAGGTGTAGATTTCTTTTAAGGTTTTGTTTTCCAACTCTGCCATCGTAAGATAATCGCTCATAATTACTCCTCTATCATTTGAATATCAGCTCCAAGAGCCGTTAGTTTTTCGATGATATGATCATAGCCGCGCAAAATATACTCGACATTAAAGACGCTGGTCGTGCCAGTCGCCATCAATCCGGCAATAACAAGGCAAGCTCCTGCTCGTAAATCAGAAGCGACAACTTCTGCTCCGTGCAATTGGCTCGGTCCGCTGACAAAAATCATGTTGCCTTCTGTCGTTGCTTGTGCGCCCATCCGTGCTAATTCAGGAATATGGTTGACCCGTTTGGCGTAAATCGTGTCCATAATCTCCGATGTTCCGTTTGCTTTTAGCAATAATGGTGTGATCGGCTGTTGCAGGTCTGTGGCAAATCCTGGATAAGGATAGGTTTTCACAGTCGCTGGTTTCAAGTCTTTTGAGGGATGCACATAGATTTCATCTTCGCTGATATCCATTCGCACGCCGATTTCTTCCAATTTCGCAATGTAACTTTCTAGATGCTCATAAATCACATTTTTGACAGTAATGCCTTCCCCCGCTGCTGCGGCTAAAGAAAGGTAGGTTCCTGCTTCGATCCGGTCTGGAATGATGGAATGACGACAACCGTGCAATTCTTCCACGCCTTCGATACGAATTTCATTGGTACCTGCACCTCTGATTTTCGCTCCCATATTATTTAAAAGGGTCGCAACATCAATGATCTCAGGTTCTCGTGCGGCATTTTCAATGATCGTTTTGCCTTTGGCTTTTACTGCTGCCAGCATCACATTGATGGTTGCTCCGATGGAGACCATATCTAGGAAGATTCGTTCGCCAGTCAAGCCTTCTTCTTCGGTACGCAAATACATGGCACCATGTTCATTGGTGACTTTTGCGCCAAGTGCTTCGAAGCCTTTAATATGCAAATCGATTGGTCGCGGGCCTAAGAAGCAGCCGCCAGGCAATCCAACGACGCCTTCACCAAACTTCGCCAACAAGGCCCCCATGAAATAGTAAGAAGCTCGTAGACTGTTGATTTTTCCGTTAGGCATCGGGATCGAAACGATGTTTGTCGGATCGATCTCTAGCGTATTGTTTTCAAAATGGGTCTTCACACCCATGATTTCGATAATCTCAATTAATGAGTGCACATCTTGGATGTCAGGCACTCCTTCTAAAATGACCGGTGAATCAGCTAAGATCGCTGCCGGGATCAATGCGACTGCACTGTTTTTTGCGCCGCTAATGGTGACTTCACCTTTTAAGGGACGATTGCCGTTGATGACAATTTTTTTCATGGAATTCCACCTATACTCTTTTTTAATTTATGTGTATCATTCCAATTTTAGCACAGATCACTCAAAGAAAAAAGATGCAGGATATTTTTGATCCCCGCATCAAGAATATTTTCTTGGAAAACAAAAAAACTCTTAGAATCAGTGATTCTAAGAGTTTTGATCTTTGATTAAGATTAAGCTTTACCAGCTGAACCGAACCAGTCGATGTGTTCTTCTGCATCTTTAACGATTGCAGCAACACCTGGTGCTAATAATTTACGAGGGTCGAATCCTTTACCTTCTTTATCTTTGCCAGCTTCGATGTATTCACGAGTTGCTTTAGCAAATGATAATTGGAATTCAGTATTTACGTTTACTTTAGAAACACCCATTGAGATTGCTTTTTCGATTTGGTCTTGAGGAATACCAGAACCACCGTGTAATACTAATGGTACATCAGAACCTACTGCATCAGCGATTGCTTGTAAGTGGTCAAAAGCAAGGCCTTTCCAGTTTTCAGGGTATTGACCGTGAATGTTACCAATTCCGCAAGCTAGGTAATCAATACCAGTTGCAACCATTTGTTTACATTCTTCGATGTCAGCTAATTCGCCAGAACCGATGATTCCATCTTCTTCTCCGCCGATTGAACCAACTTCACACTCAACAGAAACGCCTTTTGCGTGTGCTTTTTCGACAACTTCTTTAGCCAATTTCAAGTTTTCTTCAAATGGTAAGTGAGAGCCATCAAACATAACAGAAGTGTAACCAACTTCGATACATTCCATTGCTGCATCATAATCACCGTGGTCTAAGTGGATTGCAACTGGAACAGTGATGTTCATTGAATCAACCAAGTTTGTAACGATGTCTTTAGCAACTTTGTATCCGCCCATATATTTGGCAGCACCCATTGAAGTTTGGATTAGAACTGGCGCTTTTTTCGCTTCAGCAGCTTTTAAAATCGCTTGTGTCCATTCTAAGTTGTTTGTGTTGAATCCGCCGACTGCATATCCGCCTTGACGAGCAGCTTTTAAGAATTCAGCTCCTGATACTACTGGCATAAAAAATTCCTCCTAAGTTTTGAAAAACTTTATTTGTTAAGCAATGCTTAACCGACAATGCTATTTTAGCAAAGATTTGCGGTATTTGCTACTAAAAAGAGGAATTTCTCTTTTCAAAAAAAGATTGCACAAATATAAAAATCCAGCATTTTCATCATCTTTTCTGAAAGTCTAGGATTCTGTAAGGTTTTGCTCTTCTGTCTGTGGTCGTTAGATAACAAATCGGCATGTGAAAATTCGAGAAAAATTTCACATATTTTTTCGTTATTTTATCATAATCTTCCAGCATATCCTTTCTTCTTCTCTTTTGAGCATAAGAATAGCCTTGTGAAAGCGGCTATATTATTATGTAAAAAAGGAGGGATAAAATGAAAAAAGCGCTTATTGGATTTTTGGCAGTCATCGGAGTTCTTTTCTTGGCAAGCTGTAGCTCGGGGGCCAAGGAAGAAACCAAAACATTCACAATGGATCAAAATGGGGTTTCGATGGAATTGGTCTTCACTTATGAAGGCGATAAAGTAAAAACTCAGACTGCGAACAATGTCATGCCTTATTCAGCGATCGGGGTAACGACTAAAGAAGAAGCACAAACCGTGCTTGATCCGATCGCTAAGAAGTATCAGCAAGTCAAAGGGTTGGACTATTCCCTCGACTATACAGATAGTGAAGCGACTGAATCCTTGACCATCAATTATGATGAGTTGGATTATGATTCAGCGAAACAATTGCCTGGGGTTAGTTTCGAAGGAAACACTGAAAATGGGATCAGCATGGAACGTACAGAGGAAATGCTCTTAGACCAAGGGTATAAGCTAAAAGAATAATCCTCTCTAGGCACCAGCAAATCAACATGGGTTTCCCGCTGGCGGATTTCATTCAAACTGTTAGCGAAAAAAATAGTGCATCAGCCAGAAACTTCCGGTCGTTTTGACGGAAGTTTTTTGTGTGCAGAAACAGATACCTTCTACCAACGCTCTCGCAAGTTTCAACCTTTTACGGATTATTGGGATGGCGCAACTCAAAAAAACTCCCCATCTTGAGATGAGGAGTTTCGCACATTCATTCTTTGGTTTGCCGCTAGCGATTATTATGCTTGGCGGTTGTCTAATGAAGCTCCAACAAAGGCTTTGATCAAGCGTTGTGGGCGAGTTGGACGAGAAATCAATTCTGGGTGGAATTGGCAACCCACGAAGAATTTGTTTTCTGGGATCTCAACGATCTCCACCAAACGATTGTCTGGTGACACACCTGAGAAGACCATCCCGTTTGCTTCAAAGATTTCACGGTATTTGTTGTTGAATTCATAACGATGACGATGACGTTCTTGAACAACTTCTTCTCCGTCATAAGCTGCAGCTGTTTTGGTGCCTTTCTTCACTTTACATGGGTACAAGCCTAAGCGCAATGTCCCACCTAAGTTTTCGATGTTTTCTTGGTCAGCCATCAAATCAATGATGTTGTTGGCTGTTTCAGGATCTGTTTCTGCGGAATTGGCATTTTCCAAGCCAACGACATTGCGGGCATATTCCACACAAGCCATTTGCATCCCTAGACAAATCCCTAAGAATGGCACATCGTTTTCCCGAGCATATCGGATCGCTTCGATTTTTCCTTCAATCCCGCGATCACCGAATCCACCAGGAACAAGAATACCGTCTACTTCACCTAAGTAAGAATCCACGTTTTCTCGTGTGATTTCTTGGGCTTTGATCCAATCGATCTCGATGTCTGCATCAAAGGCAAAACCAGAATGTTTCAAGGCTTCGACAACTGATAGATAAGCATCTGGCAATTCCACGTATTTTCCGACTAATGCGATACGTACTTTTTTCTTCAAATTCAGTACCTTTTCTTCCAATGCTTGCCATTCAGTCATGTCAGCAGCTGGTGCAGTCAGTTTCAAATGATCACACACGATTTGATCCATGCCTTGCGCTTGCAGTGCCAATGGAATCGAATAAAGGGTCTCAACGTCACGAGATTCGATCACGGCTTCTGGTGCCACGTCACAGAATTGGGCCAATTTGTTTTTCGTTGATTGTCCTACGGGTTGTTCTGTACGAACGACCAAGATATTTGGTTGAATCCCTAAGCCGCGCAGTTCCTTCACACTGTGTTGGGTCGGTTTGGTTTTCATTTCGCCCGCTGCTTTCAAATAAGGAATCAGCGTGGTGTGGATGTACATCACATTGTCTGAACCTACGTCTGCTTTCATTTGACGCAAAGCTTCTAGAAATGGCAATGACTCAATATCCCCTACTGTACCGCCGACTTCTGTAATGATCACATCTGAATCAGTCATTTTGGCTGCCCGCATGATTTTTTCTTTGATCTCGTTGGTGATATGCGGGATCACTTGAACAGTCGCGCCTAAGTATTCTCCTTTACGCTCTTTCCGCAAAACTTCTGAATAGATTTTTCCAGTTGTTACATTTGAGTATTTGTTCAAATTGATATCGATAAAGCGTTCATAGTGACCTAAGTCTAAGTCGGTCTCTGCTCCATCATCGGTTACGAATACTTCACCATGTTGGTATGGGCTCATCGTTCCTGGATCGACGTTGATGTACGGATCGAATTTTTGAATCGTTACTTTCAAGCCGCGATTTTTCAACAGACGTCCTAATGATGCTGCTACGATCCCTTTACCAATAGAAGAAACCACACCGCCGGTTACAAAAATATATTTTGTCATAAACTGAAAAACTCCTTTAATCTATTTTACAGGAAAAGCATTTAGAAAATAATAAAAGCTCCCTATCCATAAATGAATAGGGAGCGAAAATTCTAAATCACTTTCTGACTCTTGTAAAGAGTGCCCAAACAGAATGATACATTCTCACCTAGCAAATGTCAAGAAAACTTTATCTGATTTTTTCAGAAAGAAAACGAGGTTTCCAGACAAAGCACTTTACTTATCGATACAGCTGGTTCCTTCTTTTTCACGACTAAGTTCTATGGTTATTCTTTCTTAAACAACCTTCATGTTTTCTGCACAACTTTTTGCAAATTTTTCATTGCTTCTTACGAAATCGTTGAACTCTCTTTGGCATAATACAAAGTGTAGATGAAGTCTGGCGCTTTACTCGTTTTGGTAAAAATGATCGGAACGTATTTCTGGTTATTTTTGGCAAAGACGAGGTGCAGGTTCGATTCCTGCCTTCTACGCTAGTGATGCGGTTGAAAGGAAGCTCTGAGGATCAATCGCAGCAATCCTTAGATTATTGTTTCACCAATGAAACAAAATCAACGTTCGTCCAAGCATTTGCTGAAGCCTTGCTGTAAACCCCGATTTCACAAGCACCTGTTGTAATTGGAATGTCTTTGATTGTAATTTTTGTCCATTCACTTGTTTTAACAACCGCAGTATTTAGTTCCGCTCCACCATAATTTTTGATATATAACTGATTGGTATCAAACTCTCCCCCAGACATTACATAGGCACTCAATGTGTAAGTTCCATCGCTGATGCCACTAACATTTTGATAAGCTGATGCCTCGTAAGCTTGGTCCTGCCAAAAAGTTAATTTGTAGTCTCCAAAAAAAGTCCCAGCTTCCGTTTTGATCGTACCTTCAGCTGTTCCTTGTTGAAACCACGTTTGCCAATTGGAAGGACTGGTCGTTGGTCCATCGCTCTCGAAACTTGCATTTTTAACCAGATTTGTTTGCGCCCCTGCTTGTTTAAACGCACGCAAGCTTGGCAAGGCGTTTCCAGCAAAATCAAACATCGCCTGGTTGTCCCATTCGTTTCCCATAGTAGATTGAACACCGAGATAATTCATACCTGCTTGTGTTGCCCAACTCACGTTTCCGTTGTACCAAAGAGGTTCCCAATAAAAGAAGCCCGCCCCGCGATCATTCGGCACCGCTTGAATACGATCGGCTAGATCCAGCAAATACTCTGCTTGTCCTGACGGTGTTGGTTCATATCCCCCCGCCGCTGCTTCGGCTTCGCCAAAGGCATTTGGCATAGTATCTGCATTCGCTGTTGTATGCCCATAAGCTGTTTCAACTACGATCACTTCTTTGCCATACCGTTGACTGATCGTATTCATATTGGTTTGAAGTTCATTCATTGAACCGTGCCAATACGGATAATACGATACTCCAATTAAATCAAATGACACACCCCGACTGGTGATTTCATCAAACCACCAAGTAAATGCTCCTGTATCGCCACCATCAGCTAAGTGGAGCATTACTGGAGTTGTTTTAGGTTGAGTGTCTCGAACAGCTTGGACACCAGACTTCAAAAAAGTAGCTAATCGATCAAACTCTCCCCCGTCTTCTCCCCAAGACTTGCCATAAGGCCAGAGCATGCCACTATTCAGTTCATTGCCGATCTGAACCATATCAGGATAAACGTCTAGCTGCTTCATTTCCGACAGAACGTTCTTTGTATAGTCATACAATGCCGTATTCATTTCTTCAAAGGTCAGATCTTGCCACGCTTTAGGAACATTCTGTTTCCCAGGATCAACCCAAAAATCACTGTAATGGAAATCTAGCAACACGTTGAGTCCAAGACTTTTTGCTCGTTTTGCAAGGGCAATCGTCGTTTCCAGATCATTTGTCCCTGCCCCATAACTTTCTCCGTTACTATTATAAGGATCCTGCCACAAACGCAGTCGAACATAGTTGACACCATTATTTTTTAGAATCTCTAAGGCATCTTTTGAAATACCATCTTCATAATATTTTGCACCAGATTTTTCCATATCTGACAAGATTGAAATATCTGCTCCGCGAATAAACTCGCTGGCAGATGCTTCAACTGTTTTTGAAACAGCCCCCAAAGTCCCTATCACAGCTGCAATTAAAGCGACTTTACGCAACCAAGCTCCCTTTTTCATTCATTTGCTCCTCCTTTATTGAAATTGGTTCAGAATAAATTGAACGGCTTTTTCAGGATCTCTCGTTAATCCGATATATTCTGCTCCTTTTGTCGCAACCAGCTTGATTCCTAAGCGATCGGTATCTTCTTTGATATCATCATAATAAGAATTGACTTGCGGTGCTAAGACCACCATATCAAAATCCTGCAGCATTTCGTAATGAGAACCATAAGCACCCGCCATTGCACTGATCGGTGCTTTCGATTCAGATGCGCCTTCTTTTAAAGCATTAGCTAACATCGCACTTGTCCCTGCTCCAGCACAAAGCACCAACACATTGATTTCTTTATTTGTATCGCTGATAATTTGGCTCGCTGCCACAGGTACTTCCTCACGTATAGCAGCAGAAGCACCTTCTTCGGTTGCGATCACTTCCGCTTTTTGTGCTTCTTGCTCTACTAAAACAGCATCGTATGCTTTACAAAATGGCAGATAGATCAGGAAGTCAACGACGATTAGAACTGCTGCTAAAACAAAGGCTAACACCCCCATGCCTGTTCCTAGAACCAAACCGATCGGTGCCGGAGTTGCCCAAGGTAAAACGTACATAAAACTGTTCATGCCTAGCACATCGACAAAAAACTTAAACAAGCAAACGTTTACAACTGGTGTTAACAAAAACGGAATGAAAAAATAAGGATTCAAAATCATGGGTGCTGCAAACAACAATGGTTCATTGACAGCAAAACTTACTGGAATAAAGGAAGCTTTCCCAACTGCCTTCAATTGTTTAGACTTAGCAAAGAGTAAGAAGATAAAAGGAACGACCAATGTGGCCCCAGTTCCTCCCATAGTTCCTACAAAATTTCCTAAACCGACTGTCAGTACTTTTGAAGCTTGCTCACCGGAATTGAACAATTGCAGATTGGTTTCTACATTGGCATAGATAATTGCTGCAATTGCTGGTTCCACGATCGACGGTCCGTGAACACCGACAAACCAAAATAGCGCCATCGCTCCCCAGATAATAGCAATTCCTAAATAACCGTCGGCTGCTGTGAATAATGGCTGCAGCACAGTAATGATTGCTTCTGCAAATGAGATTTGGAAAATTTGCCGAATACCTAAATCAATTAAAACGGCCGCAAATACTGAAAAAGAGAAAGGAAAAATATCTCGGAAGGTTTGCGAAATCGTACCAGGAACTTCTTTAGGCATCTTAATGGTAATATCTTTCAGCACACAAAACTTATATAAATTAACTGTTAAAAATGCAGCGACAAAGGACGCCAATAGCCCCTTTGTCCCCATGTATTCCGTTGAAAATCCGCCTTCGATCGGAGAGACGCTTAACAACAGGAAACTTACCACAGAAGCCAGCATCACAGAAGTCGTGTTGATCACTTTGTTTTTCGGTAAGCGGCGATTCATCGAATCAGCCAAGCAGCGAGCAGTGGTTGCTGAAACAAGTAATCCTACAACCCCCATCGAATAATTATAGACTTTCCATAACCAAGTGGAGACAGCTTCAGGCCATTGGTAACCAAAAATTTCAGGAACCGCAGCAATCAAAATGAATATGCTTGAGAATAAAATAGCCGGCATCGCTGTTAAAAAACCGTCACGAACGGCTCCCAGATAACTATTGCGTGAGATTTTTTCAAAAAACGGTTTTCCTTTTTCGATTTGTTTAATGATTCCATCCATAGCGTTCTTCTCCTATCCTTGATTCTGCTTGTACAGTGCAATAAAGTCTTGAATCAAATCCCTCAGCAACAAAGTGGTCATTAAATGATCCTGTCCATGGATAAAAATGAATCCCATCTCCATCTCTTTTCCCGATGCTTCTTCTGCTAAAATTTTCGTTTGCGAATTGTGTGCAAGGGTTAAATTTTCGTCGGCTTCTTTCAGTGCTGAATCAACATGCTCAAAGTTCCCTTGTCTTACTTCTTTCAATAATTTCAATAATGTACTGCGAGCGTCCCCTGAATAAGCAACGATCTCAAAACCAAGCATTTGTAATTCCTCTTTATTCATCTTTTAATCCTCCATTCTTACTTATTAAATAATCGTTTTGGTTTCACTAACTAATTTGTACCAGTATGCTGACTCTTTCGGGTAACGCTTCTGGGTTTCAAAATCAACATAAAACAAGCCATACCTTTTGTTATACCCATTTGTCCATGAGAAAAGATCCATAAGCGACCACAAAAAATATCCCTTCACATTTACCCCAGCTGTTATCGCCTTGCTTAAGGATTCCAAATAGACTCTCAAATAGTCGATTCTCGGCTGATCCATAATGATGCCATCTTCAAACTGGTCTTTATACCCCATGCCGTTTTCAGTGATATAGATTTTGTTGTAATGCGGGTAATCGCTTTTAATTCGCAACAACAAGTCATAAAGCCCTTCTGGATAAATCAGCCAGTCCCAATCTGTTCGAGGAATTCCTTCTTTATAAATGCGTTCTCCGATCCCCTTCACTTTATAAACAGAGGTCCCTTTTTCACCCGTGCCATTATGATGGATCGCGTTTTCTCCATCGTAAGCTTTGACAAAATGGCATTGGTAGTGATTGATCCCTAAATAGTCATTACGCGTGGAGGCTTTTTTCAATTCGACAAAATCTTCTTCAGGAAAATGATAGCTGGCCTGATTTGCTTCACATATCTCATCAAGAGCAGTCAAGGTTTCAGTTGAATAATAGCCTAAATAAGTAGCATCTAATAAGAAGCGGATCGACAATGCATCGTCTAAAAAGGCTGCATGCTTATCTTCTGGAGCATCTGTTGCCGCATATTTCGTCTCCAATGAGTGAACGACACCGATTTCGCCTGGAAGTTCGTTTTCTTTGAAATAGTTCACTACACGTGCATGGGCAACCATCATATTATGAAGACAGGCGATGATTTTTGTAAAATCATATTTGATTCCTGGCGGGAAAACGCCTAACAAATATTGATTGGTCGCAACAGGATAGATTTCATTAAAGGTACTCCACACTTTCACTTCTTTGAATTCATGAAAACAAAAAATGGCATAGGAAACGAATGCTTCTATTGTTTCTCGATTCAAAAAATCTCCCTGGTCAAACAAACGTTTAGGGGTATCAAAATGATGCAATGTCACAAACGGCGTTACGTTTCTTTTCGCACATTCTTCGAACACACGATGATAAAAAGCGATTCCTTCTGGGTTCGGTTCCCCATCACCATCAGGAAAAATTCGACTCCATGCAATGGATAATCTTAGCCCATTCACACCAAATCGTTCACACAATTCAATATCCTTTGCATATTGATGATAAAAATCACTTGCCGGATCGGGACTGAATCTACCCTGTTCCTCTAAAAAATCATCCCAAGCAACAGCGCCTTTGCCGCCTTCCTTAGTGGCTCCTTCAACCTGATAGGCTGCTGTGGCTCCACCAAAAATAAAATCTTCTGGTAATTTAAGCATGTACATCTCTCCTCAAATCTATAATCAGTTTCCACACTTTCTAACTGATTGAATTGTAATCGCATCCAAAACATTTGTCAACAAAAACAAACATAAATAATCACAAAATTCGAAAAAAAATGATAAAACCCATTGAAATAAACATGTATCACGCAAATAATTGTTTGTTTTTGTTTGAAACAGATTGACTGTTATCCGATTATATGGTAGATTATCCTTAAATTAGAGGTGAAGACGATGCTGAAAAAAGAAAGATTGTTTACTATCGTAGAAATGGTCAATAAAAAAGGAATCCTTACCGTTAATGAAATCATCAATCAATTAGATGTTTCTGATATGACCGTTCGCAGAGATTTAGATGAATTAGAAAAATCGGGCAAGCTGCTACGTGTCCATGGAGGGGCGCAAAGTCTTTCCTACACTTTAGATCAAGAACTTTCTCACACCGAAAAAGCCACTTTGCAGATTCAAGAAAAAAAAGAAATTGCTGCCGCAGCAGCCTCCTTGATTCAAGAAGGTGAAACGATTTTCTTAGGGCCTGGTACAACAATCGAACTTTTGGCGACTCATTTACTCAACAAGAAAATCCGAATCATTACTAATAATTACCCAGTTTTTGATATTCTTGCGCAAGCAGATGGACCAGAAATTTTACTAATTGGTGGTGATTTCCGTAAAAATACCGGCGCATTTGTTGGACCGATCACTAACGACAATTTAAGAAGATTAAAGTTTACAAAAGCATTTATCAGTTCAAATGGCGTTCACAACGAAGCAATTTCTACTTACAGTACAGAAGAAGGAGAAGCGCAGCAGATCGCATTAAATAATTCCCGCAAGAAATATCTGCTCGTTGATAACAAAAAGTTTAATCGGGATGATTTTTATGTGTTTTATAATTTACATGATTTCGATTTACTCATTACGGATCGCCAGATTTCGCGAGAGGTTCAAGAGCACTATGCACAATATGTCGATCTGCAAATTGCTGATTCAACCGAAAATACCACTATAGGAGCGTAACTATGAAAGGGATTATTTTTGATTTCAACGGAACTATGTTTTTGGACTCTCATCTGCATGAAGCTGCTTGGCTGCACATGATTCATGATCATACAAAGGATGGTCTATCAGATGAAGATATTTTAAAAAATATCCATGGTCGAACGAATACGGAGATTTTAAAACATTTCATTTCAGAACATTTGACCGCCTCTGAAATCGCCGTATTATCAGAAGAAAAAGAAAGCTATTATCGTATGCTTTGCTTGCAAAATGAAAACGAGCTTCAGTTGACAAAGGGGCTTGAAGCGACTCTTGATCAGCTGACTGACCAGCAGATTCCATTAACGATTGCCACGGCTACTGTTAAAGAGAATGTTGCTTTTTATTTTGATACATTCGATTTAGCTCGCTGGTTTGATTGGGATAAGATCGTCTATGACGATGGCTCTTTTCCTGGAAAACCGCAACCGGATATTTTTCTTAAAGCGGCTGGCAAATTGGGCTTAGCTCCTGCTGATTGTCTTGTTGTCGAAGATGCTTATTCAGGTTTGCTTGCTGCCAAGCGTGCTGGGATTGGAACAATTATCGCAATTGATCCATTCGGTAAGAATAAATCAGTATTTGAACAGGCACAGCTAAATAAAGATGGAACCATCAAAGATTTTACTGATTTTTGGACAGAGCACCTGTCAAAAGTTTTCGTTAAATCATAATATTCCATACAAAAAGCGGCTCAACCAAGAAATCTCGATTGAGCCGCTTTGTTATTATTTGTTTCCATTTTTCTAATTCCGACGGTTGTTATTACCAAATAAAATAATCAAACGTAAGAGCTGCAATAAGGTTGCTACGGCAGCTGCGACATAGGTCAACGCTGCGGCAAAGAGCACTCTTCTTGCTTGTGGTACTTCATCTTCTGTTAACAAGCCGCCATCTGCCAAAATGCGGATCGCCCGTTTTGAGGCATCGAACTCGACTGGCAAGGTCACTAATTGGAAAATAAACGCCAATGAGAAAGCCAACAAGCCTAAGTTGATCAGAAACGATCCTCGTAATAGGACCCCAATCAAAATCAATGGGATCGAGATGCTGGTTCCGATATTAGCGATCGGTACGATCGCATGACGCAAACGCAAAGGAAAATAACCTTTGGCATCTTGGACTGCGTGTCCACACTCATGAGCCGCAACACCGATTGCTGCTACCGAAGTTGATTGTGCAGTGGATTGCGATAAACTCAGCATTTTGTTGCCAGAATTGTAATTATCCGTCAAATCACCAGCGATCGCTTGCACACCCACATTATTGATTCCTTGGCTTTGCAAGATGTACTGCGCCGCTTTTGTGCCGGTAATATTATTTTTACTTCTGACTTTGTCATATTTGTTAAAGGTACTTTTGACGTACGCTGACGCTGCTAGTGAAATCACCATACCGATAATTACAAGAATGAAAGTCGGGTCATAAAAAAAGCCGAACCCGTATCCGCCCATACCATACACGATAAAATTCCCCCTTTTAATCTTTGACCTTATTTTACCATTAAAGTGGTGAAAAAATTATGAAGATGACTGGAAGATTTTGTTTTTAACCTTTTTTTACAAATTCTGATTTTAGTTTCATTGCGCCGAAGCCATCGATCTTGCAATCAATGTTGTGGTCGCCTTCGACTAATTTGATGTTTTTCACTTTCGTTCCTTGTTTGATGGCGCCAGATGCGCCTTTGACTTTCAAGTCTTTGATGACCGTTACTGTATCACCATCGACTAAAATATTGCCGTTGGCATCTTTATATACGGGTGCTTCTTCCGCCGCTTGTTGCTCTTGCCATTCGTTTCCGCATTCGGGACAAACAAACAGCCCGCGGTCTTCATAAGCGTACTCAGATTGGCAATTTGGACAGTTAGGAATTTGAGTCATAGTGTTGCTCCTTTGATTGATAATAGTCGTATTGTTCACTATCGAACAATACTAAGCATACAAAAAAACCCACCTTTAATCAATAAGAATTATTGAAGTGATTCTCTACCACAAAACACTAAACGTAAACTAAGAAAAAATTGCCGCTGCAACACCTGACAACTAAGGAGCATTTCTGCATGTGCAAAAACGCCCCTCAATCGTAACTTGTTAAACTCATTTGCGCCAAAATGGATCAATCTGTCACACAGTCAAATTCTCATCTAAAATCAAGCCTTCAGATACCATAACCGCATCGCCGATCAATTCTAATGCGCCCTGATCAACATCAACTTCTACCGTTAACTCGCCACCTAACACGTGCAGCAAGACATTCGCTGCCGCTTGCTGGTGACGTTTGGTCACGACATACGCAGTGGCACCAGAACCTGTGCCGCACGCATAGGTAAAACCTTCCACCCCTCGTTCATACGTGCGAACGATCAGATCACCCTTGTCATCTTCTTCATAGAAATTGACATTCGCCCCTTTTGGGAAAACCTCCCAATAGCGTATCTCTTTGGCAAGTTCAGCCAGCTGTTCCAACTCAGTTTCTGCCAGACCAGGATAGTGAACCACCGCATGAGGGATTCCTGGATCACCCAATTCCACATAGTCCATGAAAGAAACCATTGGATTCGGGTACGCTTGATCAAATGTAGTCACGGTGGGTGGATTCAAGGTTACTTTGTAGTGTTTTGCCGACAAGCGCCATGCGGGGACATCGCCAGCAACTGTTTCGATGGTCATCTGCTCGCCAGCAATTCCCTTCTCAAAGGCATAACGGGCAATACAGCGAGCGCCGTTGCCGCACATTTCTGCTTCGGTCCCATCAGCATTGTAAAACCGCATCCGAAAATCAGCGGTTCCTGTGGGAAAATCCACTGCCATGACTGCATCCGCGCCAACAGAAAATTTCCGATGGCAAACCTGAGCAGCAAATTGCGACAGTTGTTCATGGGAGAATTTCAATGTGCGGTTATCGATTACGATAAAATCATTTCCTGCACCTTGCATTTTTGTATAAGGAATCGTCATGTTGTCACCTGCTTTTCAAAATTTTACTTGCTGGAAGCTCCCTCTTTTAGAAACGAAGGAACCACTTCATTTTGCAGCATTTGCTCGTAGGACTGTCGTTTAACGGCTAATTCCGCTTGGCCGTTTTCCACAAAGACGACTGCAGGAATCTGTAAATTATTGTAGCTGCTGGCCATCGAATAGCCATAAGCTCCTGTTGCGAACGTAGCAAACAGATCCCCAGTTTCAACGGGCGGTAATGCAAGATCTTTTACTAAGATGTCCGTGCTCTCACAAGCTTTGCCAGAAATGGTGACCTTTTGTGTCGCAGCTTCGGAAGCGCGGTTGGCTAAGATCCCAGTGTAAGTTGCCTGATAAAGACCAGGACGAATATTGTCTGTCATGCCACCGTCAATGCTGGCGTATGTTCTGATTCCCGGCAATGTCTTGATACTGCCGATGGTGTGCAAACTGATACCTGCTTCTGCGACGATACTGCGCCCAGGTTCAATAACGATGGTCGGGCGTTCGCTCTGGTGCTGCGCATAAAAGGCGTCGATTTTTTCCATCACAGGATCTAAAAAGTAGCTGTAGGGTTGGCGAATATCTGCATCTGTGTATCGAACGCCAAAGCCGCCGCCAACATTTAGTTCTTTGATCCAATAATCAAAGCGTTCATGAATGGTTTGGACAAGGGCCAAAGCCGCATCAACTGCCGCTAGATGTGAGCGATTGTCCGACAATTGACTGCCGACATGAAAATGCAGGCCATAGAAATCCAATTCAGGTGCTTGAATCACTTCTTCCACTAACGGAAATAAGATTTCTTCATCTAAAGGAATCCCGAATTTCGAATCTTTTTGTCCGGTCGAGATAAATTGATGGGTGCTGACCGAAACCTCGGGTGTGATGCGCAACAAAATTTTAGCAACGACTTGCTTTTCTTGACATAACGCGCGGATCAAGCCGACTTCTTGAATGCCATCAACGATGATCCGTCCTACGCCATAATCAAGGGCAGCTGCTAATTCTTCAATCGATTTATTATTCCCGTTAAACTCGATGTGTTCTGCTGGAAAATCAGCTTGGATTGCTGTATACAGCTCTCCACCGCTAACCACGTCTAATGAGAGTCCTTCTGACTTGATCACTTGCAGCATTGCTGTGGTGCAGAAAGCTTTAGCGGCATAGGCTGCCCGTGTCTTGCTGTAGCGCGTCAAAAACTGCGCCTGAATCTTTTGGCATTCTTCGCGAATCTCCGAAACGGAATACACGTAAAGGGGGGTTCCGAAGGTTTTTGCCAACTCAACGGTATCACAACCGTCAATGTATAAGTGATTGTTCTTGATTTCTTTTGCCATCGCTTTACTCCTTGTCTGTTGGCTCGTTCAACGCCTCGATCAAACGAACGTAGCATTCGATGCCTTGCAATAGATTTTTTTCGTCAAAATTCATTTTGCTGCTGTGTAAAGGGTGGACATAGCCTTTTTCTTCATTTCGGGTACCCACAAAGAAAAAGACACCTGGGATCTCCTTTTGGTACATCGAAAAATCCTCTGCCAACATATATGGTGGTGTTTCTCGGTAGCTCTCCCCGACCACTTTTTCCAACACTTCCACCATCTCAGGATCATTGTCCACGACACGATAAAGATGTTCGAATTCGACATCCGCCGTGCAATCATATCCTTTGGCGATTTCTTGTGCGACAGTGGTGATTCTGCGCGTCATCGTTTCATAGACTTCATCTTCAAACGCCCGCATCGTTCCTTTTAAAACGACCTTACCGGGAATGATATTTTCCGCATCTCCCCCATGGATCTTCCCAAAAGTGATGACCCCAGCAGAAAGCGGGCTGATATTGCGTGAAATGATCGAATGCAATCCTTGAATAATCGCAGCCGCGGCTAAAATGGCATCATGTCCTTGATGAGGCTGGGCACCATGGGCACTCGTGCCGTTGATCGTTAGATTGATCTCGCCGTTACGGGCCATCATCGGACCTTTCCGGCTCGCAATGACTCCTTCGGGAAAGTCTGGGAAGACATGCAGCCCCACGATTTTTTCCACACCAAAATCTCGTAAGATGCCTTCATCGATCATCAATTGAGCGCCACCGGGGCTTTCCTCGGCTGGTTGGAAAATCAAAACGATCGTTCCACGAATCACTTCAGGATGTGTTGCTAAATATTTAGCAAATCCTAGCATCGTTGCCATATGGCCGTCATGACCGCAGGCATGCATTTTCCCTTCATGTTTGGAAACAAAGGAAACACCTGTCTCTTCTTTGATCGGCAGTGCATCGATATCCGTTCGAAAGGCCAGCGTCTTTCCTGGACGATCGCTGCGAAAGACCGCAATCAAGCCAGTTTCAATCACTGGATAGATTTCTTTGATTCCAAAGGATTGCAACTGACGCAGCAAGTATTCCTTTGTTTTGAACTCAGTTAACCCTAATTCAGGGATTGTATGTAATTCACGACGAAAACGAACCACGTCTTCGGTTAATTCTTTGACTGCTTGCGATACTTGCATGTTAAAACACCTTTCTATTCATTCCTTTTAAAAATATCCATAAAAACCAACGAATATTCAGTTTTTCATTGATATTGTTTAATATTATAGTATATAATTCGAATAATCTATAGTATAAATTGTCGAAATGTTTCGATTTTTATTGAAAAATTTACCCCTCGTTTTGGTACACTTATACGTAGAGTTACGAAAAATAAATTGGTTGAAAGGATGTGTCGTAGTTTGACAATATTCAAAGGTTCTGGCGTTGCGTTGATCACCCCTATGCTTCAAGATGGTTCGGTGGATTTCGATAAGCTGAAGGAGTTAGCGGAGTGGCATGTGCAGCAAGGAACGAATGCAATCATTGCATGCGGTACGACCGGTGAAGCATCCACGTTAGACGATGAAGAACATATCGCGGTGATCGAAGCGGTGGTAAAACAAGTTGCTGGTCGAATCCCCGTCATCGGCGGAACAGGCTCCAACAACACACAACATGGGATCCATCTTTCAAAAGAAGCACAGCGCGTTGGTGCTGACGCATTATTGGTTGTAACACCCTACTACAACAAAGCGACCAAGAAAAGTTTAGTCGCTCACTATGAAGCAATCTGTCAAAGCGTTGAACTGCCAGTGATCTTATACTCCGTCAGCTCAAGAACCGGCTTAAATTTAACACCTGAAGCTGTGGCAGAACTGAAAAAAATCCCTAATATCAAAGGCATCAAAGAAGCCAGCGGCGACATTTCGCAAATCGCAGAAATCGCTCGTCTTGCGGATGATGACTTTGCGATCTACTCAGGAAATGACGATCAAGTAACCCCAATTCTAGCTTTAGGTGGCTCTGGCGTGATTTCAACGATCGGCAATATCGCTCCGAAACAAACGGCACAACTCGTTGCTGATTTCTTAAATGGTGATGTAAAAGCCGCCATCAAAGAGCAATTGCGACAAAAACCGTTGATCGATGCGATTTTCAGTGAAGTAAATCCTGTGCCGATCAAAGCAGCGGTCTCCTTGCTAGGCAAATGCGAATTGCATTATCGTTTGCCTTTGGGTGTCCCAGAAGATGCGACCCTCGTTCATTTAGAAGAAGAAATGACCAATTACGGATTGCTGTAAGGAGGAGTTTTTGGTGAAACAGATTTTATTAAGCGGTGCAAACGGTCGCATGGGCAAAGTGTTGCAAAGCCTGATCGCGAAGCACCCTCAGTTAGAAGTGGCTGCCGGCTTGGATCGTACCGAGCAATTAGATGGTCCCTTTCCGATCTATGATCGTCCAGAAAAAATCACGCAGCCGATCGATTTGGTGATTGATTTTTCTCATTATAGCAATGTCCCTGCCTTATTGAACTATTGTGTCGAACAGCAGCTGCCTATCGTGGTTGCTACAACTGGTTTGACGGAAGACACGCAGATGATGCTGCCGTTGGCTGCTAAAGTGATCCCAGTTTTCTATTCTGCCAATATGTCGTTGGGGATCAATGTACTGATCAAAGCACTACAAAGTATCACCCCCGCATTAGAAGCTGACTTTGACATTGAGATCATCGAAAAGCATCATAATCAAAAACTCGATGCACCAAGTGGTACAGCTTTGCTGTTGGCAGATAGTATCAATGACAGCTGCGAAACGAAAAAAGAGTATCTCTACGGGCGTGAAGGCAGTGATCTAGTAAATGACCGCAAGCAGATGGGCATCCATGCCGTTCGCGGCGGAACGATTCCTGGAGAACACATTGTCATCTACGCTGGGCAGGATGAAATCATTGAATTAAAACACACAGCGCTCTCCCGCGAAATCTTCGCCAATGGTGCGCTAAAAGCAGCGGAATTTTTAGCCAACCAACCAGCTGGTTTTTATTCCATGCAAAATCTAATCGACAAGTAAAGGTGGTCTCTCATGACAGAATTACAATTTTCCGATCCTTATCAATTAGCAAAATACATCAAAGAAGCAAATAAACAAACACCTGTAAAAGTCTATATCAATGGAGATCTTAGTAACGTCCAAGCAGATGGCATCCAATTGTTTGGTAACGGCACCTTCTATTTCGTGGTTGGTGACAGTCAAAAAGTGGCTGAGTTTTTAACCGCGCACCAAGACAAAATCACCGATCACTATCTGGAAAATGATCGCCGCAACTCAGCGATCCCTTTATTGGACTTGACGAAAGTCGATGCCCGTATCGAACCAGGTGCCTTTATCCGTGACCAAGCCATCATTGAAAAAAATGCCGTTATCATGATGGGGGCCGTGATCAACATTGGTGCCGTCGTTGGTGAAGAAACCATGATCGACATGGGTGCGATTTTAGGCGCCCGAGCAACCGTGGGGAAAAAAGCCCATATTGGCGCTGGTGCTGTCTTGGCTGGCGTTCTTGAGCCACCTTCAGCAAGCCCAGTCATCATTGAAGACAATGTTTTGATCGGTGCAAATGCCGTCGTCCTTGAAGGCGTCCGTGTCGGCGAAGGTGCAGTCGTCGCTGCCGGTTCTGTGGTAACGGAAGATGTCCCTGCTGGAGCAGTCGTTGCTGGATCACCAGCCAAAGTCATCAAAATGAAAGACGAGAAAACGAAAAGCAAAACCGAATTTTTAGACGATCTACGGGGCTAACCGCGCTTTTCTCAAAAATAAACAAAAAAACGCAGTGCGGGTTCAGTGATGAGCCTGCGCTGCGTTTTGTCTAAAAAAGGGCGTGCCGAAAGCTTTTGGCACGCCCTTTTTCTATTGGTAAATGTTCTTGTAAAAGTGTTTATTCTGCTTGAAATTCTTTGATCGCTGCTTGGATCTCTTGATAGATCACGGCAACTTCTTCAAGGTCTTTTGCGTTTGCTCCACTGGCAAGGGGATGTCCGCCGCCATGATGGCGTTTGGCGATCTCATTGATCACTGGACCTTTCGAACGCATCCGCACCCGATAATAGCCTTCTGGTTGTTCGACAAAGATCGCCCAAGCCATCACTTCGTCGATTTTCCCTGGTAAGGAAACGACTGCTGAGGTTTCCGAATCCACTACGCCAAAACGCTGCTGCAATTCTTGTGATAGGATCACTTTGCCAGCACCAATCTCATCGATCTCGATGTTTTCGTAGACATACCCTGAAAGGCGAGCAACACTGCGAGAGACTTGATCCAATTGCCGATTGATCTTCGGTGCATCAAAACCGTAATCCAATAGTTCAGCCGCTAAGCGCAGCGTTGTCGCTGTCGTTGCCGGATATAAAAACCGTCCAGTATCACCAACGATGCCCGCATACAGCAGACGAGCCGCTTCTTGTGTCATCGTCAGCTCGTTTTGAAACATTTGCCAAAATGAAACGATCATCTCACTACAGCTGCTGGCTTTCGTATTGACCCAGACCAGCTCTCCGTAAGGCTCATCATTAGGGTGATGATCGATTTTGATCAATTTCGCCCCTTGATCATAGCGTTGGTCACTGACCCGTGGTGCATTGGCCGTATCTGTAACGATCACTAGTGCCCCTTTATACAAATCATCAGGGATCGTCTGCATCAGCGCCAAGTAATCCAATCCTTCAACGGGTCCGCCGACTTGATAGATTTCTTTTTTAGGAAAACTAGCTCGTAAAATTTCTGCCAATCCCACTTGTGATCCTAATGCATCTGGATCAGGGCGCTGGTGCCGATGGATAATGATTCGGTCGAATGCTTTGATTGTTGCAAGTATTTCTTCTTGTACCTTCATGAATGGTCTCAACTTTCTCTCTAAAATTTTTCCATAAGTGCCGTTTTCGATGATTTATGGGCGTTCCATTACTTGGCATACCACGATCGCTTTTGCCACTAAGGAATTTTCGATCGATACTTCGATATCGATTTTCGCCGAACGTCGCCCCAGTTCTAGAATCTTCGGTTGAATGATGATCTCGCTTTCTAATTGGATCAAACGGAAGTAATGCAGATTGACTTGCTCGATCCAACTATTGCGCCGTTGATTCAACTGCATGGTACGTTTTGCCGTATTCGCGATCACTTCACTCAAGACACCAAAAGAGATCGTTCCGACTTCATTGACCATTTGAGGCGTCACCGCAAAGCTGAAATGTGGCTGCGGCAATTTGTTCCCTTCAAAATCTTGTTCGATGACTTGCATCTGTCCCGAGATTTGGTCTGAAATCGTATCTGAAATTTGTGTTTGTCGTTGGACCATCTGCATCGCTTTCATGATGTCTTGGCGTGTAACGATCCCAATCAAAGAAAGGTCATCTGCTACGACGGGCATCACTTCTAAGCCATCCCAAATCATCTGATGGCTGGCAGAGGCCACACTCATCTCTTTTTTTACGACTCGTGGTTCCCGGGTCATGATTCGTTCGATGATCTGCGTGTCAGGCTTTTCTAGGACATCTTTGGCTGTGATGATCCCAACGACCCGCATATTCTTGTTGACGACTGGATAGCGGGAGTGGTTGGTAGACTCCGAAAGCAGTTTGTAATCCTTGACCGTATCAAAGGTGTGTAGATACTTGGTTTTTTCCAATGGCATATAAATGTCACTCACCAGCATGATGTCCTTTTTGATCAGCTGATCGCTCAAGGCACGGTTGATCATCGTTGCTACGGTAAAGGTGTCATAGGTCGTTTGTAAAATCGGCAGCTCCAATTCGTCTGCTAAGCGACAGATTTCCTCTGAGGTTTCAAAGCCCCCCGTGATCAAGACGGCTGCGCCATCTTCCAGTGCCAACTTGTGGACTTCGTTACGGTTTCCGACGATCACTAAGGAACCAGGCGTGATGTAGCGTTCCATTGCCGATTCCTTCATGGCGCCGATAACAAATTTGTTCAAGTCTTTGTCTAAACCGGCTGCGCCGCCCAAAACATCGCCTTCAATGATTTGGACGACTTCGCCGAAAGTTAGTTTTTCAATGTGTTTCTTTAGTTTCCGTTCAATCCGAATGGTTCCCACACGTTGGATCGTTGAAACCAAGCCGATATTTTCCGCATCTTTGATCGCCCGATAGGCTGTTCCTTCACTGACATTCAAGTCTTTTGCGATTCCCCGCACCGAGATGCGATCGCCTACAGGCAGATTCTCGATATGCGCTAAAATCAAGTCGTGTTTTGTCGCCATAATTATCCCCTATTCCTACTACGAATCTTCCTGTTGCTTAAACTTCTAATGTCTCACCGACTGCAAGGATCTGGCCCACACCTGCCGGCAATAAATTCACGAAGGTTTGCGGATCTTGCTTGATCATTGGAAACGTATTGTAATGGATCGGTACTACTTTGCTCGCGTTTAAAAGCGCCGCTGCTGTTGCAGCATCTTGAACGCCCATCGTAAAATTATCCCCGATCGGTAAAAACGCCACATCGATGTCGAAACGTTCACCGATCATCGCCATATCGCTAAAGAGGGCAGTATCGCCAGCGTGGTAGATGGTTTTGCCTTCTGCTTCTAAAATGATCCCCACTGGATTGCCCATATAGATCATCGTTCCGTCTTCTTCAAGACCAGAGCTGTGTTTCGCTTCCACCATTGAGATTTTGCCAAACGGGAACTCAAAAGAGCCTCCCATATTCATGCCATGCGTCTCAGCAACGCCTTTGCGGGCTGCATAGCGGCAAATTTCAACGACACTGATCACTGGTGCTTCATTTCTTTTGGCGATCGGCACCATGTCCCCAATATGATCGCTATGACCATGCGTGATCAAAAGCCAATCGGTTTCCACTGTGTCTGCATCCAAATCAGTCAGAGCATTTCCAGTAATAAAAGGGTCAAACAACAATTTTTGGCCATCCGCTAATTGGATAGCAAGCACCGAGTGTCCGTGATACGTAAGTTTCATACAACATTCCCCTTTCCATCTAAGTAATACAGTCTAATATTTTTCATTATAACAGATAACGCCAGAAATCCAAAAGCACAAATTCTGACAGCTTTATTACATCCGTCCTTTTTCTGGTTCTTGTCAAGAAAAATATAAAAACTGTTCTACCCTTTCTGAATAAGGAATAGAACAGTTCGACCTGATGACTTCAAGCGATCATAGCGTTTTCTTACGTCCACCTTGTTTATAGATGCGCCAGACTGTTAAGAATAACGCCGTGATACAAAGAAGGAACGCCCCAAAGAAGGTGATTTTCATGCCATAGGCAAAAATATCTGCCCGACCTGCGATATAGGTCGTCACATGCTTCCCATAGGCTTGACTCATTGCGGCATAAAGAATCGTCGTTGCTAAGGATATCCCTAAGACCATGCCCAAGTTACGGGCAAAGGAATTTAGACTACCTGCCACCCCAAGATTTTCTTTGGTGACGCTGCTCATCACCATCGTATTGTTGGGGGATTGGAACAACGAATTGCCTAACCCTATGATGGCAGTAGCGACGACATAGTACCAAATCGGCGTATGCTGATTCATAAACATATACATCAGCTGAGTGATGGACAGCAACGCTAAGCCAGCTAAGACCAAGATCTCCGGTCCTACACGGTCCGTCAAATAGCCGCTAAGTGGTGAACCGATGACCATCATCAAAGGAAAGACCATCATCAGCATTCCTGCCACGCTCGGCGTTAAGCCTCGGGCACTTTGCAAGTAAAAGGGAATCACGACATTGACAAAAAAGTTTGCAGAAAAGATCAGCAACGCCGTGATCAGGCTCATGGTGAAAATTTTATTACGAAAGATCCCAAAGGTAATCAGCGGTTTGCTCACACGCGCTTCTACTCGCAAAAAGACGATGAATGCCACTAAGGCGATCCCCACCAACAGCAGCGGCAGCCACGTTAGAAAGCCACGCTCTTGTCCAAGAAAAATGCCGCCGAAGAAGCTGATAATTGCAATTGAAAACAGCACAAACCCGGTTTTATCGATGGAATCATGACTCATGGTGATATCTTTTGGCAACACCTTTTCTCCAGCAATCATCGTCAGAATACCGACTGGAACATTGATCCAAAAAATAAACGGCCAAGAAAAATGCGCCAAAATCACTCCGCCTAATCCAGGACCGGCGATGGATCCTAACGAAACAAAGGCACCAATCATCCCTAAGGCACGTCCTCGTTCACTCATAGGAAAAACTTCAGTAATGATTCCGGTATTTGTTGCCATCGTCATGCTGGCACCGATCGCTTGCACGACTCGGGCAAATAGCAGAAATGCTAAGGAATGATTAAACCCGCATAACAGCGAACCGATAATAAAGATCAGCATCCCGAAGCGGAAAACTTTGATCTTGCCCCAACTATCCCCTACCTTACCGAATAACAAAAGGCAGGCACAAACGATCATCAAGTAGACGGATACGACCCATTCCGCTTGATTCATAGGGACACCCAAATCTGCCGAGATCGTCGGCAATGCGATATTTACGATACTCCCATCCAGTGTTGACATAAAGGTAAACATCGAAACAGCAATGAGAATCCACCACTTTCTCTGTTGTACTACGGGATTTTCTTGATAACTATTCACAAATCGACCATCCTCTCTTTGCTTGTTTTGTTCCTCTAGTCTTAGGGGGACAACTTTGTATTATTGATCGAAATCCATTCGCCGTCAATCCTTATCTGCTCATCACGACCAAAACAAGGGGCATTTTGTAAAAAAACCGCCGCCTGTTTCTTTCATAAAAAAAGACAAAAGCTTCGGTGAAAAGAAATCGGCCGTCAAACGGCTATTCTTTCACCTGCTTTTGTCAGTAGGTCAAAACGAATTATTTACGGTTGCGATTTCTTTGGCTTGATTCCATGATGACCGGCAAGATGACGGGACGGCGTTTGGTTTGTTCAAACAAGAAACGACTCAAACGATCACGGATATCTTGTTTCAATTTGCTCCATTCAAACTCTTCATCATGAAGGTGTTTTTCTACGATTTCTTCCACGATCTCGCCACTTTCACGAATCAGATCGCGACTAGCTTTCACGTAGACGAATCCGCGAGAAGTGATTTGTGGTGCAGAAATAATTTTCTTTTCACGACGATTGATCGTCACTACCGCAACGAAGATTCCGTCTTCAGATAAGACTTTGCGGTCTCGCAGGACGATATTCCCAATGTCACCGACACCGATCCCATCGATCATGACGTTTTCCGCTGGAACCGCACCTGCGGCAAGCATTTCGCCTTTTTTGTACTCTAACACATCTCCACGAGCAGTAATGAAGATATTTTTCATCGGAATCCCGACTTCTTGCGCCAAGTCCACATGGGCGGCTAATTGGCGGTACTCGCCTTGAATAGGGATAAAGTACTTCGGTTTCATCATATTCAACATCAGCTGCAGATCATTCGGGTTGGCATGACCAGAAACACGGAAATTATCCGAGATCTGTTTCACGGTACCGCCAGCGCGATAGATGATATCTTCCGTTTTCGCAACCACAGTTTCCATTGCCGTTGTCGGCGTTGTTGTGATGTAAACAAGATCTCCTTTTTTGATGCGCAGCGTCCGGTGAGAGCCGTTGGCCATTTTTTGCAACGCTTTGATTGGTTCACCCATACGACCTGTTTCTAAAATCAGCAACTGTTCGTCTGAGTATTTTTTCATTTCTTTTTGGGTGATCAGCAAGTCTTCGGCAGGTAATTTTAATTTCCCTAACTTCATGGCCGTTTTGATGATCCGACCAAAATCTTGCCCGGTCAAAACGACTTTGCGATCAGAACGAAACGCCGCATCTAATACTTGTTGCACCCGTTGCAAATTGCTGGCAACACTAGCGACGATGATCCGACCTTCCCAGTAACGGATATTGTCGTAAACTTCATCTTGTATCGTCAATTCAGAAGCGATCGGCGTTGGATTTTCGGCATTTGAAGACGTGCTTAGCAATGCTAAGACGCCTTCTTTTCCAATTTCCGCTAAGCGGCCAAAATCGGTTTGATACATAGGGATCGCTGTTTGGTCAAACTTGAAATCTCCTGTATAAACGATATTGCCAGCTTCTGTTTTGACGCTGATCCCAACAGAATCAGGGATGGAGTGGGTCGTACGGAAAAAGCTGATGGTCGCATGACCAAAGTCGATCTCCGAATGTTCATCGATCACATGAAAATCTTTGAAGCGCTTGGTAGCTTCATTTTTATTCACGGTCAATTTTGCTAGTTCGATCGTTAACTCGGTCCCAAAGACCGGTACTTGGATATTCTCCAAGAAATAAGGCAATGCACCAATCGCATCTGCATGCCCATGGGTCAAGAAGACACCCGCCACACGGTCGGCATTTTCTTCTAAATATGTGAAGTCTGGAATCACTGTATCGATCCCTAATAATTCATTTTCTGGATAACGGACACCGCAATCCAGCACAAATATATCCTCGCCAACTTCAGCAATGTACATGTTCTTTCCGTTTTCGCGTACACCGCCAAGAGGAATGATTTTTATCGTTTCCACTTTTATTCACCTCTTAATTTTTTTCTACTGTATTATTTCCCAAGCATAAGCCGTCACTATTATTATACAACAAAAAAAAGAAAAGCGTGGCATTCACCACACTTTTCTGAAAAACTTATGGTTTACACATGAACTAATCCTTGCTGATGCAGGCTTTCGGCGATTTGAACGGAGTTCCATGCCGCCCCTTTCAGCAAATTATCAGAAACGACCCATAAATGCAAGCCGTTTTCGACATCCAAATCTTTGCGAATCCGACCAACAAAGGTTTCCGTTTTGTCCACACTGGTTAAAGCTTGCGGGTACACTTGTTGACTTGGATCATCTTGCAAGACAGCTCCTGGCGCTTCGCTGATCCACTGTCTGACTTCCTCAACACTAGCATGGTCTTTGGTCTCGATATAAATCGACTCTGAATGACCGCTAAACACAGGGATCCGCACACACGTAGCTGCTACTTTGATCTGCGTATCTTCCATGATCTTCTTCGTTTCATTGATCATTTTCCACTCTTCGTAAGTATAATCCTCTTCGGCGAAAACATCGATTTGCGGCAAGGCATTAAACGCGATTGGGTAGTGCTTTTTGTCGCTGCCTGCTGGTAAAATCTCAGGGTTTAGTTCATCAGCGGCTTTGCCAGCTAATAATTCTTGAGATTCGCGAGTCAATTCAGCCAAGGCTTGGGCGCCAGCACCTGAAACTGCTTGATACGTTGAAACCAAGACCCTCGATAAACCGACTTTTTGACGAATCGGTTCTAACGCCACCATCATTTGAATCGTTGAACAATTCGGATTGGCAATGATTCCTTTATGTTGCGCTAATGCATGAGGATTCACCTCAGGAACGACTAGAGGAACATTCGGGTCCATCCGAAAATGACTGGTATTGTCGATCACGACTGCACCGTGTTTGACTGCTTCTGGAGCAAATTGTTTTGAAATGCCGCCACCGGCACTGAACAAGGCAATATCGACGCCTGCAAAGGAATCTGTGGTCAGCTCTTGAATAACGAGCGGTTCATTTTTGAACACAAGGGTCTTCCCAGCAGAACGTTTGGATGCCAACAACGTTATTTTTTTGATCGGCAACGTGGTCTTCTCCAACATCTCAATCATTTTTGTTCCTACTGCGCCGGTAGCTCCGACAACTGCTACGTGATACCCTGTACTCATCAAATCACTCCTCGAATAAAAATACATTTTTACTAGTTTATCATATCTTGTAAAAAAGAAAAGACCTTTCGTGGAAAGAAGCGCAAAAAGAAGGCAATACTGTCTAAATTTTCAATCTTTTCCCCCTTTGCAGAAAAAATCTACCTATATTTAAGGGTTATCATTTGTCACATTCAGGTGTTATAGGATATAATACCGACAGAAGGAATTTTGGGGAAGATTCTTTCCAACGTGCATGGGGAAATTAAAAATACCCAAAACATTGAATGAGGCAAGAATTGCATATGCAATTCTTGCCTCATTTTTATGCTTCATTCGATTCTTCGTTGTTTACTTTCACGATAGCAAAGCCTTTGTTATCAATAATCATCGTTTCATCTTCCAGTTGGACAAACTGTTCCATCAGGATCGAATCAGGACGAGAAAGAGTGATTTGGTCATCGCCCGTATTGAAAATACCGATGATCCGCTGTGCCCCTAACTCTCGTTCGAAAATGATCAGTCCATCCTCTTCCGAAACCCAGTTCCAACTCAAGGAACCTTCTGATAAGACTTTCTGGTTGTCTTTGCGAATGCTGATCAATGAGCGAGTGAAATGCAGGAGATCACGATCTTGCTTTTCTTCTTCCCAAATCATACATTTACGGCAATCCGGGTCCATATCGCCGGTCAAACCGATCTCATCACCGTAATACAGGCAAGGAACGCCTTGTTGCAGATACGTAAAGGCCATCACTTGGCGCATCAAGTCTTTGTCTCCTCGAGCCAAAGTTAACAAGCGCGGGGTATCATGAGAATCCAAGATATTGAACTGCACTTGGTTGGTTTGCTCCCGATACAACATCAGCTGGTTATTTAATTCCGAGACCATTTTCGTCATGGAGATCTCGTCTTTGACAAAATATTCAATGATTGCATCCGTAAAGGCATAATTCATTACTGCATGAAACTCGTCGCCTTGTAACCACCGTTGAGAAGAGTGCCAAATTTCCCCAAGGATATAAAAATCATCTTTGGCATCATCACACACTTGGCGGAATTTTTTCCAGAAGTGATGACTGACTTCATTGGCAACGTCCAAGCGCCAAGCATCGATATCAAACTCTTCGATCCAATAACGAGCGATCTTCAACAAATAATCTTGCACGTCGGGATTTTCTGTATTGAGTTTTGGCATATGCGGCGTAAAGGCAAAAACATCATAGGTGATGTCATAAGCATCTTCAAAGTTTTCCCCTTCTTTGTAGTTGACAGGAAACTCATTGATGTGGAACCAATCAGCAAAGGGCGAATCTTTGCCGTTTTTGATGACATCTAGCCATTGATGCGAAGTATCCCCCATATGATTGAACACAGCATCTAGCATGACTTTGATACCGCGTTTGTGGCATTCCTCCACTAAGCGTTTAAAGGTGTCGTTATCCCCAAACGCTGGATCGATGGCTAAATAATCGATGGTATCATACTTGTGATTCGAATAGGCCTCAAAAATCGGACAGAAGTAGATCCCATTGATGCCTAGATCGACGAGGTAATCCAAATGATCGATGACCCCTTGCAGATCCCCGCCGAAAAAGTCTTGGCGATCGGGATTTTTTGAACCCCAAGGCAATACACCTTCTGGATCATTTGATGGGTCCCCATTTGCAAAGCGTTCAGGGAAGATTTGATACCAAACGGTTTCTTTTGCCCACTCGGGAATTTTGAAACGATCGGCTTCTTGGAAGTAAGGCATCCGAAAATAATTGTTGTTCATTTCTAAATATTGCTGCTCAAAAGGATAGACCCCGTGGTCTCCATAAAAGACATGCAACCCATCGTAACTTTCGATGGAAAAGCCGTAAGACAAACGGCGGAATTCTGCTCCGACCGATACTTGCCAATAATCATGCAAGTCCGTGGAAAGAATTTTTTTCATTTCAATTCTTTGCTGGTACCAAGCTTCTTTATACAGTGTGTAAGGATCACCGCAAAGCAGCTGGACATGGCGGACGTCTTGACGGGCGGTACGCAAACGGATATGCATTTTATCCTTCTCGTACAAATACGCAAATTCACTTTCGGGACGATGATAAATGGCAGTAGTATTCATAGCAGACTCCTTTGACTTGTTTGATATACTCATTGTCGCACAAATCAGAAGTCAAAACAAGAGAAAAACGCAATCGGTTGCTTTATCTAAAAAATCGATAATATAAGTTAATATGAAATTAATTCAGTAATTAAAAAGCAAACGATTGCTTCGCCCTTTTTTAATCAAACGGCGTATTTTTCTCACATTGATTGCCAGTCCGTAAAATGTCATATTTCCGCAAGATCCCCACTGCCTCCGTCAACGACTGACTCAACTGCTGGATATCTTCTGCAGCCATTTGAGCGGTTTTGGCATTCAAGCGGTCTTCCACTTGTTTTTTCTTTTGGACAAATAACTGCTTCCCAGCTTCTTCCAAATAAACATTGACGTTGCGGCGATTGACGCCGTTGGTTTTGCGGACCACAAAGCCAGCCTTTTCTAACCCCGAGATCGAACGACTGATTTGGACTTTTGACGTACCGATTTGCTGGGCCAACTCAGACATCGTGATTCCTTCATTACTAGAGATCACCACGAGTTCCAAGATTTCCATTTTGGTCAATTTTAAATCTTCCAGACCGATTTCTTCAAACAATATGTTTCCCATCAGCGAAAAGATCTCCGCAAATACCGCCATATTGAATGTTCCTAACGCTTTTTCCATACTCTCCCTCTTTTCTGTCTTTAGTTTAGTATAAATTATTTGTTTAAACAATGATAATCGTTGATTTTTGTTAACCATTATGATAGCGTGGTTACATAATGAAAATAATCGTGAAAACGGCAAGAAAAGAGTGACAGCATGTTAGAATTAAAAGATATCAAGAAGTATTATACGGTTGGCGCCAGTACTACAAAAGCCCTCGATGGTGTCTCCGTCGCCTTTCGTAAACAAGAGTTTGTTGCCATTTTAGGGCCAAGCGGCTCTGGGAAAACAACCATGTTGAACGTGATCGGCGGCTTAGATAATTACGATTCTGGTGATATGATCATCAACGGCAAATCAACGAAATCCTTTAAAGATCGTGACTGGGATGCGTATCGGAACAATTCGATCGGCTTTGTCTTCCAAAGCTACAATTTGATCAGTCATTTAGGCATCATCGACAACGTCGAGCTTGGGATGACCTTGAGCGGTGTGTCAAAAGAAGAAAAACGCGCAAAAGCAACCGATGCTTTGACGCGTGTGGGCTTAGCTGAGCATATGCACAAAAAACCAAATCAGCTTTCTGGTGGTCAAATGCAGCGGGTAGCGATCGCTCGTGCCTTAGCAAATGATCCTGATATCCTTCTTTGTGATGAACCAACAGGTGCCTTGGATTCAGAGACCAGTGTCCAAATCATGGAACTGATCCAAGAACTATCAAAAGAAAAATTGGTCATCATGGTTACCCATAATCCTGAGTTGGCGCACAAATACGCTGGACGGATCATTGAGTTCAAAGACGGACGAATCATTAAAGATTCGAACCCTCATGTCGAAGGACAAAAGAAAGACCAATTCGAATTAAAGCACACTAAAATGAGTTTCATGACTGCCTTACGTTTGTCGTTTAACAATATCCGCACCAAAAAAGGGCGCACCTTCTTGACAGCCTTTGCTTCTAGTATTGGAATCATCGGAATCGCCATTGTTTTGTCACTGTCAACGGGATTCCAAAAACAAATCGACAATACCCAGTCAGAAACATTAGCTCGTTTTCCGATCACGATCTCGCAAGTAGCCACTGAACAAGATCCATCAGCCATGGGGACGCGGGAGAAATCGGAAGATTTCCCTTCAGATAAAGAGGTCACTGCCAAATTAAGTGATGCGGATCGTGCAACCCATATCAATAAAATCGATCAAGAGTTTCTCGATTACATCAACGACATTGATCCTGAATTAAGCAACAATATCGGCTACACTCGTTCTACTTCCTTGAACCTTTTCCGTAAGATCGATGATACTGTGGAACAAGTCAGCTTCTCCAATGCATCACCTGACAATGAACAGACCAATGCCATGATGTCTGCCATGAGTGCCTCCACCGGGATTGGGGTTTCGACTTTCCCCGAGCAGTTATCAGAGGATAACGGCAATTTCTTAAAAGACAACTACGACCTTTTAGAAGGCAGCTACCCAAGTGCTAGCACAGATGTCGTTTTGATCGTCGATGAAAACAACGTAACGAATGTCAATGCATTGATCAATCTCGGTTTTGACATTGAAGATGGCGACAAGGTGTCCTTCGACGATATCGTGGGAACAAAAATCACATTGGCGTCTAATGATGCCTTTTACACCGAATTACCAACTGGAAACTTCATTCCAAATCAAGATTTAAATGACGTTTTCGATAACAGTAACAACAAAGAATTAACGATCAGCGGAATCTTACGTATCAAGCAAAACTCTACGATGAACTTGCTGTCAACTGGCATTGCCTACAGTGATGCCCTCGCGCAAGAAGTCATCAAAGAAAACCAAGACTCAGCGATCGTCCAAGCCCAAAAAGACAGCGACACCAACGTGATGACGAATGAACCCGTTGACGAAAGTGCTAAAGATTCATTGATCGCTTATCTTGGCGGCAGTGATTTGCCAAACAGCATTATGATCTATCCGAATGATTTCAGTGCCAAAGAAAAAATCCTTGATTACTTGGATGACTTCAACAAAGGCAAAGACAAAGAAGACCAAATCGTTTATTCCGATTTAGCGGGTACGATGACTCAATTGACTGGTGGCTTGATGGATGCCATCACTTACGTCTTGATCGCTTTTGCAGGGATCTCCTTGGTAACTAGCATGATCATGATCGGTATCATCACTTATACCTCTGTACTTGAACGTACGAAAGAAATTGGGGTCTTAAAAGCATTAGGTGCTCGCAAGAAAGACATCACCCGCGTCTTTGATGCCGAAACCTGTATTTTAGGGATCGCTTCAGGAGCTTTAGGTGTCCTGATTGCTTGGTTAGCCACATTCCCGATCAACGCAATCTTATATAGTATGACTGATCTCGAAAATGTTGCTCAATTAAATCCGGTCCACGGCCTGATCTTGATTGCTGTCAGCACCGTCCTAACGATGATCGGCGGCCACATACCAGCTCGAATGGCAGCGAAAAAAGATGCAGCGATCGCTTTACGCGCCGACTAATTTTATAAGAAAACCCATCAGACAGCAGCCATTCCTTTGGCTGCTGTTTTTTTGTCCTTCCTTCTGACTTCCAAAAGGTTTCTCTTGAAAAATTCATAAATGAGGAATACAATAGATTTGTTTTTAGGTACACCTAAAAAGATAGGACGTGAAACGATGAATGATGAAAAAAAATTGATCCAAGCGGCCAACGGTCCTAGCTTGGAAGAAATAAATAATACAGTTGCCATTCCAAAAAACGGCAGCTTTTGGCGCAATCTCTTAGCGTTTTCTGGTCCTGGGGCATTGGTAGCCGTGGGCTATATGGACCCAGGAAACTGGATCACCTCGATCGGTGGCGGTGCTGAGTATGGCTATCTCTTACTTTCTGTGATCTTGATTTCCAGTTTGATCGCTATGCTGCTGCAATACATGGCAGCCAAGCTAGGGATCGTGACCCAGATGGACCTTGCGCAAGCAACTCGTAAACACACCAGCAAAGGCTTAGGCTTTGTTTTGTGGATCGTCACCGAATTGGCTATCATGGCAACGGATATCGCGGAAGTGATCGGAGGAGCGATCGCTCTCAATCTACTATTCGGCTTACCTTTATTAGTTGGGGTCATCTTAACGATTTTCGATGTACTGCTTCTGCTCTTTTTAATGAAATTGGGTTTCCGAAAAATCGAAGCGATCGTCATGACACTGATTTTGGTCATTATGCTGGTCTTTTGTTACGAAGTCATTATTGCTCAACCAAATTTGCCTGCTGTCTTGCAAGGCTTTATTCCCCAAAAGCAAGTCTTGAACCATGGACAGCTGACAATGGCGTTGGGGATCGTTGGTGCGACTGTGATGCCGCATAATCTCTATCTGCATTCTTCGATCTCCCAATCACGAAAAATCGATCGCAGCGATACCCAAGAAGTGGCAACGGCCGTGCGGTTCGCTACTTGGGATTCCAATATCCAATTATCCGCTGCGTTTTTGGTCAATTGCCTGCTTTTGATCTTAGGAAGCGCCTTGTTCTTTGGTCATAGTGAAGAAGTCGGCACCTTCTCCGCGCTGTTTGATGCTTTGCAAGATTCCTCCATTGCTGGTGCTGTCGCCAGTCCAGTCTTGAGCGTTCTGTTTGCCGTGGCACTCTTGGCATCTGGTCAAAATTCAACGATCACTGGGACACTGACGGGGCAAGTCGTGATGGAAGGATTTATCCATATGAAGATCCCTACTTGGGCGCGACGTCTGATCACCCGTGGCTTATCGGTGATCCCCGTCTTGCTTTGTACGATTTACTTTGGCGGCAACGAACAAGCCTTGGACGATCTGCTGATTTATTCGCAAGTCTTTTTAAGCATCGCCTTACCCGTTTCGATGATTCCGTTGGTTCTTTTTACCAGCTCAAAAAAAATCATGGGGGAACGCTTCAAGAATCCGCTATGGGTCTCTACCTTAGGCTGGATCTGTGCCCTTGCACTGACGGTCTTGAATGTCCGCTTGATCATCGAAACACTCGGCAACTTCTAATAGAAAAAAAGCTTACGAGCTAGCCTCGTAAGCTTTTTTTGGTTAATTCGTTTCTAAATCATGTAAAAACAGACCGCTCAACAGTTTTGGTTCAAACCAAGTTGATTTTGGCGGCATAATTTCTCCCGCATCGGCGACTGCCAAAAGATCGGCCATTTGCGTTGGATACATGGAAAAGGCCAATGTCCATTCTCCGCTATCTACCAAACGTTCCAATTCTTCTGAACCACGAATTCCGCCGACAAAATCAATGCGTTTGTCTGTCCGCACATCTTGGATCGCGAAAATATCAGCCAGCACATATTGTTGTAAAAGTGACACATCCAGCTGTCCTACCGCATCTTGCGGCACAGCTTCCGGCTTGATGGTCAACTCCCACCACGCATGGTTTAGATACAGATGAATCGAACCACGTTGCGCTGGTTTCTTCCTTGTAGTTTCTCGAATCGTAAAATGCTGGGCTGCCTGCTCAAAAAAGTTTTCTGGGACTGGTACCCGCAAAACCCGATTGTATTCCCAAATCGCTAATTCATTTTCTGGGAATAAAATCGCTAAAAAGCGGTCGCTTTCTTGACTGCTTTGGCCATCGGCTCGCTTTTGCAAGCCGACTTTGACTGCTGACTCTGTGCGGTGATGTCCATCCGCAATATAAAGGGCATCTACAGCTTGAAACTGCTGGGCAAAAGAGGCGACTAGCGCTGGATCATCGATCAGCCAAACACGATGTTGCACCTCATGATAGCTGACAAAATCATAGATTGGTGCATGCTCTGCTTGCCACGCATCGATCGCTTCTTTGACTGCTGCTGGTTGCCGATAGCTCAAGAAAATCGGACTTGTATTGGCATCACATGCCAGAATATGATTGATCCGATCGATTTCTTTTTCTGGACGGGTAAACTCGTGTTTCTTGATTTTCCCAGCGACATAATCATCGATCGAGGTACAGGCGACAAGCCCAGTTTGCCTTCTGCCAGCCATCGTCAATTCATACAAATAATATGCGGGCGCCGTTTCTTGAATCAACCAGCCTGCTTCTTGAAAAGATGCAAGATTTTCCGCCGCTTTTTGATACACCTGTGGATCATAAGGATCGATTCCTGGCAAGTCGATCTCCGAACGGTCGATGTGGAAATAGCTGTAAGGATTGCCTTGCGCAAACGCTGCGGCTTCTTGTGAATTGACCACGTCATACGGTAGCTCGGCCACTTTTTCTGCCAATGAGGCTTCTGGACGAATGGCTTTAAACGGAAATACTTGAACCATTAATACCCAACCTCCTGATTCTTGATGACCCGTACACGAACGATGTTTTCGTTCTCCCGCAGTTTATCGGCTAATTGATTCAATAAGGCTTCATCTTCAGAAGCGACATCGGCTAGGGTGTAAGCAAAGTCTTCCCGTCCACGATTCAGCATATTGTCGATATTGATTCCAGATTCCGCAATGATCGATGAAATCTGACCTAACATATTCGGTACATTGCGATTGATGATCGTCAGACGATAAGGCGAATGAAAAGCCATCTCAACAGTTGGAAAATTCACTGAGCGCTTGATGGTCCCAAATTCCAAGAATTTTTTCAATGTTCGGGCTGCCATCTTGGCACAGTTGACTTCAGCTTCTTCTGTTGATGCACCTAAATGCGGCAAGACGAGGACTTTTTCATTGTGCAGCAATTGTTCATCCGCAAAATCAGTCGTATAGCCCGCTAAACGGTCGGCTTTTAACGCACGTAAAACGGCATCTGTATCGACGATTTCTTTACGAGAAAAGTTGAATAGCTTCGTTGTTGGTTTCATTTTCGCAAGTTCGGCTTCCCCGACGAGATGATGCGTGTTTTCCATTAGCGGCACATGAACCGTAATAAAATCACAGGTTGAAAAGACTTCCGCAATATCATTTGCACGCTTGACCCGACGAGAGATCGTCCAAGCAGTATCCACTGACACGTAAGGATCATAACCGACTACTTCCATCCCTAGACGATAAGCATCGTTGGCGACCATCGCTCCAATAGAACCAAGGCCGATGATTCCTAACTTTTTGCCTTCTAACTCTGTTCCAGCAAATTGACTTTTTTGCGCTTCTGCTTGTTCTTCCACATTATCACCGCTCAAGGTTTGGACCCATTGGGCACCTCGTAAAATCGGACGGACACTTAAGAGCAGACTAGCGATCACTAATTCTTTGACCGCATTGGCATTGGCGCCTGGCGTATTAAAGACGACGATCCCTTTTTCAGTACATGCTTTGACGGGAATGTTGTTGGTCCCAGCCCCTGCACGGGCAATACCTAAGACACTTTCAGGAAAAGCGTAATCGTGCAATTTCTGGCTGCGCAGCAAAATCCCTTGCGGTTGGTCGCTTTCGTTGATGGCATACTTTTCTTTTTCTAAACGCTGTAATCCTTCTGGTGCGATCGCATTGAATGTTTTGATTTGGAACATTTATTTGACCTCCGCTTCAAATGATTTCATAAAGTCGACTAACGCTTGAACGCCAGCTAATGGAAAGGCATTGTACAAGCTTGCTCGCATTCCTCCAACGGAACGATGCCCTTTCAAGTTCTCAAAGCCAGCTTTGACAGCTTCTTCATTGAAGCGCTGATCTAATGCTTTATCCCCTGTCACAAAAGGAATATTCGTTAGTGAACGGCTATCAACAGCCACAGGACTACTGTAAAGAGCCGAGGCTTCGATCGTTTCGTATAAAAGCGCCGCTTTTTGGCGGTCTTGTTCTAAAATGGCAGGAATGCCGCCTAATTCTTCCAACCATTCAAACACCAATTTAGCAATATAGATAGCATACGTTGGTGGTGTATTGTACAATGAGTCATTTTTAGCCTGTAGACGATAATCCAGCATTGGAGCGAAGACAGCATCATCATTGAGTAAATCTTCTCGGATAATCACTACCGTCAACCCTGCAGGACCAATATTCTTTTGGGCCCCAGCATAAATCACACCGAAGTCTTCTACGCGATAGTCATTGGCTAAAATATTTGAGGACATATCCGCTACGATCGGCACGTTGCCAGCCTGCGGAATCGTTTGAAAGGCCGTCCCTTCAATGGTATTGTTCGTGGTGATATGCAAATAAGCCGCTTCTTGATCGATCGCATCTTCTGAAATTTCTGGAATATAGGTAAAGTTTTGATCCTCACTAGAGGCAACAACTTCCACCGTCACGTTTCCAAGCGCTTTTGCTGCTTCAATAGCTTTCTTCGACCAAGAACCGGTATTTACGTATAAGGCTTTTTTGTTTTGTGCAAGATTTAAAGGGATCATACTGAATTGGAGACTCGCGCCGCCTTGTAAAAACAGTACCTGATAGTTTTCAGGAATTCCCATCAATTTTCGTAAAAGTGCTTCTGCATCTTTAATGATCGCTTCAAACAAGGAGGACCGATGACTCAGCTCCATAACGGACATCCCACTTCCGCGGTAATTCAAAAGTTCGGATTGTGCTTTCTCCAATACGGGACGGGGCAATACGGCAGGACCAGCTGAAAAGTTATAAACTGTCATACAAAAAATCTCTCCTTTATGTTAGATGTGAAAATCATTATAACAGATAGCCGAAAATGAAAAAAGCCTTAAAAGAGAAAATAATTTTGAATTTTCAGAAAAGACTACCAATTTCTTAACGTTCGTCATTTCGGCATTTTTTCAAACAGCCAGCGAGAAATTTCATTGTAAACGATCTCGCGGTTGCGCTCATTCAAAATCTCATGACGTCCCTGCTCAAGCAAATACATCGTCACGTCAGCATTTTGCTTCAGCTGCTGAGCCAATTGGCGGACGCTTTTGCCATAGTGCCCCACAGGATCATCTGCACCTGAAATCAAGAGCAGCGGCAATTCTGGATCAATCCTGCGCAGTTGATCCGGATCACTGGCAGCTTGCGTCAATGTAAAGAGATCCTTGTAAGCCGCTAAGGAAAAATGAAATTGCGTGTAAGGGTCCTTCAAGTAGCGATCCACTTGTTGCGGATCACTGGTCAACCAATCCTTGGCGGTCCGATTGGGACGAAAACGCCGGTTGTGCTGGCCAAAAACCAGCTGTTCCATTACGTGATAAGGCCATTGCTGAGCGGCAAACGGGCGCAACAAGTTCGTGACAAGTTTGCCTCCTTGCATCAGCACGGCTTTTTCCATCGTGGTGCCCATGATGATCGCTCCTGACAATGGATGTGGCTGACTAAACAAATAATTCCGCAACACCAGAGACCCCATACTGTGCCCTAAGATAAAGTATGGTCGGTCTGGGTAGCAAGCAGCTGCGTACTGATGGACCACTCTCACATCTGCCACTAAATAGTTGGCGCCCTCTTTTTCACCAAAATGCCCATAGGCCTGTGTTTCCTTCACGGATTGCCCATGCCCTAAGTGATCATGACCGACCACCGCATAGCCTTGCGCAGTCAAACATTCCGCAAACTCGTGGTAACGTTCAATGTGTTCGATCATTCCGTGAACGATTTGCACGACTGCTTTCGGCTGTTCTTCTGGCAGCCACGTTTTGACAAAAAGCTGATCCTTCCCATTTGATGAAGTCAGCTTTTCTTGATTCATCCTCATAGTTCGCACCTCTTTTGCTTTTTCTTTTCCCTTCGCCAAATAAAACGGTCGTTTTCTTTATTATACATGGAATTTTAGGCTATGGCGGTAGGAGTTGGGAATTTTCAAGGGAAAAAAATCCTGCCACATTGTCTAAAGACAAAGTAGCAGGAGTCAAGCGATCATCACCCATCGCTTGGATTAAAAAAACTTCCTCATTATTCTTTATTGGAATTTGACGATTTCTAAACGATCAATACTTAGCGTGTCAACCCCAATCTCAGACGAAAGGGTGATTTCCTGCGATCCTTTCGGTAACTTCATGCGGACTTGTAGCGGTTGATAATATTCGGAAGGATAGACATCCACCACGTGACTTGCTTGTTTCGTTTCAATCTTGACCTGAATTGGGTCATTTAAGGAGAGATAATCAGTGGTTTTGACATAGGCAATCACCAGAAATTCATCTGATTCTTCAATCTGAGGGGTAAAGATAATTTTGTCAGTCGTTGATTCAAAGCCTTGGACGACTTTCTTAGAGAGTGCTGCCTCATCTTCGACAAGCGCTAAATCGCCTTCCAACAAAGCACGGCTAGCAGTTAATCGCAGTCGATTCGGCTCAGATTTTGGCAACGCTTGAACATGCCACTCATCCAAAGGAGCTTCCAGTAGGACTTTATCCTCTTGATCCCAACCAAACTTTTGCAAGCGGATCGAACGGTCCCAGCCCGAATGATCCCACCGAGCAGCGTGATAAATCAACCAGTCTTCAGAACCATCTTTTGATTTGGCAAATCCATTATGACCAGGTCCATAGACAGTGTTTGTCTGTTGGAAAATCGGCTCTGGTTCCTTTTGCCAATTCGCTCTTTCTAGGGGATCATCAGCTACATCTAGGGTCATAAGACCAAGAGCGTAATCATTGTCCCAGCTTCCACTGGCAGAGTATACCAAATTGACTGTTTCGTCTTTGATAATCACTTGAGGGGCTTCATTGATCAATGGTGTTTGCCGCATTTCCCATTCATATTCTGGTTCTGAGATAAGCCGTTTCTCCCCAATCACTTCCGTAGGGGAGGCCATTTCCGCTAAATAAAGATTTTGCGCAACATTTTCATACCCTTCCCAGCCCGACCAAAGGAAATAGCGTTTGTCATTGATCTCTAAGACTGTTCCATCAATCGCAAATTTATCATCCATCCCTTTGATCTCTTCCAATTGCCACTCACCCATGTAAGGATCTTTTTGATGATTGACTAATGCGTACATACGATGCGTTTCTGAAGGACGATTAGCCGCGAAATACATCACCCAGCGATCATCTAAGTAATGAAGCTCGGGTGCCCAGATACTTTCAAATTCTGCTGGCATTTCCCAGATGACCTTTTTTTCACCAGCAGCAACGTGAGAGAGGTTTTCAGCACGCCAGAGTGTTAAATTATTCCCAGTCGTTTTGGTATAATAAAAGAACGCTTCCGTTTGCAAGATCCAAGGATCTGCCCCGTCATTATCGATAATTGAAGTAAAATCGGACACTTCTTCCCCTGGATCAGTTCCTGTGCTACAACCGGTTATCATCAAGATACTTACTCCACTGAGCCAAGCTGCTGATTTCCCCATTGGACATCGCCCCTTTCCTTACCAATCATTTTATTCTACCTGCGGTGGATGAAACTGCTCATTGATCTCTTTAATCGCCGCCAAATCAACTTTTGGTTGGCGGTCATAGGTCAGTAATCCATTGATTTCTTGTTCAACATCTGTCAACTGAGTGTAGCAATAGCCCCAGAGCCCGACAGAATCATAAACAGCTGTCATGATTCGCTGATAATCCTTCAAGAAATCTTGTTGATTTTCCACTGAGGTATAGCCCCAACCGGGTTGCCCCGAAACATCGAAGCCAATACCGCCAAACTCGGTCAATAAAATAGGCTGATCCTGATAAGAAAATCCTCCAGCGAAAATCGGCCACGGGGTCGATACTCGATTCACCAATTTTTCTCTCGTGCTGAGACTGTCTTTGAAGTATAGATATTTTTGCCGCTCAGATTCTTGCCCATGCGCATAATTATGAATCGCACAAATATCTGTCTCCGTCATCGCCCAACCATCATTTGAAATAACCAACCGTTGCTGGTCTAGCGAATGGATAAAGTGATACATCGCTTGAGAAAAATGCTGTTGCTGACGATCAAATGATATTTTTGGCACCCCCCAGCTCTCGTTGATTGGGACCCAAGTAACGATCGAAGGATGACTATAATCTCGAGTAATGATTTCTGCCCACTCTTGCATCAAGCGCGTTACCGAAAGATCGGTATAGATTGCCGGCGCCGCACACTCTCCCCAAACAAGAAATCCTAATTTATCTGCCCAATATAAAAAGCGTGGGTCTTCTGTTTTTTGGTGTTTTCGGCAACCATTAAATCCCATTTCTTTGGCCAATAAGATGTCTTGTTTAAAGTCCTCATCTGTTGGTGCAGTTAACAAGCCGCTCGGCCAATAGCCTTGATCGAGAACCAACTTCTGGTAGTAAGGCTTGTTATTTAAGTAAATCATACCGTTTTCTGTATGTATTTTACGCATACCAAAATAACTTTTTAGCTGATCGATGGCATTCCCTGCTTCTCTAAGCGTCAATTCAACATCAAATAATTGCGGCTTTTCAGGTGTCCAAGACCAGCCTTCGTGGTGAAAATTCGTCCGAAAAATTTCTTGCTGGAAAATATCAACTGCAAGACTCAACTTAGAAGTGATAAAGTCTGCCTTTCCGCTGGTAACTAAAACATCTTTAAAATAGATTTGATATTCTAAGACTACTTGCGGCTGTAACTGGTTCAGTTCTACATCGACCTTCACGGCGCCAGCATCAAAATCACTCGTAAATTTCACCTGTTGCAGATGGGTTTCAGCAACTACTTCAAGCCAGACTGGCTGCCAGATCCCTGTTGAGTTTGTGTACCAGATTCCTGCTGATTCTTCTTCCCAAAATTGTTTCCCCCGTGGAATGCTTTCATCAAAATGCGGGTCAAATGCTCGCACACTTAGTATTTGCTCTTGTCCAGATACTAGAGCATCCGTGATGTCTATAGCAAACGAGGTATGCCCTCCGCAATGATTTTTCACATGATTTCCATTGACAAACACATCTGCTTCATAGTCCACCGCCCCAAAATGCAAAAGGACACGACTTTTTTCAGGGACTTGCACATCGAAGGTCCGATAATACCATACAACGTCGTGCACTTCTCGATGATCAATGCCGCTCAATGCACTTTGATAGACAAAGGGAACATTGATCTTGTACGGATAGTTTGCTTCGTTTGTGTACCACTTTTCTTTTAAACCAAGATTTTGGTCATCAAAGGCAAATTGCCATTCACCATTTAAACTTAACCAATTTTCTCTCTCAAATTGCGGTCTCGGGTATTCTTCTCTACTCATATTTCCTCCAAAAACAAATTATTTTATGCCACTTTGCAACGACATTGACGCCATAAAGCTTTTTTGCGCCACCAAATACAATAAAAAGGTAGGGATCAAAGCCAAGATTGCTCCGGCAGTTCCAATTCCCGGATAGGTCATGTATTGCCCTTGTAGCAATTGCAGCCCCGGTGTAATCGGTAATTTATCAATATCGTTTATCACGATCGATGGCCACAAGAAGTCATTCCATGAGCCAGTAAAACTAAATAACGCAACCACCGTCAATACAGGTTTGATCAACGGTAAAATGATATGATAAAAGATTTGAAACTCGTTGGCCCCATCGATCACAGCCGATTCATCCAATTCTTTAGGAATCCCTAAAATGAACTGCCGAACAAGGAAAATGTTATAAACACCTGCTGCTCCAGGAACGATGACTGCCAGAAATGTATTGGTCCAACCTAACGTATCAACGATTTTAAAATTTGGGATCAAATTGACCACCCCGGGAAACATCATCGTTCCTAACAATAAGGCAAAAATCAAATCTCTCCCCTTAAAGGTGAGTCGTGTATAGCCATAAGCCGCAAACGAGACGATCACCATAACTAACAGCGTATGTGAAGTTGAAATAATCATTGAATTCACAAACCAGCGGAACACAGGAGAAGAATCATTGCCATGTAACAAGCCCAAAAAGTTAGCCAGCGTCCAATCTTGCGGAATCAAACTGAACCCAACCTTTTGAATCTCTGCCTCCGATTTAAACGAGGTAAAAATTGCCCATATTAAAGGAAAGATCCAAATCACACAGACGATCGCTAGCAAAATAAAGGCAATTCTTTTCCCTAGTTTGTTTTCTCGCATCTTCATCCCTCCTATCTTTCCATTTTTTTGATGACCATAAATTGCACAATCGAAACTGCCATGATTACAAAACCTAGTAGAATGGCCATCGCTGAAGAAATTCCTGCAACCGAGGTACTACTACCAAAGGCATTTTCTTGGATGTACATCATCAACACGCGAGTAGAATTGTTGGGTCCGCCTCCCGTCAGCATTAGTGGCTGACCATAAATATTAAACTGAGCGATGGTCGTCATGACCGTGGTAAAAACAAGCTGGTTGCGAATACTCGGCAAAGAAATACGGAAAAATTTCGTGATACTATTCGCACCATCTAATTCTGCTGCTTCTAACTGCTCTTTGGAGACGCCATTTAATGCAGCAACATAAATAATTAGATTCCCACCTAATGTCCACCAAATCGTCACGATCAAAATAGCGATCCATGCCCATGGTTGCGTGCCTACAAAATTGATGTCGATACCGAATACTTCTTTGATCGGTCCAAAAGATTTGCTCAAAAGGAACCCCCAAATAATCATGACGGCAGAGATTGCAAATAATGTTGGCAGGTAGAGAATCGATTGAAAAAAACGCATCATTTTTGGTTTAGCAGATAATGCAACCGCTAGCAACAAGGGAATTACAATACATAACGGAACGGAGATTGCCGCAAAAAACAGCGTATTTTTCATTCCATTAAAAAATTGCGTATGATACAACGAGTCTTGATCAAACAAAATCGTTTTAAAATTATCAAACCCGACAAAAATCGGTGTACTGAACAGATCCCATTCAGTAAAAGAAACATAGATCCCAATCACTGCAGGAACTAAAAAGAATAAAAGAAAAAGGAGCATATGCGGACCAATAAAAACGATTGGCCAGCCATTTAACCTTTTTTTCATCAATACCCATCCTTCCTTGTATTTCTAGTGCAGCTCTCAACAAGAAACGACTGTGACAGCCCTTTAAGCCTCCCCATCAGAATTCCTACCCTATCAAAAAATGGACTGAATTCTTTTATGGTCGCTTTTCCTTCTGCCACAGCCTCCACGTGAGAAGATTATTTCATCTTTTCTTCTACAACTTTTTGGATCTCACCAAAAGTCGTTTGAATATCTGCTTTTCCTGTGATCATGTCCCATGAGCGATTATCATATTCACCAAAGATATATGATAAGCCATCAACTGCGTTAACAGAAATTGCCGCTTGTCCTTTTTCTGTCTTCAATAAGAAGGATTGTGGCATCTCAACATATTCTTCATTGTCTAGCATTGCTAAGGAAGTAGGATTTGCACCTGATTTGACCCACTCCAATTGGTTTGCTTGTAACCAAGTCAGAAAGTCGACCATGCCACTTTTCTTTTCATCGGAACGTTCCTCGTTCGTTTTGAACATCGCAAACTGATCGACGCCTGAACCTTGAATGATATGTTCCGCATCCCATTGAGGAGTAAATGTTTGACCCCAAGTGAAATCACTGATTTCTTCCATATTACTTAGCATCCATGTTCCTTCTGGAAGAAAAATCAGCTGTTGGTTTGCAAAAAGCTTATTTGCATCTTCACCATCTGGGACCATGTAGCCGGCATCGTATAAATCCTTAAACTCTTGAACGGCATTGTAAGAAAACTCATTATCGATATTGATGTTTCCTTGTGCATCTTGCCATTCCCCACCCATTTGTTGGTAGAGATTCGAATAATTCTGCATGCCCCATGTATAGCCAAAACTATAGATTCCATCTGCTTTTGCTTTTTCCCCAGCTTGTCTGATTTCTTCATACGTCACTACGCCATCATCCAACGCTCCTGGAACATATTTATCCACCAAATCTTGGTTGTAATACATCACCCACGAACCCATGGTTGCCGGAATCCCATATTGACTATCATCCACTACACCAGTGTCCCAAGCAGCTTCTACGTAGTTTTCCCGTGCCAATTCTGTCCCATCGATCATGTCATCCCAAGTTTCAAGCATGTCTTGGTGTTTATACGTAGGCAAAGCTTCTGAGGCGATCAAAGCCAAATCAGGGACACCTTTCCCCGATTTCCCCGCAGTCGTCAACTTTGAAGTAAAGGTGTCACCTTGCATGCTTACTAACTTCACTTTAAAGTCTGGGTCTGTTTCATTGTATTGATCAATCGTTTTTTTGATTTTTTCACCGTCCGGTCCTGTTGTCGAAGACCAAAGCAAAATTTCTGAATTATTACTTGAGCTACCACTTCCGCCACAAGCAGCTAACAACACTGTACATAATAAGCTTGTCCCTACTAAAACAATTGATTTACTTACTTTCATTTTTTACACTCCTTTTAATTTAACTAAAAAGTAAAATGATATCCAGTTATCAATAAACATAATTGTTAGACTATTGTCGAATAATGTTTACACCGTAAAGTTACTATAAATATAAAGCGCTGTCAACATCATTTTAACAAGGTATAGCTAAAAAATCATCATTTTACTATTTGGTAAATTCAAAAGGTTGTGTTATAATTAAACCATCTTTTCATTAAACATTTTAGTATAACGAGGTGATCGCTATGGAATTGGATCTAACAAACGCATCTTTACCGATCTACGAAGCACTAGCAAATGAAACTCGCTTAGCGATTTTAAGAGAATTAGGCGATAAGAAGAAAAGCATCAGTGAAATTGGACAAAAATTAGCAATCAGCAATGCTTTGATGACCAAACATATCCGTAAACTCGAAGAAGCTCAGTTGATCAAAACAGAAAAAGGATCGGGGCTAGACTGGAAGAAAAAATATTTATCTCTAAAAACTGATTTCATCAATATCAATTTCCCAGCAAAAGTGTTTCCAGAAATGAATCTAACCTCCCAATCCGTGAAAATTGGCCACTTCACCGATTTTAAAGCTGAGCCTTCTTGTGGAATGGCGACCAAAGACCGCTTGATTGGCGCCTTAGATGATCCAAAATCTTTTCTGGATCAAGAACGTGTTGATGCAAGTATCATCTGGCTAAATAACGGTTTTTTAGAATACAAAATCCCAAATCCTTTGAAAAATGGTGAAAAAATCGAATTACTAGAAATTAGTATGGAGATCGCTTCAGAGTTCCCAATTTCGAATAACTATTGGCCCAGCGATCTTTCCTTTTACTTAAACAATCACTGCATCGGTAGCTATACCGTACCAGGAAACTTTTCGGATGTCAGAGGTTCTCTGACTCCGCAATGGTGGATCGATGAGTTCAGTCAATATGGATTACTTAAGCATTTACGCATCAATCGCTATGATACTTCCCTCGATGGAGAAAAATTAACCGATCACAACCTGAATGAAATCGACTTAGACCACAGTGATTTTTTCACCTTTAAAATTGCTGCACCTGCAACTGCCGAAAATGCTGGTGGTTTGACCATCTTCGGCGATCGATGGGGAAATTATCCTCAAGATTTATTGTTCAATTTTTACGTATCGGAATAACTGTTATCGTTTCATTACACAAAAAAAGCACGTAGCGAAAAGAGATCACTCCCTCAGCTAGTGCTTTTTTCTATTCTCTTACGCTGTGGCAAAAATGCGTTCGATCAACTGCATCACTGCTCGGACTTCTTCGTTTTTAACGATAGGTTCGGCACCGTTGCGTACAACGTTGTAAAAATTCTTGTAGAAAGGTTCAAAATCTGCTTCGGCTTTCGGGAAAGGAATTTCTTTGGCTGCCAATTCCGATGGGGGTGCCATCGTTTTCGTCAAGCCGACGCCTGCTTGGACTGGTTTTGGTGCTGCCACATCTTCGCGACCTGTTGCTTGCACCATTTCCCCATTTAAATCCCAATCGGTGATGGTGGCTGTTCCTTCTGTTCCTTTGATGTACCAGCGAGGCAATTGCGTGTAATTGGAGGTTCCAACTTCCACGATTGCTTTGACCCCATTTTCAAAGGTAATCAAAGCGAAGAACCCATCATCGACTTCTTCCCCCAACACAAAGCTAAGATCCGCTTTAACATCTTTCACTGGACTGTCGATCAGCCATAGCATTTGATCCAGCAAGTGAACGCCCCAGTCTAAAAGCATTCCCCCACCTTGTTTTTTCACATGGCGCCAGTCTCCTGGGATGCCGTTTGCCCCTTGGACCCGTGACTCTAATTGGAACAAATCACCGATCTGTCCATTACGGTACAGTTCGCGTACAAGTAGAAAATCAGGATCCCAACGGCGGTTTTGGTGAACCATAAAGGTATTGCCAGTTTCTTGGGCAACCGCCACGATCTCATCTAGTTCCGCAGTATTCAGCGCAACAGGCTTCTCGCAAACAACATGTTTGCCGGCTTTCAACGCAGCGATCGATAACTCTTTGTGCAAGTCATTAGGTGTGGCGATCAATACTGCTTCGATCGTCTCATCGGCTAAGACTTCATCATAGCTTTTAAAGATCTTATGGCCTTTTTCTTGGGAGATCGCTTGACGTTCTTCATTGATATCGTAAGTCCCTACGATGTGGATTCGTTCGTTTTCATTTGGTAAGATATTGTGGACATGGTACGCACCCATGCCGCCATATCCGATTACTGCAAAATTGATTGCACTCATGTCTGACACTCCTCGGTTTTCTTCTTATGCCCACCACATGGATGAAGCTTCTTCACGGATCATAATCGTCTTCAAGTTACTGATGGCACGAGTCAGTCCTTCATCAATGGACATGATTGGATCTTCATGTTCAATACTCAAGACATAATCATACCCATAAATTCTAAGCGCAGAAATAATATCTGACCAGACTTGTAAGCTGTGGCCGCAACCGACTGAACGGAAGGTCCAAGCTCGGGTTTTGACATTGCTATATGGTTGCATGTCCGTCAAGCCATGCATGTTGATATTGTCTTGGTCCAAATACGTATCTTTGGCATGGAAGTGATGGATTGCATCGGCTTCCCCTAAGATTTTGACCGCTGCCACTGGGTCGATCCCTTGCCACCATAAATGGCTTGGATCCAAGTTACAGCCGATGGCTTTACCCGCAGCATCCCGCAGTTTCAACATCGTATAAGGGGTATGTGCCAAAAAGCCACCATGAAGTTCGATTCCGATTTTCACACCAGCCGCTTCCGCTTCCGTGTTGATGCCTTTCCAATAAGGAATCAGTTTTTGTTCCCATTGATAATTATAATTGTCATCGTATTCCGTTGGCCATGGCAATACTGGCCAGTTGACTTGTGTATCTGTTGCATTCCCGCCTGAAACGCCTGAAAATCCATTCACAACAGGTACATTCATTAAGCTGGCTAATTTGATGGTTTTGCGCAAAAGTTCATCGGCTTCTTGCGCTTCTGCTTTTAATGGAGAGATTGGGTTGTTGTGACAGCTCAAAGCTGAGATTTCCAATCCTTTATCAGCTAATTTCGCTAAGTATTCTTTTCGCTCTGCTTCACTTGCTAGTAAACGGTCAATGTCTAAGTGGGCATTGCCTGGAGAACCACCGGTACCGATCTCGACGGTTTGCAGCCCTTTTTTCGCTACTTCATCGATCATTTCTTCAAAGCTAAGTTGATTGAATAACGGGGTAAAAACACCTAATTTCATTTTCTTTCCTCCTCAATTGCTTGAAAATGCCCATATGTTGGGTAACGATTTTCTGTTGGTGCACACCAGCGAGCCGCATTTTGGATCACTTTTTGCACTTTGGGATTGTAATAGCTTGGGAATGTCTCATGACCAGGCTGGAAATAGAAGATCTTGCCATTCCCACGGCGGAATGTACAGCCGCTACGGAAAACTTCACCACCAGGGAACCAGCTGACAAAGATCAATTCGTCCGGCGCTGGAATATCAAAGTGCTCGCCATACATTTCCTCTTGCTCTAGTTCGATCCATTCGCCGACTCCTTCAACAATTGGGTGGCTTGGATTGACATTCCAGATCCGCGCATGCTGATCGTCTACTCGCCATTTCAAATCGCACGACGTTCCCATCAAGGTTTTAAAGATTTTCGAAAAATGACCAGAATGCAAGACGATCAGTCCCATTCCTTCCCATACACGCTGCTGCACACGAGCAACGATAGCATCATCGACTTCTTCGTGCGCCATATGGCCCCACCAAACCAACACATCCGTGTCAGCCAATACTTGCTCCGTCAACCCGTGTTCTGGTTCATCAAGGGTCGCCGTTCGCACTTGGAAATCATCCTCTTCTAAAAACTTGGCAATTTGACCATGGATTCCTTCTGGATACATTTTTTGGACAGTCTCATTCGTTTTTTCATGACGAAACTCGTTCCATACCGTAACGTGGATCATTGGTAGACCTCCTCTACGATGTTTTTTAATTGCAGATAATCAATCCCGCTGGCTTCTAAAGGAGCGAATTTTTGAAACGCTTCCTGCTCGACGATCAACCATGGTAGTTCTAATGCTTTAGCTGCTTCTACATACGACTTGATTGGTAAAATCCCATTGCCGATCTCGGTGCTTTCCTGCGGCTGCTCTTGCATATCTTTGATATGAACCAAGCCGACCCTCGTTTCGCGTTCCTTTAGCCAAGGTAAAACAGCCACGTTTGCAAAGGCTAACCAGTAAAGGTCGGCTTCCAAACGCAGTTGCGGATTGTCTTTGATCAGTTCATCGATCATGGATTCTCCAGCAACTTCAGTAAATTCATGGGCATGGTTGTGGTAGTAGCAAGTCAGCCCTTCTGCTTGCAACTTTTGGGTGATCTGGGTCAGCTCCGCAGCAAAGGCTTGCCATTTTTCCAAAGAATCAAAACTGGCATACGGAATGACGATCCGTTGATTGCCAATCGTTTTTTCAAAAGCGACGGTTTCTTCAAAACGATCTCGCAATGCTTCAAACGGGATATGGGAAGCCGCGACCGCCAAATCCAACTGCTCAAGCATTTCTTTGATCTGAGCAGCACTGTGTCCATGATAACCGGCAAATTCAACACCGTCATAGCCGTTTTGTTTTACTGTTTTCAACGCTTCAAAAAGGTCTGTCTTGCAGTCCTCTTGAATACTCCAAAGCTGTAAAGCGATTTTCGGTTTTGTCATTTATGCTCGCTCCTTTTCTTCCAGCGGTTCTTATAGGTAGACTGGCTCACCGGTTTGCGATGATTTGTAGATTGCTTCTAAAATCTCCGTCACGACCATTGCTTCTTCAGGTTTGACCACTGGTTCGGTATCGTTGATGATCGCATGGATCCACGATTGTGCTTCTAAAATTTCTGGCGTTTCGCCGTTTCCTTCATAAAAATCAACGCCGCCTGTTTCAAGTTCGATATTTTTTTCATACAGCAAACTGTGGTCTTCTCCGTTGATGGTCAAACCGTTGTTCATATCCGCACCCGCTTTGCTGCCCATCAATGTCGTTTTGGCTTCTTTCACATCCAAGCTGTTGAGCGCCCAGCTAGCTTCTAAGAAAATCGTTGCGCCATCTTCCATGACCACAAAACCAAAGGCCGAATCTTCTACTGAGAATTTCTCTGGATCCCAAGGACCCCAAGCATTTGCGGCATTTTTGGTTTGCGACAACTCATGATACGCTTTTCCGACAACAAATTTTGGTTTGTAATTGTTCATCATCCATAAGGTCAGATCCAATGCGTGGGTACCAATATCGATCAACGGACCGCCGCCTTGCGCTTCTTCATCAAGGAAAACACCCCAAGTTGGCACAGCCCGACGTCGAATCGCATGAGCTTTCCCAAAATAAATGTTTCCTAACTGTCCTTCGGCGCACACTTCATGAAGATAACGAGAATCTTTTCTAAAACGGTTTTGGTAGCCGATCGTGAGTTTTTTCCCTGTTCGGTTAGCTGCTTCGATCATTGCTTTGGCTTCTGCCGCTGTTTTTGCCATTGGTTTTTCACACATGACATGACAATCCGCTTCTAGTGCGGCAATCGTCAACTCAGCATGTGAGGCGTTTGGTGTACACACATGGATCACATCTAGATCAGCTTGTGCCAACATTTCTTGATAATCGCTGAATACTTGGGCATCTTCGGTCCCAAATGCTGATTTCGCTTCAACTGCACGTTCAACCAGCAGATCACAAAAGGCAACCATTTCTACTTCTTCTACTTGAGACAAGGCAGGCATGTGTTTGCCGTTTGCGATCCCACCGCACCCAATGATTCCAACTTTAACTGTCATATCTTTCCTCCTGAAAACGCTTATTATTTTCTACCCCCTCATTATAGCGAAACATCGAAAGCAGTTCTTCCCAGTTTCCATTGAAAAAATTCCCGAAAATTATCTTATGAAACTTTAACAAAAAGAACCACTCCACAATTTATGCAAAGCGCTTAAAAAAACACTATCGAGAAAAAAATAGTGCCAAATTGACAAAAAAACAGTCGACAAGCAAAGGCTCATCGGCTGTTTCTATCAATTTTGATTCAGTTGTTTCTGGTACTGCAACGGTGATTGACCAACGGCTTCCTTAAAGACATGGTGAAATGTTTTGACACTGGCAAAACCTGCTTTTTCAGCGACTTCTGCCATGGGGATCTTTTCATTGGCCAAGATAAATTTGGCTTGATTGATGCGGTATTCCGTCAAAAACTGCATGAAGGTCTTGCCAGTATTGGTTTTAAAGAAACGCGTGAAATAATGGGGACTAAACCCTACATGTCTTGCGGTGTCCTCCATCGTCAAGACTTCTTGGTAATGAGATTCGATGTACTCAAAGACATCATTCAGACGCTGCAAGGTTTCTTTGTATTGTGCGGCCGTTCGTTTTAGCGGATTGACGGCTTGTTTGCGCTTTGGCAAACCTTGATAGCACTCCCCAATCAACTGGTAAAGCAGCCCGAGAGTCAAATAACGCTTCCCAACAACATTTTCCTCTTCCAACTGATACAACTCGATCAAGAGACCTGTTATTTTTTCCGTAAAACTCGTTGGCCAATTTTTGCTGTGGGGCTCCCCTTCTTCAAAGAGTGTCATCAAGGATACTTCATTTTCTCGAAGCAACGGCTCTTCAAAAAGCTTCATATCAAATTGATAGACATAGCGTTCACTCTCAGGCGATGCTAGAAAATAGTGGGGTTGCCCGCTGGAAAAAAGATACAGATCCCCTTCCTCCAACTCAATGATCGTATCGTCAACACCAATATTGACCGTGCCGCGCTTAGCGTAAATGATCTCGATTTCTTTATGGACATGGGGGTAAACGATGGTCAAACCATCATTTAGAAACGTTCGAAAACGAAATTCACTTTCAAATTCAGGAATTTCAAGGTACATACTCATGGCTGACCGACTCCTTCGCTCTATTCTTATTTATTATAAGCGAAAAATTGTCCAAGAGAAAACCTTTTCTCAGCCAATCATAGTTTCTTCTGCTTTTTTGTGGTATCGTATTCAAGAAAAGGAGTCTTGTTTATGAATTATTATGATCAACATCTGCATACATTTTTGTCTTTTGATTCAGATGAACAGTTTGAGAATTATCTTGCTTACCAGCCTGCCTACTTCGTTGCGACAGATCATTTCGATTTGAAGAACCCCTATTCGGGATTCCGTGATGACATTCCTGACTATGAATTACTAGTAAATACCCACCAGAAGCTGCAAGAGACCACAGCGACGAAACTCTTAAAAGGCATCGAGATTGGTGTCGTGCCTGGTCAAGAACAAGAAATCTTGCGCTATCTTGAAAGCCATCCCTATGACTTGAAATTGATCAGTATCCATCAAAACGGTACCTTTGATTATATGGACGATGCCGTGTTGAACAAGGACAAATTTGCAGTCGCCAAACAATACTTTGATCAAATGGCCCACGTGTTGGACTCGTTTTCTGACGGGCACATCGTGACCCACTTTGATTATGGCTTGCGTCGTTTCCAATTTACAGCTGAGGAATTGGCCGCCCATTTTGAAACAGAGTTAACGACGATCTTCAAAAAAATCGTTGCCCGTGACTTAGCGATGGAAATCAACGCGAAGAGCTTTGGCCCCTATCAAAATGCCCACCTTTATCAATATGCAATCCCGCTGTATCAAAGTGTCGGTGGTAAATTGTTCACCCTCGGCTCTGATGCCCATAAAGCCAGTGACTATCGGTTAGATTTTGCAGCGATGAGCGATCTATTGCGTTCCTTTGGTGTCAATCAATTAGCGGTCTTTCAAGGTAGCGAACGGTTTATGGCGGATCTGCCTGCTCAATAGCGTCACCTTTGAATGCACTCTACAACACATTTTGGATAAATGGACAAAAAACGGCGAACCCTAAAAGGATACGCCGTTTTTGCATTTTAAGAACAGATTTACTTAGGTTACTCCGCTGCCAAAATATCTTCCTTGGCATGGATCATTTGAGTCAAAAAGTCGCAATAAGGCGTTGGCACTTGGTACTTGTGGCCTTTTCGTGAGATTGCGCCATTGATATAATCGATCTCGGTTTTGCGATGATTATTGATCAAATCTTGATACATGGATGGATAGTGCATTCCGATGCCTTCTGGATCATAGGTTTCTTCAATATGGTGGACTACTTCGGATACATCCAGTTCAACAGATTCATGGGCAGCAACTGCCGCAAATTCTTCCACGATCGTTTGGACCATCGCACGCGCTGTTGAGGTTTGTCCGAATTGAGCAATATTCACATTTAAAATCGAACACAAGCCATTTAGGGTGCCGTTGACACAGGCTTTGCGATAGATGGAGTAACGGATGTTCTCAGAATAAGACGCATTCAACCCAGCATCAGCCAAGACTGCCGCCAATTGACGGGCATCTTCTTCTTTCCCCGGTTCGATATTTTGCAGTTCTACAGAACCATCCCCAAACAAGCGAACATTACCAGGACCAATCAAGTCCGCCGTCCAAATGGTATTTCCTAAAAAGATTTTATCCGTGCTGACATATTTTTCAATCGTGTCCTCATGACCGATCCCGTTTAATAAGCATAAGACTTTCGTTTGCTCTCCGATCATCGGTTTGATCGTTTGCATCATTTGATCCAGTTGCATCGCTTTAGTAAAGACCAGGATCAAGTCTGCTTGTACAGTCGTTGGGATCTCATTTTGCGAATAGATCGAAAAAGGGACTGCGATCTCTTCACCGTTTAAGTTCGCTCGTAATCCGTGTTCACGGATCGCTTCGATATGCGCAGGCCAGCCGTCGATTAACGTGACGTCATTTCCGCCTCTTTTTAGCATAATAGCAAAACGGCTGCCCATAGCACCTGCACCAGCAATAACAATTTTCATCTGAATTCCTCTTTCCTCTTCCACAATTAGGTATAGTTTACTCTAAAATCGTGAAATATGCGAGAGCCTTGCGTTTTTTCTCGATAGGAAAGAAAAAAGAACAATTGGAATAGTTAGATTTTTCAGATAATTAAAAAACAATCGTTTCCAATTCTGTCCATTCAAAAAAGCCGCACGGAAGGTGGAAAAACTGACTGAGCTAAGCCAGTTTTCGGACTCACGTGCGACTCTTTTAATCATTCATTTCCTGTGAAACAGTTGTCGGTTTAGGCAGTGACTGTTTCATTTTTTGTTTCAAAGTTTTTTAACCGTTCAGCTTTTTCTGCTTCTGTGATTCCATGTTGCTCCACGTAACGGTTGTGTTCGTGGATGGCACAATCATAGCTGCAGGCACCTAAATGGGCAGCCTGATTTTCCTCAGAAGTTAAGAATTGGCGATTGCATTCTGGGTTGGCACAGTTTACATAGCGCTCGCAAGGTGTCCCATCAAACCAGTCGCGGCCGATGACTTTTTTATCTACATGATTGATTTCCACACTGATGCGTTCATCAAAGACGTACATTTTCCCATCCCAAAGCTCGCCTTGAACTTCTGGGTCATTCCCATAAGCAAAGATACCGCCATGGAGTTGGGCCACATCTTCAAAGCCTTCTCGCAGCAGCCAGCCTGAGAATTTTTCACAACGGATACCACCAGTACAATAAGTAACGACTTTTTTATCCATGAATTTTTCTTTATTATCGATGATCCATTGCGGCAACTCACGGAAGCTGCGGATATCGGGACGAACGGCTCCTCGGAAATGGCCTAAATCATATTCATAATCGTTACGGGCATCGATCACCACGGTATCTTCATCTAACAACGCTTCTTTGAACGCTTTAGGATCTAAATATTTTCCAGTCATTTCTAATGGATCGATGTCGTCTTCAAGGTTCAATGAAACCAATTCTTTACGCGGACGAACGAATAGCTTTTTAAACGCATGTTCTTCTACTTCGTCAATCTTATAAAAAATCCCTTTAAAACGGGGATCAGCTTCCATTTTTTCCATATAGCGATCCGTTGCTTCAACCGTTCCAGAAAGTGTGCCATTGATCCCTTCATTGGCTACTAAAATACGGCCCTTGATGCCAATTTCTTTTCCAAATGCTAAATGCTCCTTGGCGAAGCTTTCCGGATCTTCAATTGTTGTGTATTTATAAAATAATAAAACGCGGTATGTCAAACCAATTCCTCCTTTTTTTGCACCCTACAGTATAGGTTATCACGTGACAAAAAACGAGTTTTATGCTTGTACCTTTTCACACAATCTTTTTCTTTTATAAACAGTTTCATTGATTGGTTTTATTGATTGGTTTGATTGAGCTCTGCCACGAAAAAAGCTGTGACTTGATCCATCGTTTCTCCACGTACCAGATGGCGTTCTTCTCGCGAGATAAACTGCAAATTTGCTTCTGGATTTTCTGCCACAAAGGCTTCCACATCACCATAAGGAATTTTCTCGTCTTGGGTACCATGCCAAAACAAAAGAGGACGCTGTCCCAATTTCTCTGGTTGAGAAGACAGGTCGTAAGCATCCATCCAGCTTAAAAGCTGACCATAATCCTCGGGTACAAAGAACCCAGCAGCGCCAGCGTGCATTTGGATGCGGTCACGGTATTTCAACATGGAAGGAGAACCCATGATACAAGCTGCCGCTGTGATTTCTGGATGCTGACACAATAAACCGCACGTGGTCATCCCTCCCATAGAGACTCCGCCAACTGCGATCTGACCGTTGACCAAACCAAGGTTTTCAAAAAAATCGACTAAGTAAGAAAACTCAAATAGATTGGTTTGGATACTTTGCCAAAAAGTTAAAGAAGGAATCTCCGATAGCTGGGTCTTGCGCTCCCCATGATTGGCTGCATCTGGCAAGACCACCCGAAAACCTTCTCTAGCCAACTTTCTGCCTTGTGTCAACACTAATTCTTTACTCGTCTGCCAGCCATGATAGTAAATAATCAATGGCAGCGGCTCATAAATCATTTCTTCTGGTACGACTTCTAAGACCGGAATATTTCCGATTTTTCTTTTTCGAACAGCTAATTTCATTCTTTTCCACCTCAGCTTAAGTATACAAAAAGTCGCCAAAAGCGCCACTGATACGCTGTAAAAAAAGATCATACCCGAAGAGTATGATCCCTTTTTCGTTTATGAATGTAAGACCGCTTCTCGAGCCAATGCCAAACAACCGAGGGTTCCAGCGTTGTCTTCCAATGCTGGGGTCACGATATATTTGCTTAACTCAGGTGTTTCGACATACCCATTGACCAATTTTGCAAATGCGTCGTGGACGTTTTGCAGCATATGGCGTTGTTTCATCACACCACCGCCAAAAATGATCACATCTGGAGAAAACATCAAGGTTGTATTGTAGGCACATTGAGCAATATAGGAGGCTTCGATTTCCCAATAAGGATCATCTTCTGCAACCTCTTGACCTTTTTTCCCTAAGCGTTTTTCGATGGCGGGTCCAGCAGCCATCCCTTCTAAACAGTTGCCATGAAATGGACAGCTGCCAGCAAAGTCATCTTTTGGATGAGGGACGACCAGCATATGCCCCATTTCTGGATGACTAAAGCCTTCGATAAAGCGCCCTTCTTGTAAGGCACCGCCGCCAACACCTGTACCGATCGTGTAATAAACGACACTACTCAATCCTTTGCCACTGCCGAAGACATACTCACCATAGGCGGCCGCATTGACATCTGTTGTCCAAGAAATCGGGATCGGAAATTCTTTTTTCATGGTACCGATGAAATCAAAATTTTGCCATGCCAATTTCGGGGTCGAGGTAATGTACCCATAAGTGGCAGAATCGCGATGGATATCGATGGGCCCAAATGAGCCAATCCCAATCCCTGCTAAATCTGCTTGGTATTGTTTGAAGAAACCAATGACTAAAGGCATTGTTTCCTCAGGTGTCGTTGTCGGAAAGCTCACTCTTTCCTTGATCGTCATTTCTTCATCGCCAATGGCGCACACAAATTTTGTGCCGCCTGCTTCAATCGAACCGTATAACATGCACATCGCTCCTTTTTTTCTAACTACTTGCTGAACTTGACGCTGCGGCATCATCTGCTTTGACGCGATCGATGGCTACCACTAATGCAATGATCAGGTCATCTAGATCTTCTTCATAGATCACAACTTCATAGGTATCGCCCCAAGAGATCCATTTTTTGTGGATCTCTGCGATCCGTTTGCCGTTGCGGTTGACCACAAAATCCATATCCCACCAATTGCCGTCCACATCGATGCCTTCTGCACTGATGGAATAGCGGGCTTTAAAAAATGTGAAATGTTTTTCTAAAACGATCGCTTCTTGGCCGTGGACTTCCACAAAAAATTTCGGTAATAAACTGAACACTTTTTTGGTGATCTCCGCAATCGGTCGCTGCTGCTCATTGAAGATCGTAAAACTTTTCGGGATCTTAAAAAAACTGCCTTCGACATAATAGCGAGGGTTTTGTAAATCATCAGTGACGGTAAATTTTTCACCGATGCTGAAAACCTTCTGTTTGATGTAAAGTTTCTTCAAATGCTACACTCCTTTCTCTTTGACATCGCCCGTATTGATCACCGGCTGCGTGCCTTTATCGGTAATGATCGACACCAATAAATTATTGATCAGTTGGACTTTGCGGTCATCTGTGAAATTGATGTCCTGTCCGTCTTCGATTTGTTCTAACGCCATTTGTGTCATGGAGACGGCCCCTTCAACAATGATTTGCCGTGCTGATAAAATTGCTTTAGCTTGTTGGCGCTGCAACATCGCACTAGCGATCTCAGTCGCATACGCGAGGTGATTTAAGCGGGTCTCTATGACTTCGACCCCAGCAACAGCCAATCGTTCTTGCAATTCTTTTGCCAGTTCTTCCGAAACTTCATTGGTATTGCCTCGCAACGTCAGATCATCGTCATTGAACGTGTCATACGGGTATTGCGTCGCAATATGACGAATCGCTGTTTCACTTTGGATCTCAATGAAATCTTGGTAATAATCGACATCAAACAATGCTTTCGCCGTATCTACGACTTTAAAAACCACCACCGCCGAGATCTCGATCGGGTTTCCATCTGAATCATTGACCTTCAACAGCGAACTGTTAAAGTTGCGGACTTTCAATGAAACATTGATTTTTTGGGTTAATGGGGTTGTCACGAACAAGCCGTTGTCTTTAATGGTTCCTAAGTACTGCCCAAAAAAGAGGATCGCTTTGGCTTGGTTGGGCTGTACGATCGTTAACGAACTAAGGAAAAGAAACGAAACGATCCATAAAAGAATGCTGAGAACGATTTCGAGAACGCTCTCATTTACGAACCCATGATAAAACAAATAACCGCCGCCAACTAATAACCCAATCAGCACAACCAGTGCTAAATACCCATTCACATGAAATGTCTGTTTTTCTGTCATTTTTATTCCTTCCCTTCTTGCTCTTATCTTACCTTGGTTAAAGCCGCTGTGCAAATGTTCTTGCGCATATCAGGGACGATTCCCAATCAAGCTATTTTGTTTTCTGCAACTTTCCCGTTACAATTAAGGTAGGACAAAATTTTTCTCAAAAAAGGGGTAATTCTTATGGCACAAAAAATTGACTTAGAAACGAGTAAATGGTCGTTGGAATCGATCATTAAAACGGTCGGCACCGATCTTTCCTCTGTTGTAGAGGTACAAAACAAAGATGGCATTGACGTTGTAGTGATCTCGAAAGACGAGTGGCAACATCTTTTGGAATTACTCGATGCACGTCATGCAGAAGGCTATCGGTTGGAACAAGAGCTTCCTGAAGAAATTTTAGTTGACGTTGCCGATACCGACAACCAATACACCGAAGAAGGCGAGTTAGAAATGGAGCTGCCTGAGCGTGTTCATCCAGCACCTGATTTTGAACTGGATTCAGAAGAAATCGTTGAAAGTGATGACGTACTAGATTAAACAAAAAAGCAAAACGGCCACAGGCACGTTTTGCTTTTTTTATAGCTCTTTTTCCTGCTTTTTGGTAATGACCGCTTGCAATCGTTCGATAGCAGGTTGCAATTCTTGCTGTGCTTCTTCTTCGGGTTCTAACTCTGCGCATCGTTGCAGTCGCTCTAACCACATCTCTGGTTCTTTGACGCCCAACTGACCAATGGCCCAATAAGCCGTTCCTCGAATCACTGGCCGCACGTCTTCTGTCGCACAGCGCCAAATCGCTGGCAAGGCACTGCGGTCTCCCACATTGGCTAAGGCGATGATGGCATTACGCTGTAGCGGTTTTTTCCCCCGCCAAGAGCCAGATAGATGGCCAAATTGTTCTTTGAAGGCTTTGTTTGATAAAGACAGCATCGGTTGCAGTTTTGGATAAACGGTATCGACTTCAGGCTCCATCTCTTGATGAAAATGGAAGTCCTTCCCCCGATTATAAGGGCAGACCAGCTGACAAATATCGCAACCGTAAATCACGTTATGCATCTTTTTGCGGTACTCTTCTGGCATCATGCCCTTCGTCTGGGTTTGATAGGACAAACAGCGCTGGGCATTCATCCGACCATCGCCCAATAACGCTTTGGTGGGGCAAGCCGTCACACAACGCATGCAATCCCCACAACCAAAAGGGACCTCTTCATCTGGTTCAAGAGAGATATTAGTGACGATCTCCCCGAGATAAACAAACGAACCAAACTCTTCTGTGATCAGCAAGCCATTACGACCGATAAAGCCAAGACCCGCCCGCTGCGCTGCCGCCACATCCACCAATTCCCCTGTATCGACTTGCGGTGCGAAACGCCATTCGACTTGTTCTTCCATCGTTTGCGCTTGTTCTTTGATAAAGGCGATCAAGCGATCCAATCGTTCTCGCAAAATATCATGGTAATCGATGCCCCACGAGGCACGGGCAAACATGCCACGTTTTTCATCCCGCGGGACTTTCTCTTTGATTTTTGTCGGATAAGCTAAAGCGATCGCAATGATCGTTTGCGGATTTTCAAATGTCCGTTCAGGATAGATCCGCTCTTCGATCACGGGATGCTCAAAACCAGAGGTATGGCCTTTGGCTTTTTGTTCCCGCAAGGAAGGCTCCAATGCCAAAAACGGCTCCGCTGAAGCAAACCCGATCTTGTCGATGCCAAGCCGCTTGCTTTCTGCAATAATTTTTTCTTTTAAAGACATGCTCGCTACCCTCTTTTGTCCGCTAAGCATCTGCTTCTCGGCTTTTTCTCTTCCCCTATTATACGTAAGCACCTGAAAAAAGTCGATGATGCGGTTTGTTCCCCAGTTTTTTTCTTTCTTTAAAAGAACACGTGTTGATTGTTTAAGATTTTAATTAATTTTATCATTATTTTCCTCGCAACGATTGCATTGCCTTTTTCGAATGCTAGACTAGATAAAGGAATCAGAAAGAAATGAACAAATGAAATGGAGATGCTTATGACTCAATTACCCACCGGCTTGACTGCAGCAGAAGTCGCCAAGAAAACCCAAGAGGGGTTGCACAATGATTATGAAACAAAAACCAGTAAATCAACTGCTGCGATCATCAAAGACAATTTACTGACATTATTCAATTTTCTCAACCTATTGATTGGCGTTTTTTTATTTGCCGTAGGCGCCTATTCCAACATGTTCTACTTAGCGATTATTTTTGTGAATATCACCATTGGGATCAGCCAAGAATTGCACGCGCGTAACTTAGTAAAAAAACTCTCACTTGTTTCACCGCAAACGGTACGAGTGATTCGAGATGCCCAAATCCATGAGATTTCAGCCAAAGAATTGGTCTTAGAAGACGTAGTCATTCTTGGTGCTGGGGACCAAATCCCCGCTGATATGACGGTGCTTTCTGGACTAGTCGAAGTCAATGAAGCGATGCTGACTGGTGAAGCCGATCTGGTTGTCAAAGAAGCAGGTGCTTCCTTACTCTCAGGGAGTTTCATCGTCAGCGGTGAAGTGACAGGAACAGTCCTTCATGTCGGTGCAGAAAACTACGCAGCGAAACTAAGCAATGAGGCAAAGGTCCACAAACCGATCCGCTCTGAGCTGCTTGCTTCGATCCGTAGTGTATCCAAATTCACCAGCTATGTAATCGTTCCTTTAGGGGTGATTTTGTTCTTCCAAGCCTTTATGATGCGAGATGCTGGGATCAAGGAATCCGTCGTCGTTTCTGCCGCTGCCTTATTAGGAATGTTACCAAAAGGACTTGTCCTGCTGATCAGTATCGCCTTGACGACAGGTGTCATTAAATTGGCCAAAAAACGGATTTTGGTCCAAGACATGTATGCCGTCGAAACCTTGGCGCATGTCGATACCCTTTGTCTGGATAAGACAGGGACGTTGACGGAAGGCCATATGGTTCTCGAATCGATCGTTCCTCTCCAAGCCGACAGCGACCCTAACATGCTCTTAGGGAATTATTTGGCAGCCAGCACAGATAACAATTTGACGATGCAAGCATTGCGTCAAGGCTGCCCTGAGCTAACGGATCATCAACCGATCGAAGTCGCTGCCTTTTCTTCACAGCGCAAATGGGGTGCTGTGGCTTTTGAACATCTAGGAAATGTCTATCTTGGCGCACCTGAAAAAGTCGCTGGCTCTGCTGCCTTGCCGCAAGTCAAAGAAGCGCAAGAAGCAGGTCTGCGAGTGTTGATTTTAGCTGTAGAGACCAATCCAAAAGCGCCAGCATCCATTGACCCAAGCAATGCACAAGCGGTGGCAGTCTTGATTTTATCTGATATCATCCGCCAAAACGCTAAAGAAACATTGGCTTACTTAGCGGATCAAGGCATCGATCTAAAAGTGATCTCTGGCGATAATCCAATAGCTGTCGCAGCGATCGCCCATCGTGCAGGCCTAGCGAATGCCGATCAAGCCATCGATCTTTCTACCTTAACGACCGAAGCAGAAGTCCGAGAAGCTGCGACACGCTATACGGTCTTTGGTCGTGTGACCCCTGAACAAAAGAAACTACTCGTTCAAGAATTAAAAGCCAATCAACGGACCGTTGCCATGACGGGTGATGGCGTCAACGATGTGTTGGCACTACGGGAAGCCGACGTCAGCATTGCAATGGCTGCTGGCGACAGTGCGGCTCGTCAAATCGCTAACTTTGTCTTATTGGATTCTGACTTTACTACGTTGCCAGATGTTTTATTTGAAGGACGCCGCGTCGTCAATAACGTCACCAAAGCGTCGGGAATCTTCTTTATCAAGACGATTTACAGCTTCTTGCTCTCTTTAGTTTGTATCCTGACATCCAGCGCCTTTCCGTTCTTGCCGATCCAAATCACATTGATCGACTTAGCAATTGAAGGCTATCCTTCTTTCTTCCTTTCTTTTGAAGAAAACAAAGCACCAATCAAGGGGCGCTACTTGCCGACGGTCTTACTCAATGCGTTGCCAAATGCCTTGTTGGTGTTAGTCAATTACTTTGCGATCCGCTTTTTACAAACCGACTACGGTTGGTCGCAATTTGATACAACGACCTTGTTGTACTATTTGTTGATCGGGATCAGCTGTATCGCTGTGATTCGCGCTTGCTTGCCATTAAATACATTGCGATTGTTCTTAGCGATTACCACTACCGTGGGGATCTATGTCGCAGCAATGCTCTTCCACGGGTTGCTGGAAGTCGGTTTCTTGACCGCCGTAACATTGCCTTACTTCCTTGGCATGATGGCATTGAACATCTGCCTGTACGTGGGGCTTTCTTTCCTAACGAAGCGCTTTTCAGCCAAAGTGCTTGTTAAACAGTCTTAATTGATTTTGCAGCATCGCTCTTTCTTGCTTTGTCCAGAAAGACGATGCTGTTTTTTTGTCCTCTCCATAGGTGCAACCATACAAGAAGAAAGAAATTTGGTATACTGAACCTGTAGGCGGTTTCAACAAGGACGGTGTTTCTTTGTAAAAGGCAATCCCCTTGTCAAACAGCCAAATTTAATCAGAAAGTGTTGGTGAAATTGGATGAAAAAAAGTATTTTACTCGTTTCTCACAGTCAGCAACTCACCGAAGGATTAAAACAGATGATCGAAGAAATGGCTGATGGCGAGTCAGTCACGATCTATTCTTTAGGCGGGACAGCAGAAGGAGAGCTGGGTTCTGACGCCACGAAAATCGTGGATGCCATCAACGAATCCGCAGATGCTGAACTGATCTTAGTCTTTGCCGATCTAGGCAGTGCTGTTTTGAATGCCGAACTTGCATACGACATGCTGGAACCTCAGCAACAAGAACGCTATCACCTGATCGACGCACCGCTGGTGGAAGGTGCCTTTGCTGCAGCGATCACCGCTGGTTTCAGTGATGATTTGGCGCAAATCGTTGCAGAAGCAAAAAAAGCAGCCGAGAAAGGATGGCATGAAGCATGAAAAAAATCATTAATGATCCCTCAATGATCGTAGAAGAAATGTTGGCCGGTATCGTAGGCAGTTATCCTGAACTGGTCCATCAAGTCGCCGACTCACGGGTGATCGCTAAGAATAATCAAAAAGAACAAGTCGGTCTTGTTTCTGGCGGTGGGAGCGGACATGAGCCGGCCCATGCTGGCTTTGTCGGTGATGGGATGCTTAGCGCCGCCGTTTTAGGCGATGTCTTCACCTCCCCGACCCCCGACCAGATTTTGACGGCTATCCAAGATTCTGATCAAGGACAAGGCGTCTTGCTGATCGTCAAAAACTATACTGGCGATATCTTGAACTTTGAGATGGCCAAAGATATGGCAGAAATGGAAGAGATCACGACGGAGATCGTGGTCGTGGATGATGATATCGCTGTTGAAAATAGCACCTATACTGCTGGCAAACGAGGAGTTGCCGGTACGGTCTTAGTCCACAAGATTTTAGGCGCAGCTGCTCGTAATGGTGCCAGCTTAAGTGAATTAAAAACACTGGGCGATGCCTTGGTTGCATCGATCAAAACCATTGGGGTCGCATTAAAAGCGGCAACAGTTCCTGAAGTTGGGAAACCAGGTTTTGACTTAGCCGATGATGAGATCGAGTATGGCGTGGGCATCCACGGCGAACCTGGTTACCGTCGAGAAAAACTGAAACCCTCACGTGAACTAGCACAAGAGTTGGTGGAAAAAATCTTAGCGGATTATGAAAAGACCCCAGAAAAAGTCGGTGTCTTGATCAACGGTATGGGTGGTACGCCGCAAATGGAGTTGTTCGTTTTTGCCAATGATGTCGCGAAATTACTTGCAGAAAAAGACATCCCTGTCTCCTTCCATAAAGTCGGCAATTTCATGACTTCCATCGATATGCAGGGACTTTCACTGACCATGATCGATTTCAGCGAAACGGATCACACCGATGCGTTAAATGAAGACGTCACAACAATAGCCTGGTAAAGGAGCGAATAGAGATGCAATTGACAACAGAAACGGTGCAAGCATGGTTAGATACCTTCACGAAAGAAATCGAAGCAAACAAAGCCTATTTGAGCGATTTAGATACACCGATCGGCGACGGAGACCATGGCAACAATATGGCACGCGGCGTAGCTGCTTATCAAGAAGCCTATGCCAAACAACAGCCAACGACGATCAGTGATACCTTTAAAGTCTTCTCGATGGCAATGATCTCAAAAGTCGGCGGCGCTTCAGGTCCCCTTTATGGTTCGGCGTTTATGAATATGACTAAAGCAACGAAGGAACTAGAAACGATCGACTCCTTTGAACAATTAGGTACGATCGTTGAAGAAGGCTTGACGGGCATCAAAATACGGGGAAAAGCTGAGTTTGAGGATAAGACCATGATCGATGTCTGGCAACCTGTCGCAGAAGCCTTGAAAAAAGGGGATTTGACCAAGGACACGATCGAAGCAGCGAAAGAACATACCAAAGAACTTGTTGCTAAAAAAGGCCGTGCCTCTTATGTTGGTGAACGTGCCATCGGTCATATCGATCCCGGATCAGCTTCTAGTGCGATTTTGTTTGACTCACTGTTAACGGTGATAGAAAAAGATTAAAAAACGATGCTCTTTCAAAGCACCGTTTAAGACAAAAGACAAACCTTATGATTGCGTAAGGTTTGTCTTTTTCTTGCTTATTCCTCTTGTAAAATCGTTTGGGCAACTAGCTTCACGTATTGATCCATGCCATCTGGATTTGGATGGACCCGATCTTCATAGAACCATGACTCTTGGTCATTACTCAAATCATACCAATCGATCAAGGTCATATTGTCGTATTTTTCCGCCATGCGCTCCAACATCCGATTGACTTCATTTTGCCAACGCTGTGTCGGCACCCGTACATTGATCCAGTAGACTTTGCGATCACCGATCTCATTCATAAAGCTATCAAATTGGGCTTCTGTAAAGGAACCATTCGTTCCAAGCCCCACAAGGACGGTATCCCGCAAAAGATTTTTTTCTTTCAAGTCTTTGATCAATTCAGGGCTCGCATACAGCTGGCGCCCAACATCTCCATTAACTACCGCTTGGGTAAAGACTTCTTTCAAGTCAGCCGTTGCATCCAGCATCACGGAATCACCAAAAGCCGTGATTTCAAGAGATTCTGCTTTTTTCACTTGGGCTGCTGTGAGATCATATTTTTCCATGATATTTTTTTCATCTTCACTCGTGTTCGCCTCATCGTCCGCTTCATTGCCTTCAGCGTTCGCATTCTTCTGCGATTGCTCAGCCACTTTTTTATTGGCCGCAATGTTGTCTTTCAACTGCTGCTGCTGGGCATCGACATAATTTGTCGGTGCGGTCACGACGCCAAACAAAGCAACGAGGGTAATGAGCAAGCTGGGCACTAACCACGGTTTTTTCCAACTAAAAATTGGTTTACTGAACCAACCGCGGACCGTTCTGAATGTATCTTTGTACTGGAATTTACGCATTGGGTTTTCGATAAACCGATAGGACAATTCACTGATAAACAAGATCAAGAATAGTTCCACTAACGTGTGCATCAGCACATTCTCCCCGATATTCCCAACTTTTGCTTCGTAAAATATCATCACTGGAAATTGATACAAATAGATCCCATAACTGCGCTTGCCGATATAACTGAAAATCGGATTACTCAATACACGATTCAAACTGGCTCCGGGATGAGCGGTGACTGCCACAAGAATCGTACATAGGATACTGATCAAGAACATGCCGCCATAATAGACAAAGGTCAAATGATCATCTAAGAAAAAGAACGCTGCAATCAGACCAGCCAAGGAAGCAAAACCAGAGATATTTAAGACTCGTTTGGCTTTTTGCGGTATCTCTTTCTTCAAGTGGGTACTTGGCCAAATGAATGCTAAGGCACTCCCCATCCAGATCGAAAAGAGTCGCGTATCTGTTCCATAATAGACCCGTGTTGGATCAGCACCTGGTGTGTAAAGGACCGCTAACAGAATTGCCGATAAAATCGTGACTGCGGCAGTAAATTTAAAGGCGCGATGCCTCTGCTTGCCGATTTTCATCAACAAAATAAACACTAAAGGCCAAATCAGATAGTTCTGTCCCTCCACAGCCAATGACCACAGATGGGTAAAGGGAGATTCATTACCAAACCGATCAAAATAGGATAACCCATGATTGATCTGCCACCAGTTGTTATAATACAGCAGCGAGCTAACAAAAACCCCGCGCAAATTATTCAGCAGGTTTCGCTGGAACAAAGTGATATACGCTGCTGAGATAAGCAGCATCACCACCATTCCTGGATAGAGCCGTTTCATCCGCCGAATATAAAAATCTTTGACTTTGATTTTGCCGTTTTGATCCCATTCTTGCCTCAGCAAATCAGTGATTAAATAACCTGATACGACAAAGAATACTGGAACTCCTAAATACCCGCCTCGCATATGAGTAGGTAGTAAATGATATAAAATAACGCCGATGACTGCCAAGGTACGAATGCCGTCGAACCCGGTAATATAGCGGCTTGTACTTAAACGTTTGTTCATTCTCCAACCACTTTTCTCTAATTGATCCAATTGTTTCATAAAAAAACAATTTCAGCATGAACGCTATTGATTCCATACTCTCATAATTTACCAGAAATCCCCCATATAAAGCTAGCAACATCTGCTATATTTCAAAAAAATTAATTTTTGGCGAAAAAAAAGTACTTCTATAAAGAAATACTTTTTTCAACTCCTTTTTTACAGTTCTTCTTCATAAAACCGACCCAAAATCTGGACATTTTCCGCAATACTGACAAAGGCTTTTGGATCGGCTTCTTTCATAGCACTGCGCAGCATCGGCAGTTCAAAGCGTGTGACTACCGTCAGCAAAACCGTTTGTTTGTCATGTTTGTAGGCTCCTTCGGCTTCATTGATGATGGTAATGCCTCGCCGCATATGTTTTTGGATCGTCTGAATGACTTCTTCTGGGTTGCGAGTGATGATCGTCACCTGCATTTTCTTTTGTTTCGTAAAGACCGCATCCGTCACTTTTCCACTGACAAAAATCGCGATCGCACTATACAACGCATATTGCCAGCCAAACAAGATCCCAGCGGCGAACAAAATAACAATGTTAAAGAAAATCGATATCGAGCCGATCGTCTTCCCTGTCCGTTTGCGGATGGCAATGCTGACAAAATCCAGCCCTCCGGAAGAAAGACCATTCTTCAAGGCATAGCCGATCCCCACTCCATTGATGGCACCACCGAAAATCGCACAGATCATCGGGTCCGTCGTGACGGTTTCTTCTGGCAAAATTTGCACGAATAAGGATGTCAATAAAACAGTGATTCCAGTAAAGATCGTAAATTTGTGGCCGATCTTAAACCAGCCAAGAAAAAATAATGGCACATTCAACAATAATAGCGCAAGAGATAAGGGGATATAAAACCCGATCCATTCTCTTGAGATCGTAGTAATGATCTGAGCGACACCGGTAATGCCGCTGGAATAAATATTGCCCGGCTGATAGAAAAAATTGACCGCAATCGATGCCAGCAGTGCGTACACGATCGAGAATGAAAGTTTGTTGGCATATTCCGGATGAGGGAGCCATTTAAACAGAGGAGTCATTGCATTTCATAGCCTCACTTTTTTGATTTGCCTTTATTATACTTCAGCTCAAAAAAAAAGAAACGAGCAATGAAAGAAATGGGTGAATTCTCATGAACTTTTTTCATTCATTCACCAATTTCTATTTCATCACTCATTTCATCATGGGTTTAACGCTTATTCGTTTTCTTCAACCGTTGTTACATCAATGCTCAAGTCAAACAGTTGCATTGGTGAAACGGTACTTGGTGCTTGTGACATTGGATCAGCCGCTTTCCCATTTTTAGGGAAGGCAATGACTTCGCGAATGTTTTCTTCACCAGCCAAGAGCATTACTAACCGGTCTAACCCAAGGGCGATGCCGCCATGTGGTGGGAAACCATAATCCAAAGCATCCAATAAGAAGCCAAATTGATTTTGCATCTCGCGACGTGAGAAGCCTAGCGCTTCAAACATTTGCTCTTGCACTTCCCGTGTATGGATACGCAATGATCCGCCACCTAGCTCGTAACCGTTTAGCACGATATCGTAGGCTTGCGCATAGACTTTTGAAGGGTCTGTCGTTAACAACGGCAGATCGCTTTCTTTTGGCAATGTGAACGGATGGTGAGCAGAAACATAGCGACCTGCTTCTTCATCGTATTCAAATTGCGGCCAGTCAGTAACCCATAGGAAGTTGAATTTGCTCTCGTCGATCAAGCCTAATTCTTTTCCTAATTTATTACGGATCGCACCTAACGTTGCTGAAACGATCTCAAAGGAATCGGCACCAAACATCAGAATATCGCCAACTTCCGCATTGGCTGCTGCAATAATCGCGTCGGTTGCTTCCGTCAAGAATTTAGCGATCGGTCCTTTCAATCCATCTTCTTCAACTTTGACCCATGCCAATCCTTTGGCACCAAATTGGCCAGCGTAATGACCTAGATTGTCCATGTCTTTTCTGGAGTATTTGTCTGCAGCCCCTTTGGCGTTTAAGACTTTCACAACGCCGCCTTTTTCAAGAGCCATTTGGAAGACTTTAAAATCAACGTCTTTCACAACTTCTGATAAGTCGATAAGCTCCATGTCAAACCGTGTATCTGGTTTGTCACTGCCGTAGCGTCCCATTGCCTCATCATAGGTCATCCGTGGGAATGGCAAGGTAACTTCGATGCCTTTGACTTCTCGCATCACTTTTGCCAATAGCTCTTCCGTATAGGTTTGAATTTCTTCTGCCGTCAAGAAAGAGGTTTCGATATCGACTTGGGTAAATTCAGGTTGACGGTCGCCCCGCAAATCTTCGTCACGGAAGCAACGTACGATTTGATAGTAGCGATCGAAGCCAGCACCCATCAATAACTGTTTAAAAATTTGTGGTGATTGTGGCAACGCATAGAAATGACCTGGATAGATCCGTGAAGGAACCAAATAATCCCGCGCGCCCTCTGGTGTTGATTTTCCTAGATAAGGTGTTTCGATATCTAAGAAGTCGTTCGTGTCTAAGAAATTGCGGATCGCTTGCGTCGTTTTCGCCCGCATCACGATGTTGTTCGTCATTTTTGGACGACGCAAGTCTAAATAACGGTATTTCATGCGAATCTCGTCGCCAACGGTTTGATCATCTTCAATCAAAAAGGCTGGTGTTTTTGCAGTGTTTAAAATCGTGATTTCGCTGATCATCACTTCATAGGCACCTGTCACCATTTTCGGATTGATGGCTTCTGGTGCACGATTGATGACTTGACCCGTTACTTCTAATACATATTCGCTGCGGCATTTGTCCGCGATTTCCCAGGCTTCTTTCGAAACCTCAGGATTGAAGACGATTTGCACGATCCCTTCCCGGTCGCGTAAGTCAATAAAAATCACGCCACCTAAGTCACGGCGCTTTTGCACCCAGCCTTTTAGTGTCACTGTCTGGTTTAAATGGGTCTCATTTACTAACCCGCAATATACTGTACGTTTTGTCATTCTTTTTCTCCTCACTCAAACATTTTGGTTGTCATTTCATCGTAGATCTCATCGAAGCGGGCATAAAGATCCGCTAACGGAAATTGTTTTTCTTCACGGCTTGCCATGGATTTGATATTGATCACTTGTTCTGCTAATTCTGTTTCGCCTAGAGTCAGAACCAACCGTGCTCCTTGTTTATCAGCAGATTTAAACTGGGCTTTGGCTTTACGATCCATGAAATCACGATCGGCAGAAAAACCGAAATTACGAATCGCTTGCACGACTTTCAACGCTTCTAAATTGGTTTCTTGTCCCAAACCAACCACATACGCATCTAACTCATTCAAAGCAGGAATCACAACTTCTTCGGCTTCCATAGTGATCAATAAACGTTCGATCCCTAAAGCAAAACCAAAACCAGGTGTTGCTGGTCCGCCTAGCTCTTCCACTAAATGATTGTAACGACCGCCGGCACAGATGGTGGCTTGCGCCCCCATTTTTGGTGCCTCACTCATGATCTCAAAAATCGTGTGGGTATAATAATCCAAACCGCGCACCATATTTGAATCGATCTCATAAGGGATCTCCAACGCATCCAGCATACTCGTTACGGTTTCAAAATGTGCCTTGGCATCTGGTGTTAAGTAGTCTAGGATCGATGGCGCATCCGCCACGAATTTTTGGTCACGCTTGTCTTTGCTGTCAAGGACCCGCAAAGGATTTTCATGCAAGCGGCGTTTTGAATCCTCACTAAGCTCCGCTTCATGGGGCGCTAGATAATCGATCAACGCTTGGCGATAGTTTTGGCGTGTTTCTTTGTCGCCTAATGAATTGATGACCAAGCGCAATTGACCCAGTCCTAATTGACGATAAAAATCCATTGCCATCGCCATTGTCTCAACATCGGTCGCTGGATTTGCTGAACCGAAAACTTCGACACCGATTTGGTGGAATTGACGCAAACGGCCTTTTTGCGGACGTTCATAACGGAACATTGGTCCCATGTAAAACACTTTATAAGGCTTCGTATGTTCTGGTCCGAATAGTTTGTTTTCGACATAAGAACGAGCGATCGGTGCGGTGCCTTCTGGACGCAACGTCACATGACGCTCTCCTTTATCGTAGAAATCATACATTTCTTTTGAAACGATATCCGTTGTGTCCCCGACACTGCGGGCGATCACTTCAAAGTGCTCAAAAATCGGTGTCCGAATTTCGTTGAATTGGTAATCGCGAAACACTAAGCGTGCTGTTTCTTCCACAAATTGCCATTTTTCGGATTCTCCTGGCAAAATATCGTTGGTTCCTTTTGGACGTTGGTAACTCATCGTATGCATCCTCCTATTTGTTTCATGGTTGCCCATGTTCTTTGCTTTCATTGCTTGTTTGCTTATTCACCTATTGCTTGTTGCTCATTGATGTGGGTGGGTTGTTCTCGTGTTTGACTTTTGGGTTATTGCGCTCTTTGCCGTTGGTTGCTGGTCATCATTTCGTTGGCTTCGACTGCAATTGAACAAAGCAAAAAATGCCAAGTACAGCTTTCATGTCTCACTTCTTACGCCAGTCATAGTGATTCCTAGTTCGGTTACTACGCTCCCTGCACTCGCCTAGTACTGTTCATCATCTGCTCTGTTCCGCTTTGCGGACCAGTCGCAGTGATTCACAGCAAAAAACTCGCCCTTGTTTTTTATACAAGGGCGAGTTTTGATTACACGCGGTACCACCTAAATTCGAGAAATGTTCTTCTCCTTCGCTCGATTAACGCTCGGTCACGGAACAGCTTTTCTTCTGTTCATCTCCAGATTGTCTTTCCTTTACACGTCCTAAACTGCTTTCAGCCGGGGCAGTTTTCTCTTTTAAGGAGTAGAATAAAGTACTCGATCCTTCACTGATTTTTGATATTATCTATAAACTACAAGAAAGCTATGAAAAAGTCAAGGTGTTTCACTGTCTTTTTCACTCCGCTGCTCTCTAGTAGCATTTTCTCTAGTGGCCAACGCAAAGAAGCTCTCCTTTTGTTTGCTTTTCTTCCTTTTTGCGTTATGCTGAATAACGGAGGTTTTGTTTCTATGAAAGGAGCTGTTTTTATGTCTTTATATTCAGGCTATATCCGTCAACCACACTACTATGAGACCGATCAAATGGCGATCATCCATCACGCCAATTATATCCGCTGGTTTGAAGAAGCCCGCGTGGAATTACTCGCGTTTTTGGATTTACCGTATCATACCATCGAAGAAGCGGGCTTGATCGTTCCCGTGCTGGAAGTCAGTGCGCAATACAAAACGATGATTCGTTACGAAGATGAGGTGCGAATCGATGTTTTGGTCGACAAATATACTGGCACGCGTTTGGATTTTCGCTATGAGATCTACAAAACTAGTGATGGTCAGTTGGCAACGACGGGGACTTCAAAGCATTGTTTTTTAGCAAAAGAGACCAATCGCATCGTGCAGCTGAAGCGTAGTTTTCCTGAAATCCATCAACGATTTGCTGATTATGCTGCCCTGTCAGGGGAATAATCAATTCTGATCACTCATTTAAGTCAAAATCCTTGCTTTTTGAAACGGCTTTCGTATAATCAAAAGTAATTTCAGGGAAGGATGATGGCGATGTACGTGATTAAAGTTTTGCATGGTTACATTGGCAAAGATGGTCGTCGCACTCGTGAAAAAATTCCAGACAAGTTATGGGTCTTTGAAGATCGGAAGCAGTCCGAAGCATTTGCAGATAAAATTGGTGGTCGCGTCAAACCGTTAACTGAAGTCAAACAGCATACGTAAAAAAATAAGCCGTTATCGTCTTTTGCGCATAGACGATAGCGGCTTATCTTTTTTACTGCGAAACAGGATTAGTCATCCAATTCGGTTTCTAGTACTTCACCTGTTTGGGCATTGATTTTCACATCTGTTTGTTTGTTGCCATCTTCTACTTTGACTTCCCAATAAGTTACATTCATTTCTTTGTCTAATGACCAATCTGTTGCTTGACCACCGCCAGCTTCTTTCACGGCGATATCAGAAATTTCTTCCAATGAAAGCAAGTTGGTTAGGTCCAATTGATCGGCATCTTTTTTGACACCGTTTTGTTCATCGGCATCCAATTTTTCCGTTCTTTCTTCAGAAGTTTCTTTGGTTTCTGCATCGATCTTTAATTCAAACTCATTCGTGTCATCCACGCCTTCTACTTGGTAGAAGTAATTGCCAAAAGAAGTATCCAAATCAATCGAAGTGATCGCTGCATCTGGGTATTTGTCTTGGAATATTTGGATCGCTTCTTCTACGGTCACCGTAGGTAAGCCGCCATTGGCGATCGCTGCACTGCTTGAAGAGCTGTCTGTTGCTTGTGACGACGTTGTTTCACTTGATGAGGCAACTGCTGTGCTTGAGCTGCTGTTTTGCGCAGGTTCTGAATTTCCAGTGTTGTTTTGTGTACATCCTGCCAATAATCCTAATGCGGCAATTCCGAATAAAATAGTTGTTTTTTTCATGTTTCATTCCTCCAATTGTTTGTGTATTCCTTTTTTCTATATATTTAGAATAACAAGTTCCTCATGAAAAAGAATCAAAAATGCTTGAAGAAAATCTAAAAAAATCTTCATCTTTCTCTTTCATTTGGAAAGGCAAGTTTAAAGATACTGCCTTGCGGTTGATTGTCTGTCACGGTAATTTTGGCATGATACTTGTCTGCCAGCTGTTTTACCAGTGAAAGCCCGATGCCTGAACCAGCAATCTGGCTGGAACGAGAATCTTCTACTCGATAGAACCGTTCGAAAATCAAGGCTTTCTTATCATCGGGAATCCCAATGCCAAAATCGGCGACGGTCAAAGACATCTGTCTCTGCTCTTGCGTCAAGGTCACATGAATCGGCTGATCGGCAGGTGAATACTTCGCGGCATTTTCTAACAGGTTTTGGATGATTTGCTGGAAGTCACGTTTATGCCCACGTTTCATACATTGGTTCTCCACAAAATATTCAATCGATTGCGGAACGATCGTCGCTTGTTTTTCACACTCTTCTCGGACGATCTGGGAAACATCAACAAAGGTCATTTCATCTTGGGATTGATTTTTTTCTAGGTCCAACAATTGATTGCTCAATGTTTCCAAACGCTTCGACTCTTTGTCGATAAACGCCATTGAGGAAGGAATGACTTCGGGATGTTTGGTTCCACGCCGCTGGATCAATTGGACATGTCCGCGAATCGCAGCTAAAGGTGTTCGCAGCTCATGGGAAGCATCGGCAACGAACCGTTTTTCCCGCTCGATCGTCTCTCGCTGTTCTTTCAATAATTTATTAAAGGCCAATGCCACCGAACGAATCTCGATGGGCTCTTCAGAAACCGTCAGTTCTCCTGTTCGACTTTGTTCAATGGCAGCAATTTCTTGCGCCATACCCGTAAGCTTCTGACTCCATTTCCCGACACTCCAATAAATCAGCAGACTGCCCACGACAACAGCGATCAGATTCAAGAAACTGCTGATCATAAAGAGGCCATAGGCTAATTCCACACTATCCTCCCCATTGATAGCGATCGTCACCTGATCCCCATCGACTTCTTGGGTTTTCGTGTAATAGATGCCCTCCTCTGTAAAAACGATGTCTTCGAGAAAAGGAATCACTCGCCCTTGATTGATATCGGCAAAAATCTCTTCCGCATCTTCTGATGAAACGACACTGCCATCGGCTAAGATCACTTGCAGGGCGTCTTCTTCATCTGCCGAGACATAGGCATTGACGAGAAAGTCCCAGGCATCCCCTGATGCCTCACCTTTTTCGATGGCTTCAAGGATGTTGCTGGCACGATTTTCGATATGTTCAAACAAATAACCTACGGATAATAAAATAAACAACAGATTGAAGAGAATCAGCAGACCAAAGAGAATCAAGGAAAAGCGGCTCGTCAATTGAAATTGGGCTGTTTTTCTACGTTGGTTGGCTGATTTATTCTTCATGATCGGTCCTCAAGACATAGCCTAATCCACGAACGGTTGCGATCATTTTGCCTTTGCCGCAAACATCCAGCTTGTTCCGCAGTGTGCGGATATAGACATCTACAACATTCGTTTGGCCGTCGTATTCATAGCCCCAAATCTCATTCAACAGGTCATCTCTCGTTTTGACTACCTCGGGTTCTTTCATCAATTCATATAAAATCCCAAACTCTTTGGGTGTCAACTCAATGGTTTCACCGGCAACCTGAACCAAGTGCTTGGCGATGTCCATCATCAGCTCCCCCGCCACTAATTGGTTTTGCTGGTTCTTTTGTTGTTTGGCTTCTCGTTGCAACCGTCGCTCGATCACCCGAATTCTGGCAAACAGTTCTTCGATTTCAAAAGGTTTCGTTAAATAATCATCTAATCCGACATCAAGCCCCGTCACCACATCGGCGGTTTGATTTCTGGCGGTCATCATCAAAATCGGGATGTCGCTTTCTTTACGTATCCGCCGCGCCACTGTGATGCCGTCATAGATTGGCAGCATCCAATCCAATAAAATCAGATCAAAGGCATTTGCTTGCTGATTGAACAAGGTCAATGCCTCTTGCCCATCTTTGGCCCAGACCGTGTCATATCCCTCAAAAGTCAATTCGGTCTGAATAAAACTGGCTAAACTTTCTTCGTCTTCTACTAGCATGATCTTCAAGGCCATATGCACTCCTCCTCCTGTTTTGCTTCTATCATAACGGATTTTTTCGAAACTTCCTAACTGATTGAAAGAAAAAAATCATGAAGATTTTTTCATGTTCAACAAAAAAAGACGGCATGAACCAAGGTCCACTCCGTCTTTCATTTATTCCATATTTTTTGCTAGCTGATACGTGCCAACGAGTTCTCCTTTTTCGAGTTGAAGCACGTAAGGACATGTTTCAGCTAAAAACTCACGATCATGACTGATCACCGCTAATAAATCAACTTCTTTGGCAACTGTTCGCAACAGTTTTGCGACTTCTTCCATTTGCTGCAAATCTAACCCACTCGTTGGTTCATCGAAAAACAACAAGCGTTTACCAGAAAGCAGGGCACTGCCGATGGCAACTCGTTGTTTTTCCCCACCCGACAAGCTTTGCGGATGTCGGGCAAGGAGTGGTGTTAAGTGCAACAATGAGACAATTTCTTCAAAACGAGCTTGGTTTTGGGCTTTGATCAGCAGCTCTTTTTCCACCGTTTCAAAAAACAGCTGCAAGTTGACATCCTGCATCACAAGAAAGCTTTCCTGCAGCAACTGCTTTTGGGTCCGCTTTTGTCCATTGATGGCAAATACTGCTTCTGGGCATTTTTTCAATCCTGACAGGACTTGCACCAACGTACTTTTGCCAGCACCATTTGGTCCAACGATCCCCACAGCTTGCTTCGTCGGCAATTGTAATTCAGGCAAGTTGAGCGCCCAATTTCTGCTGTTTGCTGAGCGTTTCGATTGCTTGATCTGCAGATGCGTTGCCCTTAATCCAGACTTTTCTGGCAAAGATTCTCGGCAGTGCTGAATTTCCAATGCCGCCTCGCCTACTTTTCGCAATCCCAACTCGTGAATTGCCTCCTCGGGCAGTGACAAAAGCTGAGCTGCTGGATAAGACGCCCGCAATCGTCCTGCTTCTAATAGACAGAAGCGATCTGCCAGTGGCGCCAAATACGCCAAGCGGTGTTCGGCGATCACAATGGTTTTCCCTTGTTGTTTTAAAGAAGCCAATCCTTGAGTCAACTTTTGGATCGCGTCTTGATCCAAATTACTGGAAGGCTCATCCAATAAGAACACATCATGGGGCAACATCGTGGCTGCAGCGAGAGCAATCAGCTGCTTCTCCCCACCAGATAGGTCAAAGACACTAGCATCAAGCAACGGGGTCAGGGAAAACTGCTGGGCTACTTCGGTGATTCGCTGCCGAATGTTTTCTGGTGCGACGCCCGCATTTTCCATCGAAAAAGCCAACTCCGAATAGACATCCGTGGTGAAAAATTGCGTCTTGGGGTTTTGAAAGACGACGCCAATCGTCTGGGCATAATGGGAGAAATCGGCAACTGGCAAGTCTGTTTCTCCGACACGGATCTTTCCTTGCACTTCGGCGGGATACAGCTCAGGGATCAAGCCATTCAAAACATTGAGCAAGGTCGATTTTCCGCTGCCGCTAGCGCCGCACAAAACGATGACTTCCCCAGCTGCGACCGTCAAAGAGAGCTCAGATAATACGGTCCGATTTTCTCGTTTCACTGACACTTGTTCTAGTGTGATCATCCAAGCCACATCCTTTTCACGATAAAGCCGCCTAATGCTAAAAAGACCAAGCCATCCCACCAGCGCAGCTTCAGTTCGTGGACGGTGGTATGGGGAGTTTCAGATGCTAACCCGCGAACCAGCGCCGTAGCCGACAGCTCGGTTGCGGTCTTTTCAGCCGACATCAGTAATGGGATCAAAAAATACTCCGCACTTTGCAGCGGATGAAGCAAGATCGATCCTGCCGACAGCGAGATGCCGCGAAAGCGCATCGCTTGGCGAATACTTTTGAAATCTTGTACCAGTGTGGGAAAAAAACGAAATAAGACTGCCAGCGGGACTAATAATACGTTGGGCACGTGCATTTTTTGCAGCGCAGCCATCCACTCACTGTTTTTCGTCCCGCTAATGGCAAAAGCCGCCGCCATGATCGTTGGCAATAAGCGGCGATAACCGACGGAAAAGAAATCCAGCAACACGATTAGTACGTGGTTGCCTTGGCGAAACAAAAAACTATCTGCCATTGTCAGCAAGACAAACACGCCATAGAGCAGCAAGCCTTTTTTCCAAAAGCCGCTGACTATAAATAGCAGCAGCAAGAAAGTGACAAAGGCAAACTCATCGATCCAGCTGATGGTCACCATCATAGTAAAACTAGCAAAGAGAATCACCGCTAATTTGCTGCGGGGATCAAACCTTGTTTTCGACACATTCCTCACCCTTTATGCGATTGGATCGTTGGTTGAAAATGTTTTTCCATCAAGCGACTGCCGATACCTAAACCAGCCACCGCACCAATCAAAACCGCCAATGCACAAAGCCCTAACATCAAATTGGAGGTATGAGCAAACACGCCGGCAATGTAGGTTTCATCTTTTCCACGAGCCACTAATGAATCGATGTAGGCATTTTTCATAAACCACAGGGGTAAGATCGGACCCATCAAGCCAAAACTAAAGACGATATAACTCGCCAGTACGCGAACGTTTCCTTTGAGCTTTGTTTTGTATTGGATCAAATCAGCTGCTAAGGCACAAATCATATTGGGCAAAAAGGCCAATGGAAAATGTCCTGAAATCAAAAAAAAGAGCCCTACCACGGTACCCATAATGGTGATTGCGCCAAATTTCGGTACTTTATTCAATAAAATCAGATAGATAATGCCAGAAAACAAAGCGGTGACTGCTGGAATAAATAAATTATGAAAACCTGGGATCACAAAACGCAAAATCAATAGACAGACGCTCATTAAAAGAAAATAGATCGCTGTATAGATCCCTACTGCAATTAAATCTTGAACCTTTAGTTTTTTCACTGCGTATACGCTCCTTCTTGCAAGCAATCAATGAAAAAACCGTTGCTGCTTGCTTGTACAAACTTATTTTTACAAAGCCTCAGTATAGCACAAAGCAGACGTTTTTATGGGGAGATATGCTTACCAACAGTCGATTTTCTTCTAAAACAGAACCAACAAATAGAGGTGTCTTCTGAATGGCTCCATTTCAACACACAGGTACCTTTAAAGATCCACTAATGGAAAAATGAATCTTTCACACGTTTAGTTGTTTCCTCCTCTTCCCATCTTTGCGAAATTAATGAATAATAGACAAGGACAAACACTTAAAATCAGCAAAGAATCGCCATCTTTTTTCTTTTTTTAGAAACCAGCAGGTATGTCTATAAAAAACAATAAGCAAGCTGACCGTCGCTTGTTCACGGAAGAAAATCAACGCTGTACTGCTATGTAAACACCCCAAACCCAACTGTAAAAACATTTTGACACTTGATTTCAAGGTATTGTCAAAGACATTTGATCGTTAGAATGCAGACATTGGCCTAAACTAATGGTAGAAGGAGCGGATAAAATGAACTTAAGCAAACAAATAAAAAAACATCGGGAACGATTAAGCCTCTCTCAGGAAGGGCTGGCAGAAAAACTCTATGTCTCCCGACAAACGATCTCCAATTGGGAGAATGAAAAAAGCTATCCTGATGTTCACAATTTATTATTGCTCAGTGTTCTATTTGATGTTTCTTTAGATGAATTAGTCAAAGGGGATGTTGAACAAATGAAAGAAACGATTGAGAAAACAGCAATGGATCACTACACGAAAATAATGTTGGTCTTTACATTGTTGGCCGCAATATCTGTTGGGCCTGCTCTCTTTTTACCAGGACACTGGTGGATTGTCCCGCCTCTATGTTTTTGGCTCGTCTCCATGTATGCCGCATTAAAGATCGAAAAAATCAAGAAAACCCAAAATATCAAAACGTATAAAGAGATCGTTGCCTTCATGGAAAATCAAGACCTCGATGCCATTAGGATAAAGCGCGACGTCAAAAAAGATTTCCTTTCAACAGCAGTCATCGTCGTGGTCTTTACCTTGATCGTCGGCATCATCGCATGGCTTAGTACACTGCCGCATTTACTGATGCGTTGACAAAAAATACAGGGTGCAGCTGCTTTTATGATGAAGCCGCTACAACCTGTGTTTTTTTCAATTCAATGATCTCATCCGCATAAATCAAATTTTGCGGGCGATGGGTGATCATAATGACTAGTTTATTTTTCAATTGGTCTTTGATCGCTGCAAAAAGCTTTTCTTCTGTTGTTTCGTCTAAAGCAGATGTGGCTTCATCAAGAACAATGACTTCTGCGTCTGAGAAAAACAATCGGGCAAAAGCGATTCGCTGTTTTTCCCCACCAGAAAGGTTGGCTCCTTTTTCTCCAATTTCAGCAAATAGTCCTCCCTTGAGTGCCTGATAGAATGCGCCTAATTGACATTTTTCTAATACCGCTATGATTTCCTCATCTGCGATTTCCTTATCAAAAATAATATTCTCTTTCAGCGTTCCTTGGAAGATTGGGGCATCTTGCGATAGATAAAAGATATGCTCATAGAAATCATTTAAGTTGTAAGCAGCTAAATTTTTGTGATTGATCAGAATCGCACCGGTCGTCGGCTGATACAAGCCTAAAATCGTTTTGACCAGCGTTGATTTTCCTGCGCCGCTTTCTCCTACTAACCCATAAATCGCTCCCCTCTTCAGCTCCAGTGTCCTATTGGTTAAGATTTGCTTTTCTTGAAGTGTGACGGATAGATCCTTAACTGTGATGCAGTTGATGGTCTCAGACAAAGCATCGCCTTGTGTTAATGCTTTGTCCTCTGGCAGATAGAAAAATTCGTTTAACCGTTCAAAGGCAACTTTATCTAAGTTGTATTGAACAAAAATCACGTTAAATATTGCAACAGGCGTGTAGATTCGATCCACATAAATAATCAATGCTGCTAAACCGCCCAGGCTGACCGTAATCTGATTTGTAAATGCCAATACCACAATTACGACTTTGATCAATGCGACTAAGACTGCAAAAAAACCAAAGAAAAACTCATGGATCATCGTCATTTTCGTCAAGCGTTCTGTTGTGTCAGCAGACATGTTTTTATATTGTGCGATCTCTTTTTCAAACCGCTTATTGATCCGAAACGTGACCATTTCCGTTAGTCCGCGAATAAAGGTGCTATTCATGGCTTCTTCTGAAACTAGCGCACGTTCTTTGAGAGAGCGTAAAACTTTCAAAAGCAGATTGGTCACAATAAACACCACTAGATAGCCCACAAGGATCGCTGGAATCAATCTTTTATCGATCATAGCAATAAAAGCTAAGTTAAACAGTGTTTCGGGAAGCAATTCTTTAAACAAGCGTCCATAAAAATTCAAATGGATATTTCTGCCAGCCGCTGCTCCCGCTTCAGTTTTCTGTAAGAGTGCTCCAGAGCCGATCTGCAAGTACTCGGAATAGGCAATCTTGCTGATTTTTACTAAAGCTTGTTCTTTGAGATAGAAATACATGCTGTTGTGCAATGTTATTTTTGGTTTCTGCTCAAGATAGGACAAAATCGGTACCAGTACTAGCGTTAACCCATAGATAAAAACGACTGGCCAATCAAGTGTCTTGCCAAATGAATCGAGTAGTTTTTGAAAATAAAAAACATTCGCGGCACTCAAAAATGAGACCGCAATTCCAATCCCAACATATACCGTCAATCCTTTTTTAAAATGCCGCCATAAATCAATTGCCATCGTATGCTCCTTTTGCTGCAGTGTTCGTGGAAAAATCGTAAGATAAATAAAACAAACGCTTTCAAAAGTATAATCTATTTTTCGTTTAATGGAAAGAAACATATGAAAGATAGTGAGAAACCATTCTTCGGTCATCGAGAAAAAAAACCCCGCTCAAAGAGCGGGGCTAACGTTGTTGCCAACGATTGATTATTTGTTTAAAGCGTCTTTTGCTTGGTCAGCTAATGCAGTAAATGCTGTTGCATCGTTTACAGCCAAGTCAGCTAACATTTTGCGGTTGATGTCGATTTCAGCTAATTTCAAGCCGTGCATCAATTTTGAGTAGCTTAAGCCATTCATACGAGCCGCTGCGTTGATACGAGCGATCCACAATTTGCGGAAGTCGCGTTTCTTTTGACGACGATCGCGGTATGCGTAGTTGTATGAATTCATTACTTGTTCTTTTGCTGTTTTAAATAGAGTGTGTTTAGAACCGTAGTAACCTTTTGCTAATTTAAGCACTTTTTTACGACGTTTACGAGTTACTGTTCCACCTTTAACACGTGCCATGTATAATTCCTCCTAATATGAAAATCGATAATTGTTTGTATACGTGAAGCTTGGGTTACGCAATTATTTCATGCGTGCTAGTTGTTGACGGATACGTTTGTAATCGCCAGCTGAAACCATTGAAGCTTTACGCAATTGACGACGTTGTTTTTTTGTTTTGCCGTGGAAACGGTGACTGGTAAAGGCACGGAAGCGTTTCAATCCGCCGCCGCCAGTGCGTTTTACGCGTTTTGCTAATCCGCGGTGTGTTTTTTGTTTTGGCATAACTAATTTCCTCCTCAAAATCTTTCGTTATCTGACTTTAAACTGAAACTCAGTGAGTCATTATTTATCGTTTTTTGGTGCTAATACTAAGAACATACTGCGGCCATCCATTTTTGGCTTTTGCTCAACAGTTGCCAAATCAGCAGTTTCTTCCGCCAAACGATCTAACACTTTCTGACCAATTTCTTTATGGGTAATGGCACGGCCTTTGAAACGGATCGAAGCTTTCACTTTGTCCCCTTTTTCAAGGAATTTACGTGCATTACGCAATTTTGTGTTGAAATCATTGACGTCGATCGTTGGACTTAAACGAACCTCTTTAATGTTGATTACTTTTTGTTTCTTACGAGCTTCACGGTCTTTTTTCTGTTGCTCAAAGCGGAATTTCCCGTAATCCATAATTCTTGCTACTGGCGGCTTAGCATTTGGTGCCACCAATACCACATCAAGGTTTGCTCGTTCTGCAATTTGCAATGCTTCAGCTTTACTCTTTACACCAAGTTGTTCGCCGTTTTGATCAATCAAACGCAATTCACGTGCACGAATGCCGTCGTTTACCATCATATCCTTTGCTATGGTCATTCACCTCCGAGTTTTTTGAGAGAAAGAAAAGCTTGTCGATTCGAAATCAGACAATAAAAAAACGAGTTCTTCACGAACCCGCACGTACTCCACACAAATAAATGGTAGGAATCCTATTCTGCCCAGCGATATCTTCACTCAGGCGAGAAGCGGGTGCTTCTGCTTTTATTTCTCAACTTTTATAGTATACTGCTTTTTTCTCTTATTGTCAACGGTTTTCATGATTGTTTCAAAAAAAAGCCGGAGCATACGCTCCGACTTTCGTGTTTCTTATTCTGCTTTCAATGCAGCCATCGTGATGTAGTTGTATGGTTGGTTGAAGTGAGGCAAGAAGAAGATATCTAATAGCTTCATCTTGTCGATCGTTACGCCTTCTTCGATCGCTAGTGAGAACATGTGGATGCCCATTGCGATTTCAGATGTACGTGACGCCATTTGTGCACCAACGATGCGGCGTGTTTCTTCTTCATAGACGATGCGGATCTTAACTGTCGCATTTTCTTTCATGAAGCCTGGTTTTTGGGTATCTTCGTAATCAGAGTATTTCACTTTCATGCCATTACGTTCGGCAGCTTCGACTGACAAGCCAGTTGAAACCATGTTGTAGCCGAAGATCGAAATCCCGTTTGATCCTTGAACACCTGTTGATTCTAGAGACGTTCCGCCGATATTATGGGCAGCGACGATCCCTGAACGTACGGCATTCGTTGCTAATGCGATATACGTTGTTTGTTGCAAAGCATTTGAGTACACCGTTGCACAGTCACCGACTGCGTAAACATCTGCATCGCTTGTCCGTTGATGGCGGTCCACTAAGTACGCGCCGTTAGCAAACAATTCCAAATGATCTTTGCCTAGCTCGTTGTTTGGTAAGAAACCGATCGCGTTGATCACTAGATCAACTGGGTATTCGCCGTTGTCTGTTACAACTGCTTCTACTTTCTCTGTTCCTTTGTATTCACGTGCTAATTCACCGAAATGCAATTCAATGCCATTGTCAGCTAAGTTTTTGTCCATATCTTCTGTAAACCATTTGTCATAGTAGTTTGGCAATGCCCGTGTCGCTGCATCAAAAAGCAACACATTTTTGCCACGGCGTTTTGCTGCTTCAGCAATTTCAACACCGATGTAACCAGCACCGATAACGGCAACGTTTTTCACGTCTTCTGATGCTAACTCTTTATCAACCGTTTGTCCGTCTTGGAATTTTTTCAAGAAATGGATGTTTTTCAAGTCACGTCCAGGTACTTTTGGTGAAATCGGTACAGAACCAGTTGCGATGACAACTTTATCATAAGATTCAACGATCGTTTCACCATCATTGGTTACAGCGTGCACTTCTTTTTTCTCAAAATCGATATGATCAACCACTGTTTCCATATGGATTTTTGCACCTTTTGCTTCAAAATCTTCACGTTTTGTATAGAACAAGCCTTCGTATGAATCGATTTGACGTCCAACCCATAAAGCAGTCCCACAACCTAGGTAGCTTAAGTTTGTATTACGGTCGATCATTACGACCTCTTGGTCTTTGTAGTTATCTAATAGTGTATTGGCAGCAGCAATCCCCGCGTGGTTTGCACCGATAATAACTGTTTTTGTCATGGAAAATTTCCTCCTTTTGTTTACATTGTCATTATAGCTTGCTTGTGAATTTGAAAACTATCAACTTTTTCGCGATTTTAAAAATTTATGACAGTTTTTCGTTGATATACGTCACTTTCAGCGAATCAAGTTTCTATATCAAAATTATTTTCGTCTTGCAAGCAAAAAGATTGTGAAAAATTATGTATTTAAACCTAAGGGTTTTCCTTGTTATAAAAGCATTCTGCAAACCGATTGAATAAATTTCACAATATTCTACTGCTTTTTCGTACCTATTGCGGCAGCGATTCGCCGTGTTATACTGAAGAGAAAAACAGATAGGATGGGATCTTGATGAAGAAAAAAATCGTATTGCCACTACCGCCCTTATTGTCGGCATTAGAGCCACAGGATTTTTATTTAGAAGAAGAACTGCTTTTCGAAGGTGCTTTCTTCGAAGGCGGTGACTATAGCTATGATGCTTGCAAAAATCTCATCTTGAAGCAATGTCATTTCAAGAAGGCGACGATGCAAAAAACACGCTTGAGTCAATGGGAATGCCAAAACGTTCTTTTTGAGAATTGCGATTTTTCTAATCTGGAATGTTTTGGCGCCAGCTTTCATCGGGTTCACTTTAAACAATGCAAATTGACCGGCACCAATTTTGCGGAAAGCTATTTCCGTGACTGCACCTTTGAAGATTGCGTGGCGAACTTTGCTTCTTTTAGCAACACCAATTTACGGACGATGCTGTTTCGTCAGTGCCAACTAAACGACAGTGAGTTTTATGAAATGGATTGGAAACACTTGACGCTACAAGAAAACCAGTTGAACAATAGCAACTGGTTTCACACAAAATTAGCAACTTTAGATTTTCGGACCAATCAATTTCAAAAGATCGCGTTGTCCTTTGAACAATTGCGGGGGCTAACGGTCGATCAAGAACAAGCCTTGGTCATCGCCGCCGGTCTAGGTTTGGTGATCGATTAACGAATTCTGCGCCATAAAGCAATCAACATCCAGATGGATAACACTAAACTGATCAATAAGGCTATCCCCCAACCGAAAATACTATTGGTAAAAGGCAGTGGAACATTCATGCCAAAGAAACTGGTGACGATGGAAGGCACAGTCAATAAGAGAGACCAAACGGTCAAAAACTTCATGGTATCATTCAAGTTATTGTTTAACAGATTATTATAGGTTCCAGATAGTTGCTCTAAAATTTGAAAAGCCAGCAACGTCATTTCCACTGCCTGTTTGGCTTCGATCAGGGCATCATCCAGCTGTTCCCGCTCGTCATCATCCATCAAGCGATAAATGGATAACGCTTTGATCTGCTCCAAGAGGACCGCATTTTGTTTCGTGGCAGACACTAAAAAGACTAAACCGACTTCCAAATCGGACATTTGCAGCAGGTTTTTATTGGTGGTTTTTTCCCGTAGTCGCTGATTCAAGCGAATCCGTTCACTATTGACTTCTTCGACTAGCGGAAAAAACGTGCCTGAAATCAAGAATAAGCTTTGAAACAAAAAGTGCAGCGGTGTTTGCTGCGGCTTTTGCAGGATCAAGCGCTCCATCATCGGAATCACATAACGGGTATCATGGGAGGCAAAAGTAAAGATCTGCTTCTTTTTTAAAATAAACGTCATTGGGCTGGTCTCAAAATGATTGTCTCGCTTTTCTTGCTGAGGTACGTTGAAAACCAGCAGCAATGCTTCTTCTTCGGCATCGTATTCGACTCGTGCGCGTTCGTTTTTATCTAGAGAATACGTAAGCATCTCATCCGACAGATGATATTGTTTTTTGTAGTGCCATCACGCTTTTTGCGTCTTGCTGGTCGACTTGAATCCATTCATAGTTTCCATCATAAAAGACATGTTTGTTTTCCACAGTCCATCCTCCACTCTTGCTTTCTTCTATTATAAAAGAAAACAGCCAGAAGCCCAATCAAAGGACTTTTCTGGCTGTATCGGCTATTGCTATTTGCGGGCGTCTTTCAAAGCATCTTCCACCATTGTTAAAACGGCCTGTGCCGCTTGCGGGTCTTCGACAAAATTGAATTGATCGCCATCGATCTGGATCTTTGGACTCTCATTGTATTCTTCGTACCATTGATCGTAGCGTTTGTTCAACTCTTTGTAGTAGTCGTATAACGAAGGATCAAAGGTCAACTGCTCATATTCCCGCCCACGTTTTTCAATACGCTCTAGCATCGTTTCAAAAGAAACGCGAATATGCACCAAAAGATCTGGATGCTTTTTGTGGGCTGCATACGGCAGCTCTTCCAACATATTGGCTAACAATTCATCATAGACTTTGACTTCGGTATCGGTTGCTCGCCCAAGGTCCGCATTTAAATGGAACAACAGTGAATCCTCATAAATGGAACGGTCCAAGACGTTATTGTCGTCTTTCATAGCTTGCTTGATACTTTCAAATCGTTTATTTAAGAAATAGATTTGCAGTAAAAACGCATATTTATTTGGATCTGCATAAAATAATGGTAACACTTCATTGTCATCGATCGATTCATAAAAGGCTTGACTGCCAAAATGATTGGCGATCAATGCGGTCAAACTTGATTTACCGGCACCAATCGTTCCTGCTAATACGATCACGCTCATATCCCCCAACTCACTCATCACTAAATATTGTATGTTGCATTTGCGATATCAACTATACAACACTATATCTTGTGCCGTCAACTGAAACTTTCGAAGCACAGATCAAGAAGTTTTTCAATAAAAGTTTAAAGATTTTTGCTTTTTTTTGAAATCTCATACGGAATGCTTAACGAAAGAGCCTTCTTCTAGTAAAATAGGAAAGGATCTTTAATTAAATTGTGTTTTTGTCAGGAGATAGTTACAATTGACTGACAAACGATAAATGAATCATGTGGGGTAAGCTCCCTAGAGAAATGAGGAAAATAATGTCAATTGGTACTGGCATAGCTACAGGAAAAATCATCTTAATGGGTGAACATTCAGTTGTTTACGGTGAACCAGCAATTGCTTTCCCTTTTGCGGGAGCAAAAGTACAAGTCGAGATCACAGCAAATGAAACAAACACCTTGATTTCAAGTTACTATCACGGTCTGCTTGAAGAAGTCCCCAGCCACTTAAAAAATGTCAAAGACTTGCTGCATCGTCTGCAACAAGATTTCCACACGGGTCCTTTTGCAACCTCCATCGTCAGCACCATCCCTTCTGAACGGGGAATGGGTTCTAGCGCGGCGGTCGCTGTTGCACTGACTCGCGCTTTTTTTGATTGGATCAAAAAAGACTTTACAAAAGAAGAATTGATGACCTATGTCAACTTTTCTGAAAAAATCGCTCACGGCAATCCTAGCGGGATCGATGCTGCGGCAGCCAGTGGGACGGATGCCATTTACTTTATCAAAGGGCATCCCATCACTTCGTTTCCCCTCACGATCGACGGTTATTTGCTCGTCGCTGATACTGGTATCAAAGGGCAAACGAGAGAAGCTGTCAAAAGTGTCGCCCATCTTTTTGAAACCAGCAAGCAGCTGGCCAGTCAAGCGATCCAGCGTTTAGGGATCGAAACCAAAAGAGCCAAAGAGGCAATTATAGCCAATCAATTAGAAATATTAGGCGAAAGCATGAACAATGCCCATCAGGCACTGCAGCAGTTAGGGGTCAGCAATCAGCAACTGGATCAGTTGGTTTCCTCAGCATTGGCACACGGGGCTTATGGGGCGAAGCTGACCGGCGGGGGCCGAGGCGGCTGTATGATCGCACTAACCAAAACGAAGGAACAGGCTGAAAATATCAGCCGTATTTTATTGTCCGATGGCGCTCGTGCGGCATGGATACAAGGATTAGGAGTTTATGAACATGTATAAGGGAAAGGCTCGTGCCTACACGAATATCGCATTGATCAAGTATTGGGGAAAACAAGACGAAACCTTCATTTTACCGATGAACAATAGTTTGTCCCTGACCCTCGATGCTTTTTACACAGAAACAACGGTGGCTTTTTCACCCGATTTTACGCAAGATCGCTTTACATTGGATGGTGTGGTGCAAACAGACGCTGCCACAAAAAAAGTTGCGGACTTTTTGGATCTGGTACGAAAAAAAGCGGACTGCCCGTGGTATGCCACGGTGGAAAGTCAAAACTTCGTCCCAACCGCTGCTGGACTTGCCTCTTCTGCCAGCGGATTAGCGGCATTGGCGGGTGCCTGTAGTGAAGCACTGGACTTAAACTTGTCGGAGCAAGCGTTATCCCGTTTGGCCCGTCGCGGTTCTGGTTCGGCTTGTCGGAGTATCTACGGTGGCTTTGCTGAATGGCATCAAGGCACCGATGAGACTTCTTTTGCCACCCAAGTGCCGTCGAATGGCTGGGAAGAAGAATTGAGTATGATCTTTATTTTGATCAACGCACAAGCCAAAGAAGTCTCCAGTCGTGAGGGGATGCGCCGAACCGTTGAAACCTCGAGCTTTTATCCAGGCTGGCTTTCTGCCACTGCGAGCGATCTAGTGAAAATGAAACAAGCGATTGCCGAAAAAGACTTTACTGCTTTAGGTGAAACGACCGAGGCCAACGCCTTGAAAATGCATGGAACGACCTTAGCCGCCGAACCACCTTTTACTTATTGGTCTTCTGAATCTTTACGAGCTATGGAATGTGTCCGAATGCTGCGAAAAAAAGGATTGGCTTGCTATTTCACGATGGATGCTGGTCCCAATGTCAAAGTTTTATGCCAAAAACAAGAAGAACAAACGATTTTACGTGAATTAAGTGCTCACTTTGCCTCAGAACAATTAGTAACTGCTCATGCGGGCAAAGGATTAGCCTTTTTACCGGTGGAAGAATCTTCCCCCATCAACTAAGAAGCCATTAAGAAGCCATCGATTAGGAGTGTCGAAATGATTGAACTATCCGTTCCTGGAAAACTATTTATTGCTGGTGAATACGCCGTTGTCGAACCTGGTCATCCTGCAATCATCGTTGCCGTTGACCAATTTATCACGGTCACTGTTGAAGAGGCCCGTAAAAACGGCAGCATCCAGTCTGCCCAATACAGCGACCTGCCGATTCGCTGGACGCGTCGCAAAGGCGAATTAGTCTTAGACCACCGAGATAACCCGTTCCACTATATTTTGGCAGCCATTCGTCTGACGGAAAAATATGCCCAAGAAAAAGGCATCCCCCTTTCCTTTTACGATTTAAAAGTGACCAGTGAACTGGATAACTCGAATGGTCGCAAATATGGCCTCGGTTCTAGTGGTGCCGTGACTGTTGCCACGGTCAAAGCATTGAATCTGTACTATCAAATGGACATGGATCGGTTGACCCAATTCAAAATTGCGGCTCTTGCCCATCTCGCTGTTCAAGGCAATGGGTCGTGCGGTGATATTGCGGCCTCTTGCTATGGCGGCTGGATCGCTTTTTCAACCTTCGATCACGACTGGGTCTTAGCCAAACAAAAAGACCATACCTTAACAGAATTGATCGCTTTCGATTGGCCAGGATTATCGATCCGTCCCTTGACGGTTCCGAAATCTCTTCGACTATTGATTGGCTGGACAGGCTCTCCTGCTTCCACCTCTGATTTAGTGGATCAAGTCTATCAATCCAAAGAAGAAAAAGAAAACGCCTATGCGGCCTTTTTAGCAGCCAGCAAAGACTGCGTCAATCGATTGATCGACGGCTTCTTAAATGAAGACAGTCGCACGATCAAAAAAATGATCACGGAAAATCGAAAGCTCCTGCGGGAGTTGTCCGCACTGACTGGTGTGCCGATTGAAACTCCAGCACTTAAAAAGCTTTGTGATCTAGCAGAAAATTATTGTGGTGCAGCCAAATCTTCCGGTGCCGGCGGCGGCGATTGCGGTATCGTGATCGTTGACCAAAAAACCGGTATTTTACCATTGATGAGTGCGTGGGAAAAAGCCGAGATCACCCCCTTGCCGCTGCACGTTTACCATTACCGGGAGGACCTATCATGAATCGAAAAGATGAACATGTTTCCTTAGCAAAAGCGTTCCATAAAGAACACAGCAACGATTTTGATGCAGTTCGCTTGGTTCACCAGTCGTTTCCACAAATTGACGTGGCTGATGTGTCAATTGCGACGACTGTCTTTGACCGCTCATTTTCCAGCCCTTTTTTCATCAATGCCATGACCGGCGGCAGTGAAAAAACCTTAAAAATCAATCAAGAGTTAGCAGAGATCGCACAAGCCTGTGATTTGATGATGGCAACCGGCTCCGTTTCGGCTGCCTTAAAAGACCCAAGTGTCGCCGATTCTTTCCGTATCGTCCGTAAAGCCAATCCTGACGGCTTCTTATTAGCCAATATTGGCGCGGGTAGTCCCATTGAAAATGCACAGCGGGCAGTGGAACTGTTTGGTGCCGATGCCTTGCAGATCCATCTGAATGCACCGCAAGAATTAGTGATGCCCGAAGGCGATCGTCAATTCAGCCAATGGCTGTCCTTATTGGAAAAAACGATGGCTTCTGTTGCCGTTCCGGTTGTCGTAAAAGAGGTCGGCTTTGGGATGTCCCGTGAAACGATCCAGCAGTTACTGGCGATCGGCGTACAAACGATTGATGTTGCTGGCAGCGGCGGCACAAGTTTTACTCAAATCGAAAATGCTCGTCGAAAAAAACGTGAATTGGCGTATTTAGACACCTTTGGTCAATCCACCGTGATTTCCTTGCTGGAAGCAAATGAGCTCCAACAGCCCTTTACCCGCATCGCTTCAGGCGGGGTTCGGGATGCTTACGATATCTTCAAAGCACTTTGCCTTGGTGCAAATAGCGTAGGACTATCCGCCACGATCCTCGTGCTGCTTTTGTCAAAAGGCAAAGAAGAAACTATCGCCACCTTACAATCATGGAAGGAACAGCTGCAGCTGCTCTACACAATGGCAGGACAGACAAGTACCAAAGACCTTACCAAGGTCCAGCTGATTTTTTCTGGTGCTGTCAAAGAGTGGTGTGAAGCACGTCAGATTCCCTTAGCAAAGTATAGTTTGCGTTAAGCGATCCAATCGCTGACTACCACATCAAATAAGTAAAAGCAGTATAATTCGTTTTTTATTGTACTGCTTTTTTTGTGCGCTTTTCTTTATAATAGAGAATTCTCCATTTAACATTTGGATATCAATGTTATTTAATCGCTACTTGATAATCACTTTCATTATCAGGTACGTTGTTTTTTTACCATCTTGTTTTCGAATGTGCTATGCTCAAGTTGAGGGAGGAACAATCGATTATTTCTTGAGAAAAGGATCGGTTTTTTCATTCCTAGACTACATTCAAAAGGAGGCGTTTCTTATGAGCAAATCAGAATCGTCGGCTGTTTTTTCAACGATCGCTTGTTTGCTTTTGATGGCAACTGGCTTTCTTATGGCATCTTTTTCCATTCCTTACAGCTTTGTCCCTTATCTGTTAGCGATTCTTGCTGGTGGTTGGAAACAAACCTGGGAAGGCACGCAAGAATTGGTGCACGACAAACGGTTGAACGTCGATCTATTGATGGCATTAGCCGCCATCGGTGCCTGTATCATTGGTCATTGGTTTGAAGGGGCGATGTTGACCTTTATCTTTTGTTTGAGCGGTGCCCTTGAGGAATATACGACCAACAAAAGTACGCGAGAAATTAGTTCATTAATGGCACTGCAACCAACGACTGCCTTAAAAATGATTGAAAGTGGCGAGCTCGTCGAAGTACCAGTAGAAGCCCTTCAGTTAAAAGATACGATTATGGTGGCAAAAGGCAGTGCGATCCCGATCGACGGTATCGTGATCCAAGGAAACAGCAGCGTTGATGAGGCGGCCATCAGTGGCGAATCCATTCCTGTCGAGAAACGTTTAGGCAGTGAAGTCTTTGGCGGAACCATCAACCTCGGTCAGCCATTGTACATTGAAGTTACCCAAACGAGTGAAAACACCCGCTTTGCAAAAATCATTCAATTGGTGGAAGAAGCACAGCAAATGCCAAGTCAAACGGCGACCCTGATAGAGAAAATCGAACGGATCTATGTGCCGATCGTCTTGATCGCCGTCCCGCTAATGATCGTTTTGTGTACGTTTTTCACGAATTGGGGGTTCCAAGAAAGCTTTTATCGCGGCATGGTCTTACTGGTGGTGGCATCTCCTTGTGCTTTAGTCGCCTCTGCTACTCCTGCGACCTTAGCAGCCATTTCTCACGCTGCTCGTTTAGGCGTTTTATGCAAAGGCGGACAAGCCTTAGATGCCTTTGCCAATGTCAAAGCGATCGCTTTTGACAAAACCGGAACGCTGACTCGTGGCAAACCTGCTGTCACTGATGTCCATCTGTTGCTGGATGAACCCTTTATTCCCCAACTGATCGTCGGGATGGAAAAACAATCAAATCACCCACTGGCTGAAGCGATCTTGGCGTATTTTCATGATGAAAAGCCGTTGGAATTAGCCGTGGAAGAACAAGCGGGGGTCGGTCTAGCCGCCACTTACCAAGCTGCCCATTGGACGATTGGAAAAGAAGTCGATCTAACCTCTGTTGCCGCCAGTGAGCAAACCCGCATCCAAGAATTGAAAGCAACTGGAAAAACCTTGATTTATATCAATCGTGACCGTGTGTTAGCAGGGTATTTAGCGCTATTGGATCAGCCCCGTCCTGAAGCTCGCGAGAGTCTTGCCTACTTCAATGAGCAGGGGATTCATACGACGATGCTGACGGGTGATCATTTAGGTACTGCTAAAGTGATCGCAGCAGAAATCGGCTTGTCTGACTACGAAAGTGATTGCCTGCCTGATGAGAAAACCACTCGGATCAAAGAAATGAAAGAAACCTACAAAATCAATGCGATGGTCGGTGATGGGATCAATGATGCCCCCGCCTTAGCGACCGCAAGTGTGGGGATCGCGATGGGCGAAGGAACCGACGTCGCAATGGATGTGGCGGACATCGTCTTGATGAAAAATGATTTGCTGCGCTTGGTCGACAGTCACCGTTTGGCTAAAAAATTACAGCGGATCATCAAACAAAACATCGTCTTTTCTATCAGTGTCATCTTGTTGCTGATTGCTTCAAACTTCCTTGAATTTCTCACGCTGCCTCTAGGGGTCGTGGGTCATGAAGGAAGCACGATATTAGTTATCTTAAACGGGTTGCGTATGCTTTTGCCATTACACAAAGAAACACCCCAGCAAGCCAAACCAACCCGCAAAGATTGCGATGATTGTGTCTTGTATCAACAGTCTTTGCATACGTGACCACTATTTGCACTAGCAAAAACGCCCATTGTTGGCACTTCACTAGAAGTCCATCAACGGGCGTTTTGCTGTTTTTTCCTATTTATGCGTGATTGGCAAGTTGTTCCGTGTAGAGTTTGCCATCGTACATCTTAAAGAATGGATAATAGCAGAGAATGGAAACCCCTAAGTTGATCAAAGCGATCAGGATGGCTCGGAAATCACCGCCGGTTCCTAAAAACGCCCCAATTCCGACTGGCGAGATCCAGGGAATGCCCGTAATGACTTTATCGACAAAGCCAAATGAGCTAGCAAAGTAAGCAATCGTGACGTTGATCAAAGGGGTTATGATAAAGGGGATGATCAAATACGGATTGTAGACGATCGGTGCCCCGAAGATCACTGGTTCATTGATATTAAAAAGTCCTGGTAAGATCGCTGCTTTTCCTAAGACTTTGAGCTGTTGTGATTTTGCCACAAACAGCATCAATAAAACCAATCCAAGCGTACTTCCTGCGCCGCCCATAAAAATATACATGTTCACGAAATCCCCAGCAAAAATATTATTGGCACCATCGATATTTTCCGTTAGAGCCACCAACAGGATGGGATTGATGAAACTATTTTTAATAACAGCCGTCCCATGAACCCCCACTGCCCATAAGAGATGGATAAGGAGCATAATCACGATGATTCCTAACCAAGAACCCGTCAACTCTTTCACGAATTCAAAGGGTTTGGACAGCAATCCGTAAAGATCCGTGTGGAAAACCGCCAGTACCCCGTTGATCGCCACCATCAAAAAGGCGATCAAAATCGCTGGGATCAATGACGCAAATGCTTTGCTGACTCCATCAGGAACTCCTTCAGGCATCTGGATGGTGATCTTTCTTCTTACACAAAAACGATAGACCGACGTAGCAAGCACTGCGGTGATGATCCCAATAAAGATGCCTACCCCGCTAAAGCGTGTGATCCAACCGCCTATGGCGATCCCATTGTAAACAATGGCAGTTTCGCTTTCTGACTGCAGCAATTGAGCTGCCCCATCGGTAATGTCGACTTGAATGATCGTCATTAAAAAGGCAAACAAACTTAATAACGCCCCTACAAAACTGCTCATAGTCAAATGATCTTCTTTATGATAAATCTCAGTTAAATAATACCCTGTTGCTAAACAATAAAAAACAGCAATCGAGCCGACAGACATCGTGGTCACGACACTATAAAGCGGGGAAAATCGTAAAATCGTTTGTTCGAAAAAGCCAGCCAGTGGTGGAATGATCTGCGGTAAATTATTGATGATCAAAAAGATCGATCCGACGATCGTAAAAGGGACGGTAATGATCCCTGCTTGCATGATTGCGCGAATAAAGCGTAAATTCGCCAACTTATTCAAAGGCGGCATCAAACGCGTTTCTAAAAAGGTAAAAACACTTGTCATCGTTACTCCTCCAACGAAGGGATCGCCCCTTCTTCAATCAGCTTTTGATACCAATAAAAGCTGTCTTTTCTCACTCGTTTTTGTTCTTTTTCCTGTGCATCATTGCGATCCACGTAAATGAAGCCATACCGTTTTCGAATCCCCTCATGTACACTGATCAAATCAATGGCAGACCACGGACTGTATCCGATCAGATCCACCCCAGCATTGATCGCGGCTAAGCATTGGCTGATATGCTGCGACAAATAATCGATACGGTACGGATCATGAACCGTGCCATCTGCTTCTAGATGATCTTCTGCCCCTAAGCCGTTTTCGGTAATGATGATCGGTAAGTGGTAACGATCATAAAGAGTCTGCAACGTCGTTTTCAGCCCCAAGGGATCGATGGTCCAATTGAAGGCATTTTTCTTCAAGAACGTATTGGTGAACCCTTTGTAAAAACCACGCTCCATAATGTCTTCACTTTGCTGATCGCTGATACCGTTTTTCATATCCCCAGCTTCCGTCGGCTGCTCCACTGTCACTGTGGTGTAGAAGTTCATCGCGACAAAGTCAGGCAGAGCCCGTTTCATCAACGCCTCATCCTCCGGACCAAAGTCAATCGTGAGCCCGTTTTGGTTCAAATAATCTTGAAAGACCGTGTTGTAACGACCGAAGCAGGCAAAATCAAGGTAAGCCCAGTTCCGGACACTGTTGAAATACAACGCTGCTTGGTTGTCTTCTGGTCGACTAGTCGCCGCATAGACCAACGAAATATTCGGCACCGGTCCGATTTTGCCATTCGGAACGATTTCATGACACGCTTCGAAAGCATATTTTTCAGCGATCATCAGGTGATGAAATTGCTGGTATTTTTCTGATAATGGAATTTTTTTCCCTAATATTTTTTGATCCACCAGCAGCATGATATTTGGTTCATTGATCGTCAGCCAGTGCGTCACTCGATCCCCATAGGCTGTAAACAGCGTTTTGGCATATGCGGCAAATGCCTCAACAGTGCTGCGTTTTGTCCAGCCGCCTTCGTCTTCCAATGCTTGCGGCAAGTCAAAATGGTTCAACGTCACAAAGGGCTGAATTCCGTGTTTTAGCAATTCATCAATGACATCGCTGTAATGATCCAATCCTTTTTGATTGACGGTACCGCGCCCTTCTGGTAAAATTCGCGACCAAGCGATCGAAAAGCGGAAAATTTTGATCCCCATTTCTGCTAACAAGGCGATATCCTCTTTGTACTGGTGGTAATGGTCGACAGCCACTGTAAAATCTGCGATCTCATGGTTGTCTCTTGGACGAGTATCTTGGACACTCAGCCCCTTACCGTCGGTTTGATACGCCCCTTCGGTTTGGTGCGCGGAAATCGATGCTCCCCACAAAAAATCGGTTGGAAATGTTTGTTTCATATCGTACTCCTTATCCTAAATAAGATGCGTTTGACATCTTAGAATTATTGCTTGCATGGCAAAGACAATATTCTGAATTATCTCTTATTTTTCGCGGTAACGCAAAAAATAACTCCTGTCAAGTAAGACCCTCTTGAAGAGCTGCTACTTAGACACAAAAAAAGCAAAGTCCAGTTTCCTAGACTTTGCTTATGATTTAGAAGTAGCAGCTTATTTTTTCTCTGCTTTGTCTTCGTTCAATAGTGCTTTTCTTGAAAGGTTCACACGACCTTGTTTGTCGATTTCTGTAACCTTCACTAAGATTTCGTCGCCTTCTTTGACAACGTCTTCCACTTTGTTGACCCGTTCGTTCGCAAGTTGTGAAATATGAACTAAGCCGTCTTTGCCTTTGATCAAGTTGACAAACGCACCGAATTTTTCAATACGGACAACTTTCCCAAGGTACACTTCGCCAACTTTTACTTCTTTCGTCAATTCTTCAATGATCTTGATGGCTTTTTGGATCATTTCTGCATCAGCAGAAGCAATCGAAACTTTTCCGTCTTGATCGATATCGATTTTCACGCCAGTTTCATCAATGATGCCATTGATGGTGTCGCCGCCTTTACCGATTACATCTTTGATCTTCGCAGGATCGATTTGGATCATTTCGATCTTCGGTGCGTATTGGCTTAACTCTTCACGAGGAGCAGCCAATGTTGATGTCAATTCATTTAAGATTTCCATCCGCGCTTTTTTCGCTTGATCTAATGCTTCTGTCAAGATTTGTTCAGTGATTCCTTGGATCTTGATATCCATTTGTAACGCAGTGATCCCATCTTTGGTTCCAGCAACTTTAAAGTCCATATCGCCAAGGTGATCTTCTAAGCCTTGGATATCCGTTAAGATCGTGTAGTTTTCACCATCAGATACAAGTCCCATTGCGATACCTGCAACTGGTGCTTTGATTGGCACCCCTGCATCCATCAACGCTAAGGTTCCTGCACAAATACTTGCTTGAGAAGAAGAACCATTTGATTCTAATACTTCTGCAACTAGACGGATTGTGTAAGGGAAGTCTGTTTCATCAGGAATCACTTGTGCTAAAGCACGTTCGCCTAATGCACCATGACCGATTTCACGACGTCCTGGTGAGCCAGCACGACCAGTCGAACCAACAGAAAATTGAGGGAAGTTGTAATGGTGGATGAATCGTTTTGATTCTTCAACCCCTAATCCATCAATGATTTGGTGTTCACCTAAAGGTGCTAACGTACAAGCAGACAAGGCTTGGGTTTGTCCCCGAGTAAATAGACCAGAACCATGAACACGTGGCAATAAGCCAACTTCTGATGCCAATGGACGGATTTCGTCTAATTGACGGCCATCCGGACGAATCTTGTCGATGGTGATCAATTCGCGAACCACATCTTTTTCAAGATCTTCTGCGATTTGTTTCACTTCTTTCAAGAATTGTGCTTCCTCTTCATGTCCAGCAAATTTTTCTGCATACACTTCTTTCACTGTGTCTTTGACTTTATCGATCTCGTCTTCACGAGCCAATTTTTCTTCCGTCATAACAGCAGTTTTCATTGTTTGGTAGTAGCCGTCGAAAATTTCTTTTTTCAAGTCAGCATCTACTTGTAACAATTTGACTTCCATTTTTGGTTTGCCCACAGCTGCGACAACTTCTTCTTGGAAGGCAACCAATTCTTTGATAGCATCAAAACCAAATAATAACGCACCTAACATGTCTTCTTCAGAAACTTCTTTCGCTCCTGATTCAACCATGTTGATGGCTTTTTTCGTTCCAGCTACTGTCAATTCGATATCGGTTTGTTCTGCTTGTTCTACTGTTGGATTCAAGACGTATTCGCCATTGACCCGACCGACATCGACACCAGCGATCGGTCCGTCAAACGGGATATCTGAAATAGATAACGCTAAAGAAGAACCTAACATTGCCGCCATTGCTGGCGTACAATCTTGTTCAACACTCATTACGATGTTTGTAACTTGTACTTCGTTACGGAAGCCTTCCGCAAACATTGGACGGATCGGACGGTCGATCAAACGGGCAGTCAAGGTTGCTTCCGTACTTGGACGTCCTTCACGTTTGATAAAGCCACCAGGTACTTTCCCTACGGCATACATTTTTTCTTCGTAATTGATCGTTAATGGGAAAAAGTCGGTATCTTTTGCTTCCTTAGATGCAACCGCTGCACTTAGGACAACCGTGTCGCCATAACGAACCAATACAGCTCCGTTTGCTTGCTTGGCTAATTGGCCAACTTCTACTTCTAATGGGCGGCCGCCCCAAGTTGTTTTGAATACTTGTTTTTCTGTCATGTTCTGCTCCTTTTCATCGGATCCCAGCAAGTCACTACTAAACAAATGAAAAAATCGGAATGTCGTTCCGCTGCTTTCATTTGGTTAGTAGGATGCTGCTTACAAGGACCCAAAATTCTTTTTGGCTGCGCTTTTTGATTCACCAGTCAAAAGGCCGCTATTTCGGTGTTTCACTTTTTAGATGGCTCGAGCTTACCTGTCAGACTGCATCAGCTGTTTTAGCCGACAATGCAGTCGCAGTGATTCCGCTGCTTGGTCACTACGCTCGCTGCTCTCACCTAGTAGGTTTCATCATCTGCTCTGTGCGGCTTGCGCCGCTCAGTCGCAGTGATTCCACTGCTTGGTCACTACGCTCGTTGCTCTCGCCTAGTACTATTCATCATCTGCTCTGTGCGGCTTGCGCCGCCCAGTCGCAGTGATTCATAGCAAAAAAGTGAGATTCGGGTTGAACCTCACTTTTCTTTGTTTGATTAACGACGTAATCCTAAAGCTTGGATTAATTCGCGGTAACGTTGTACGTCTTTTTGACGTAGGTAAGCTAATAAGTTACGACGATGTCCAACTTTTTTCATCAACCCACGGTATGAATGGTGGTCTTTTTTGTGCATACGTGCATGTTCGTTCAAATGGTTGATTTCTTCTGTTAAAACAGCGATTTGAACTTCTGGAGAACCAGTATCTCCTTCATGACGTGCAAATTTGTTGATGATTTCGTTTTTGCGTTCTTTTGAAATTGCCATGTTTTTCACCTCTTTTTCTTTTTCCCCTGCGACTGAGTAAAACGTTGGTGATTCGTTAAACCAAGTAACAGGTACTGTGCTTTTCACACGTAATTACTTTACTTGATTCTAAGTAAAAAAGCAAGTTTATCTACCTATTCTTTTCGTTTCTTTTGAAAGCTCCTCCGAAACTTATGTTATACTTAGGATACTACTCTATCTAAAGGAAGTGTAAGGATGAGCGTTCTTTCCCGAATCGAGAGCATGAAAAATGAATTATCGCTTTCTGAGAAGAAACTCTTCGCATTCATGGAGGCCAATCCTGAAAAAGTGCCATCGATGACTGCGAGTCAATTAGCAGAAGCCACTGGGATCAGTGCACCAACCGTTGTACGTTTTGCGAAAAAAACTGGCTTTGCTAGTTTGACAGATTTAAAAATACAATTATCTGCCGAATCCGGCTTGCGCCACAATGCCAATGAGCATTTAGGTTATGCCGATGTTGAATTAAACGAGCCCTTTCATGCCATCACCTCAAAATTGAGCCACAATGCCCAGGTGACCATGAATGAGACGGCCCAATTATTAGAAGAACAGCTGATGTTAGCTGCCGCTGAACTGATCGCGACTCGTGAGCGCATTTTTGTCTGCGGGATCGGTGCTTCCTCATTGATCGCACAAGATATCCAACAAAAATGGACTCGCTTAGGCAAGATCGTCGTGTTTGAAAATGACTACAATCTCTTGTTGCCGCAACTTGTCAAAAACGAGAAAAAAAGTCTGGTCTGGGTCATTTCCAACAGTGGACACACGCCTGAGATGGTTCACTTAGCCGAAATCGCTAAAAATCTTGGCGTTCCGATCCTGTCACTCACCCGCTTTGGCAGCAACCCGTTGACGAAGTTGGCGGATGTTCCCCTGCAAGTGTCCCGTTCCAAAGAAGCCAACCAGCGGAGTGCCGCTACCAATTCGATCATCGCCCACCTATTAGCGGTCGATGTCCTTTTCTATGTCTTTTTAAGTAAAAATGAAAAGCTGGCACGCAATATCTACGCGTCACGCCAAGCCATCGCTGATTTTCGTGAGAAGTATTTGTAAAATGTTCATACCCAAAAGAAATCCGCAGGAACATGTTCCTGCGGTATTTTTGCTTCCAATCGGACACTTTGATCAATCAATGGCATTTCTAGCAGCTACTTCTGCCAACCAAAAACTGGACGCTTTAGGATAACGCTCGAAGTTATTCTTCAAATCTACTCGATAAAAACCATAGCGGTTTTTATAAGCGTTCAACCAGCTCCAGCAATCCATAAAGGTCCACATATGGTAGCCGAAACAAGGTGACCCATCTTCGATCGCGCGATGCAGCTGACGCAAATGGTCTTCAACAAAGGTAATCCGATACGTATCATTGACTTGCCCCGTGGCATCCATGAACCGTTCTTCCTCTGACACCCCCATGCCATTTTCGGAAATAAACCATGGCATGTTTTGATAGTCATTCTTCAGACGCATCGCAATATCGTAGATCCCTTCTGGATAGATTTCCCAGCCACGATGAGGATTGATTTTTTTCTCTGACCAATCGTACCCACGAAACAACTGACGCGGCTCAAAGGGATTGGATGCTCCATTCTGCGGAAGGGGCGCTTGGATCCGCAACGGTTGATAATAATTGCAACCGATAAAATCTACGGTATTTTCACGAAAAATTTCCGCATCTGCTGCCTCATATTCAGGGGTCAATTGATGCTCCTTGAACAAGCTCGTTAGTTTTTCAGGAAATTGTCCATAAACGACACAGTCCAAAAAACTGCGAATATACAAGAGGTCCGCCCATTCAGCGGCTTCTCGATCAGCCGCTTCTTGGCTTTTTGGATAAACAGGTGACAAATTCAAGATGATACAGATTTCTCCATCAGGAAGTGCGAGTTTACGAAACTCAGCAACCGCCTTCGCATGAGCTAGCAAAGTATGATAACCCACTTGGATCGCCCGCTTGAAATCACGCACTTGCGGCCAATGAGCATCTCCGTAATACCCACATTCAATATGCACCAATGGTTCATTAAAGGTCGCCCATTTTTTCACTAAATCGCCGAATTGTTCAAAAGCAGTTTTTGCATAAAATGCAAAATGGTCCACGGATTCCCTGGCTTCCCAGCCTCCTTTCTCCATCAGCCACCAAGGCATGTCAAAATGAAACAAATTAATGATCGGTTCGATGCCTTGATCCAGCATTTCCTGAAAATATGCCCGATAAAACTTTACTGCCGTCTGATTCAATGTTTTTCCGTCTGGTAATAAGCGGGTCCATGCAATCGATGTCCGATGGGAATTTAAGTTCATGGCCTTCATGTTTGCCACGTCTTCACGGTATTGATAGTAGGTATTTGAAGTGTCGCTTGGTCCGACACCATCGTAAAAGCGTGACGGCTCTAACTCAAACCATTTGTCCCATGTAGAGGGACTTTTGCCGTCAACAGACGCAGCCCCCTCGGTTTGCGGTGCTGACGCGGCCGCTCCCCATAAAAAGTTTTTTGGAAAGTGAATCATTCTTTTGCTCCTTTCTGAGTTACCTGCCACGTACGGTCAGGGTTGGATCGTTGAAATACAAATCGATACTGCTGACCTGTTGTTTCGACTTCCAGACAAAACGATGCAGTATCTTTCAAAGAAATTGCCAGCTGCTGCACTGATGCTTCATCGATCACGAGTTGAAAAGCTACTTGCCCTTGATTAGGCACCCATACTTTTTGAAAGCCACACAGGACTTTTTTCCTCGGCACATATGCTTTTGTGTACTCTTTTAGATAACATTGAATGACTTCTTTGCCAGAAACTGCAGAATGATTTTCGAGTGTGCCGCTAACGATAATGCCTTCACCTGCATATTCAGCCGAAACCGCGCTGCAAGTAAAAGAGGCATAACTAAGACCATAACCAAAAGAATATACTGGTGTGCCGTTTTGATCGAGGTAGTCTTTTTGAAACGCTGTGTTGCGATAATTATAACAGACTGGCAGCTGTCCAACCGTATCAGGAATAGAAACTGCTAATTTCCCACTAGGAACCGTTTCGCCAAAAAGAATCCGAGCAATCGCTTCCCCTCCATATTGGCCGGGATAGCCAGCGTAAAGCAGTCCATCGAATACTTCTTTCAAAGGGGCTAAGCAATGCGGTCGACCAGAAATCACGATCCCAATCAGCGGCTTTTTCCTCTTCTTCAACGCAAACAGTAAATCCAACTGGCATTGCGGCAAATCGAGGGTAGCTAAGTCGATGTTTTCTCCGCTGGTCATTTCCTGAGATCCCCTTAAGGCGGCGCCGTTCTTGTCAAAATCCGTTGTGAAATCACGGGCACTGGAGCCACCAATCGTCACTAAGATGACATCAGCGTCTTCTGCGATCTGACAAGCCCGCCGTCGTTGCGCCGTTGTTCCATTGGCGATTTCGCAGCCTTTTTCGTAGGCGAAATCCACTTGATGCGTATTTAATTTGGTCAACCCTTCCCAAAGAGTCATACACATTGCTTCCTCCTTAAATGGGGTATAATCCCCCAGCTGATGATACAGCTGTTTAACGTGAGGCCCAATGACAGCAATTTTTTGTCGCGTTTTCTTCAAAGGCAAAATGCCATTGTTTTCTAGTAAGACGACAGATTCTTCTGCTAATTTTAAGGAAGCTTGTCGGGCCTTTTCTTTGTCTGGTAATGAAACGTGGGGCGTTGCTTCTTTAAACAAGCCAAGTTTTTCTTTCAAAAGAAGCACACGCCGGACCGCCTCATCGATAACCGTTTCCGCAATCAATCCGTCAAGGACAGCTTCTTCCAATACAGGGAAAACTTCGTCCCATAAACTAACATCTACACCGCTGGTCAAGGATTTGGCGGCTGCTTGCGAGCGACTTCCCAGCCAGTCAGCAATCCGATCCAACCCACACCCATCAGCCATAACGATTCCCGCAAAGCCACTTTCTTCTCTTAAAACCTCTTGCAGCAAATACGCATTGGCATGGCAAGGAACGCCATCTAGATCATTGTATGCAGCCATACACCCCAAAGCCCCAGCAGCAATCCCCGCTTTCATTGGTGGCAGATGAATTTCACGGAATTCCCGATCACCGATCGCCACTGGTCCTGCATTGTGCCCCCCCATTCCTGCACCTTGGGCAGCAAAATGCTTCAACACCGCTAAAACGTTCTGTTTTTCTATCGTTGTTTTTAATCCTTGCAATCCTCTGACGGCCGCTTTGGTAAAGCTGCTGGTTAAAAATGGATCTTCACTGAAACATTCTTCAGTTCGTCCCCAACGCGGATCTCTAGCAATGTCCAATGCGGAAACTAAGCCGACATGGGCCCCTTTTGCTCGAATCTCTTGAGCAGTGATAGTTTGGGCCGCTTGATACAGGTCGGGATTCCAACTAGAACCGACACTAAAATTGACCGGAAATGTCGTGGCTTCCAAACCTTGGTGCCCGTGGGGACACTCTTCACTGAGAAAGGCTGGAATCCCCAACCGAGTGTGCTCCTGCAAATAAGTTTGAATCATAAGGGATAGCTCATAGGACTCCGCGGTCGTCAGGCCAGTTTGCTGATTTCTACCTGACCAAGGATCAGCCCGAAACACGCCGTAGATCCAGCCAAGACTGCCAAAACGAGCTACTTCTTTTTTAAAGGTTTCAGTCAACATAATTTTTCCGTTAGTTTTTTCATAGACTTCCCAACCATACAGACGCTGATTCAGCTGGCCGATTTTTTCTTTCAACGTCATTTGCCGTAAAAGTGTCTCAATCATATGCTTCTCCATTTCTATTTAGTCTTCTAAATAAAGCATGATGGTCTGGATTTCAAATGGCTGGAAATGGATTGTGATGCTTTGGGCATCCAGCGGCTCAATCGGCAGTTCAGCGACGGTTTCTTCCAAAAGATTCGTTAAAACCGCTTTTTTGATTCTTTTTTGGCAACGCAATTGACAGGCGGTGGTTTGATTATGATATTCATACAACCGCACGATCAGTGCCTCTTCATCTTCGGCTTTTTTCACCGTATCCAGCAAGACATTCTTTTGATCGACTGCTAGAAAAGCTTCTGCTGATAGTTGCGGCACACCTGGAACGGTTAGAACGGGAACATTCAATGCCAAAGCTTCTTCCATCGTTTGCGCGTCTTGCCAAGTCCCTTCGTGGGCGTACAAGGAGTAGGTAAACTCATGAAAGCCTTGATCCGCTTCTGGATACGGATCGATCGGCGATTTGATCAAAGAAAGCCCGATCTTTTGATAATCCGTATTGAACCCATATTTCGAATCTGTCAAAATACTAACCCCATAATTTCCTTCTGAGAGATCAACCCATTTTTGACCACAGCTCTCAAAACGTGCTTGGTCCCATGTCGTGTTTTGATGCACAGGTCGTTTTACCTGCCCAAACTGAATATCAAATGTCGCTTCCAATGTGTTGACATCAATCGGCAGCAATGCCTTCAGCAGCAATTGATGCTGCTGCCAATCAACCGCTGTTTCAAAATCGATTCTTCCGGTGCCATGATAAAAATGTAGCCATTGGGTAATAAAAGAATCTTCAAACTGACGTTTGATTTTCAAGGTATCACGAATCTCACCTTGCTCAACGACCTCAGCTGAGAGAACTTGCTTCACAGGATAAGGCTTCTTCTGGTAATAAATATCAATATCCCACGCATCATAATCCATCGGCAGATCTTCATAAGCCACTAACTGATTCAACCGCTCGCCTTTTGGTACGATCTCTCGTTGATGCCGTTTGTCAATTAAAGAGATGATGTCAAAGTGTTCGTCAAAAATCACTTTAAAATCCGCCGTTTCAAATGATTCCTCCAGCCGCATTGCCACTTGCTTTGATTGAGGCACAGCTGAGACAGGGGTCAATGTTTTGCAGCTCAAGCCAGCCATGGCGGGAATTTTGACTAAGAGCCGGTCATCATGGGTCCGCTGAGTCGAGTAAGCTTCTTTGACCCCTGTTTGATCGTCTAAATAGACCAGACCCGTCCGAGCTTGTCCCAGCGGGTTAAAGACATGCCATGAAGTAGCTTTGGGTGCTTGTGTTTCTGGAAGCAAAGCGTGGATCAGCTCGCAGCCTTTATCAAAGAGCTGCCGATACTCTTGATCCGTCTGATCATAGACTTCTTTGATCGAGCTTCCCGGCAGAATATCGTGGAATTGATTGAACAGCAGCTGTTTCCAAAGTTGTTCTAATTCAGCTTGTGGATAGCGATTCATCCCACAGATACTATAAAGTTTTTCAATCGTCTGTAAGAAGAATTCTCCTTGACGATTGGCCTTTTTGTTTTTTCCGATGGAAGTCAGGGTCCCGCGATGGTATTCAAAGTACAATTCGCCGTACCAGACCGGTCCTGGTTTTTCAGCAAAAGAATTTGCCAGTCGATCAAAAAAGCCCCCCACATGATTGCCTGTGATCGTCGGCATGTCTGGCAATGTCTTTTGCAGCCGTTTTTGAACTTCCAACATCTCTTTCGTCGGACCTCCGCCACCGTCACCATACCCATAGGCAATCAAAATTTCGTCGTGCTGATCTTTTTGCTGATAACGTTCAAAACTCCCCTTGATCGTATAAGGATCTAGCAATCCATTATACGTCGTATAATAATCTCTTGGACTGTATCCTTCACTGATGGTTGTAATAAAATGCGTCAAAACGCGGCTTCCATCAATTCCTTGCCAATAGAAGGAATCATATGGAATTTGATTAAACTGGTTCCATGACAGCTTCGTCGTCATAAAGTATGGCGTATTTGTTTTGCGTAAAATTTGCGGCAAGGCGGCTGAATAACCGAAGACATCCGGTAGCCATAAGATGCGGCTATCGACTTGAAATTCCTCTTTCATAAACCGTTTGCCATAAAGGATCTGACGAACCAGTGATTCTCCTGAAGTCAAATTGCAATCGGCTTCCACCCACATCGCCCCGTCAACTTCCCATCTTCCTTCTCGAACTTTTTCTTTGATTGCAGCGTAAAGTTCAGGATAATGGGTTTTCATGGAGTGATACAGTTGTGGTTGGCTTTGAAAAAACGTGTAATCTGGATACTCCTCCATCAATTTCAAGACCGTCTGGAAACTGCGCTCGCCTTTTTCAATTGCTTGCTGCGCCGTCCAAAGCCACGCCAGATCGATGTGGGTATGGCCGACAGCCGTCACCTTTTGTTTTGGTTTATGCGCTGGTAGGTAACACGATGAAAGCAGCTGCTTTGCTTTTGTGAGACCTTCATAGAATGCCGTTGAGTAGGGGGTACGAAAATCCAAGACATTGGCGACTTGACCAAGGACTTGTTGATAAAATGCTTCGTCACCGCCAAACGCACGAATGGCACGCCAACTATCAAACAGCGTATAAAAATCATACCAGATATCATTAACTGCAGGATCCAACGCCAATAAATTGACCTGCAGCGGGAATGGTTTGTCGGATCGGCCTGAGAACAGATCGATCTTCAGATTGACTACTTTTTGTAGAAATTGTTTTGTCAATGTAATTTCTCGATGATTGACATCGATGGCTTGGACATAGGTATCGTCCAAATAGATTTTTATTTGGGGATTGGTGGTGTTGTCCCACTCTGAAAGGCTTGAGTACACTTGCAGGACACAAAGATTTTCCACCCAGTCAGCAGGAACTTGAATGCTACCTTGCAATTGGTAATAGGCATTTTTTTCTCCAAAATAAGTCCCTTGCTCATACGGTACCCAAGTCTCTCGTTTTAAAAAAAGTGGGGCTACCGGTTGCTGATGACGTACGCGGTATTGTTTTAATTTGTATAAAATTTTCCGAATGCGTTCAAACTCATAAGGCTGCATAACTCTCATTTTTCTTTGGACTCCTCTAGCAGATTTTTGAAAAAAACGGGTTGAGATTGATCGTCTCGGCCCGTTTTCCACTTATCACTTTATTTAGTTTGCTTTCCAACGGTCATAAGCCGCTTGGTAGACTTCGACGTATTCGTCAATGCCCATTGCTTCGATCGTTTTCACATAGTCGTCCCAATTATCTAACGGTTCGACACCTGTGATAAACTTGGCTTCCATTTGTTCTACATAAGTTGTCAAATCAGTGGCAGTTGCTGCTACCTTATCGTTTTCTTCAATCGTTAAATACAGCAGCGGAAATGGTACTTCAGCGATGTCTTCCATCTTCTCAGCTGTTTCTTTGGCAACCCAATCGTTGAAACGAGTATCCGGTTCTTCATTCGCCGTTTTACGGATATGGTATTCGTCGGTTGTATCGATAACAAGGTTTGGCGTTGTCAATCCGTATGCTGGTGTGATCTTGCCACGTTCGTCTTCGGTATTGTTAGTATCGATGCCGTCTGCATAGACACGAACTTTTTCACCGTCCGCATTTTCTTGGTACTCCCATAAAAACCCTTCTGGTCCTTGTTCGATATATTTTGAGCCTTCTTCTGAATAGAAGTAATCCACCCAGCGCATAGAAGCTTCTGGAGAAGGATTGACATTGGTCAAAGCAAAGGTCCCTCGTGAAATTCTTGGACTACCGGGAATCTTAGCTTCTGGAGCCCATTCAGAAGTCACTGGTTGGAACATTGGATCATTCATAGCCTCTTCCTCACTGCGACCAGTAGTAAAGAAGCTGAAATAGTCGGCAAAAAGCCCAAGTTGATTGTTTTCACCCTTCGCTTTTTTCTGTTCATCTGACTGTCCATAAACTTCTTTATCTAGCAAGCCTTCATCGTACAATGTATTCATATATTCCAAGAATGCTTTGTAGTTTTCTGAAGTCGGTGTGTAGGAGACCACATCATCATCCACTTGGATGCCGCGGGTCCGTAAGCCAAAGGCAGCCATCAACCAAACTCGTGTCGAGTTCATATCAACATCCGTCAATGGGATCTCGTCTGCTTGACCATTGCCGTTAGGGTCTTCGTTTTTAAAACGTGTCAGAAGCTCTTGCAATTCGTCTGTGGTTTTTGGCAGTTCAGATACACCTAAATTATCGAGCCACGTGCCGTTGTACCACATCGGACCTTGCCACCAGATTGAGGTTGCATTCCGTGAGATCATCGGCAGAGAGTAGATGTGCCCATCCGGTGTTGTGATCGACTTCAAGATTGAGGGATCTTCTTGCGTCAGTGCATACAGGTTTGGCATGATTTCCGGCGTGATATACTCCTCTAAGGGAAGCAAGATCCCTTGTGAACCGTAATCGATCTCCATCGAAGCAGTCAATGCTTGCGAACCAGCACCATAAACGATATCCGGTAAATCTCCAGAAGCAAAGGCTAAGTTCAGTTTCGTACTAAAGTCAGCGGATGGCGGTGTCGTATAGGTCAGTTTGATGCCAGTTTTTTCCTGATAATCCTGTAATGTCGGCATGTCTTCCCATTCCGCCAACCCTACACCAGGTGCCATGATATTCAGTGTCAGTTCTTCACCTTCTTTGATGATCGGAAACTGACTGTCATGATTGATGGCCACTTCTTTCTTTTCCCCAGTACCTTCATCTGAAGAATTACCGCACGCACCTAAGACGAGCATACTGCACAAAGCAACACCTACTATTCCTAAAAGTTTCTTTTTTACTCTCATTTTCTTCCTCCTTTAAGTTTTTTTATCCTTTAATTGAACCAACCATCATGCCCTTGACAAAATACTTTTGTAAGAACGGATAGACGATAATTACCGGTAATGAAGAAACGATCATGACGCCGTACTTGATGACTTGAGCAAGTTGTTGTTTGCTATATAGCATATTCGCCATTTCTGAAGTCACATTATTGACGGTATTTGATGACATATCTTGAAGAATCAATATTTCTCTTAAAATCATTTGTAACGGATACATTGATCGATCAGAAAGATAGATCAATGCGTTAAAAAAGCTGTTCCAATGTCCGACGCCATAGAATAAAGCCATTACCGCAATGATCGGCGTTGATAGTGGTAAAACGATCTGCATGAATAGCCGAAAATCAGAACAACCATCCACAATTGCTGCTTCTTCCATCTCCCGTGGAATCGTGGATTGAAAAAATGTTCGCGTGACAACAACATTGTAAACCGAGACGGCTCCTGGAATCACTAGTGCCCAGACAGTATTCAACATGCCTAAGCTGCGAATCAACAAGTAGCTGGGAATCAAGCCACCGGACAAGAACATGGTGACCAACATAAAATTGGTGAAGGCGCGTCGCCCATAAAAATCCTCTCGTGATAAGGCGTAAGCGCAAGGTAAGGTCACTAAGAGATTGATCGATGTCCCTAAAACCGTATAATAAATCGTGTTCAAATAGCCACGCCAGATACTGCTATTGCCTAGTAGTGTTCGATAGCCTTCAAAGGTGATTCCTTTTGGCAAAAGCCACATTTCACCAGAGTTTACCAGATGCGGATTTGAGATTGAAGCACTGATGATATAAATCAGTGGATACAAAACGATCAGCAAAGAAATTGCTAAAAACACATAAACAAAGATCAAAAAGATTTTATCAGCACGGGTATCTTTTATTAAAGACGTTGTTTTCACTTTTGGTCCTCCCTTCTACAATAAACTAGAGTTGCTTAAACGTTTGGCGATATGATTGACTACGATCAACAAGACTGAATTGATCAATGAGTTAAATAAGCCGACTGCCGCAGCAAAACTGTACTGCGCATCTAACAGCCCTTGCTGGTAAACAAAGGTCGCAATCACATTCGAGGATTGCATATTCAAAGGATTCTGCATCAAGATGATTTTTTCAAACCCAACTGACATCAAGCTGCCGAAGCTCATGATCAATAAGATCACCATCGTGGGCATGATCGTTGGAATATTGATATACCAAACGCGTTGAAGACGAGAAGCGCCATCGATCGTTGCCGCTTCGTGCAGTTGCGTATCAACTCCAGATAGGGCTGCCAGATAAATCACAGACCCCCATCCCGTTCCTTGCCAAACGCCCGACAGTACATAAATCGTTTTAAACCAGCGAGGATTGGTCATAAAGCTGATCCGCTCGAAACCCAAAAATTCTAATAGGTGATTGATGATCCCTGTTGAGGGAGATAAGAAAGCAATGACCATACCAACCATGACCACCACAGCAATAAAGTTTGGAGCATACGTGACTGTTTGGGTAATTTTTTTAAATGGGCCGTCTTTGATCTCATTCAAAGCCAATGCCAGGATGATCGGCAGCGGAAAACCGACAACCAATGAATAGATACTGATTCCTAAAGTATTTTTGATGAGTTCCCAAAAATAATAGGAATCGAAAAAACGTTGAAAATGTTTAAACCCAACCCAAGGACTGCCCATAATCCCTAATGAAGGCATATAATCCTTGAATGCAATAATGATTCCATACATCGGTCCATACGAGAAAATCAAAATAATCAAAAACGCTGGCAACACAAACAAGTACAATTGCCGATTTTTCTTGATCTTCATTTTTATATCTTGTTTCTTTGTTTTAGGTACTGAAACGGTTTGTCTGATTGGCGCTGTTTCCATTCTTCCTCCTCCTTGCTTGGTGTTAGCCTTATCATGAATTGTATTCGCTTTCAAATCAATGTGTATTTTTTTCCCTATGTGTCGAAACGCGAATCCCAACTGCCCCAACGTTCGGGTGACTGATATCCGACCATAAGAGATATGGCTCATCCGCATTTTTATAGACTGGTAACGGTTTTTTAGTGGCTAGATCAATTAGCTCGTCTTCTTCAGTTGCTCCGATCTCTGTTAAAGGAATCTGTTCGCAAGCGACTGCAGCGATACTGCGAAATGCAAAATGAGCCTTGCCGTCTTTTTGATAGGTCAAATACCATTCATTTTTCCAAGCTGTTGGTCTTGCCCGCGTTTCATAGATGCCTTCACCATATAGCGCCAACCAATGGCCGATTTCTTCTAAGCGTTGGGTCTCTTCGAATGTAAATTCGCCATCAGGTGTTGGTCCGACGCCTAAAATCAAATTCCCCCCTTTACTGACTACATCAATCAAGGTTTCCAGCAGTTCTTGGCTGCTCTTAAAAGTATCATTCGGCACATAGCCCCAATCATTTCCAATCGGGATATTGCTTTCCCAAACTTTTTTAGGAATTTCTGCTAATGCAGGAATTTTGCGTTCTGGTGTCACATAATTTTCATGACGGCCCCCCATCATCCGATCAACGATGATCAATTCCGGCTGTTTCTCACGCGCAATCTCAGCTAAACGATCCATTTGTAGGTCTTCTTTGCCTTGTCCGCACCAACCGGCATCTAACCAAAGAAAATCGACTTTTCCGTAATTGGAGGTAATCTCCGCAATCTGGCGATGCACAAACGACACATAGCGTGCCCAAATTTCTGGATGAAGATGGGTATCGTAACTGGCATGACGGCCTTTGACGGTATCATCATCCAACCAGTAAAAAGGAGAATACCAGTCAGCTTTAGAATAATAGGCTCCTGTGGCGATCCCTGCTTCTCGAAATGCCGTAAACACTTCTTGCAATATGTCGCGTTTAAAGGGACTTAATTTCCCGCCGATTTTAAACTCTGATTCCATTGTATTGAACATCGAAAACCCATCATGATGCTTTGTTGTGAATAAACAGTACTTAAACCCTGCATCCTTACAGATTTTTGCCCATTTGCGGGTATCCAGCTTCTTCGGTTCAAACTGATTGATCAACTGCCAATAATCCAAACGCAGTGCTTCGATGGTTTCTCGATAAGGGTGGTTTGCTCTAGCCCATTCATCTTTTTCAGATAATTGCCAAGACTCAACGATCCCCGCTTCGGCATACAGCCCATAATGGAAGATCACTCCGAATTTCAAGTCTTGAAACCATTCCAGACGTTGCTTGAGCATTTCTGTTTCTGGGACTAGTTCTTCTTGAACGTTCCCTTTGGCTTCTTCAATATCACCGCGAATCTTTGTCATTCATTTGCACTCCTTTCTTTGTTCTAAATGTAAGCGAAAAAAATGTCCTATAACAATATGTAAGTTTTTTCGCTATGTTAAAACGAACAACTTCGTCTATAAAAGGTGCAAGGAATAAAGCTTGATTTCGATGAACGTTTTTGGAGAAATGTAGCGTTTCAAATACATTTGCTGTGTTTTTCTTGTTTTCGATGTGTGATTTTTCCATTTACTCCCACTGGCTATATATCAATGATACGATTAGAACAACAAATAAAGCGGATACAACAAAACTTGTATCCGTAAGAAAGTGAGGGGCTTATGAAACAAACGAATGGTATTTATCATGTTTCCTATCAAGTCGGCGATTGGTTACTTCATTGCCTGAAGTTGCAGTTACTCTGGTTTTATTGGGTATTTCGATACGGGATATTTTTAGGTATTTTTCCTGCCACCGCTACGATTATCCAAGCTTTTTTCGATAGCTTCCAAAAAAAGGAACGACCAGCGTCTTTGAAGACTTGGTTCAAAACTATCGTGAAAAAAAATTTCCGTCGTGCCAATCAATTAGGCGCCATGCAAGCGGGTTTGTTGTTGTTCTTATGGTTGGAATTACGTATCTCTAGTACTTTTATCCAAAATAGCTTGATTCACTTTTTTTTGCTGCTGCTATTTATCAGTGCCCTTTTGATCAGCTTGTACCTTCTGCCGGTCTATTTGCGTTATGATTTGACGCTTCTTCACTATTTTAAACAAGCAATATTACTAATGGTTATCAGTGTTCCCCAAACAATTGCGATGATTTTGGGAATCTTAGTGATTACTATCATTTTGACTTTTTTGCCAATCTTATTAGTCATCGGCTTTGTTCCCTTTTTCCTATTCCCCAGTAGCTGGTTCTCTTTTCAAGCGATTCAGCGCTCGGAATCACTGATGAAAGAAGGACGCTCGTGATGAAGGACATTTTTATCCAAAGTAATGAAAACCTCGATGATTTTTTTAGTCACGCACTGCAAGAACTAGAATTGAGGGAAACGCCGAATGGCCATCCCTTGCGCTTGATTCATCGACCCGGTTCCCTGAAAATTTGCCACGGCCCACTAGAAACGATCATTTACTATCAAGAAAAAGCGCATTTGTTTCGGGCATTAACTTTATGGGTGCATGAAGATCGCCCAGTCTATGTCTTAGAAGAACAGCCGCATTTTGAAGCAATTGGACCAATGATCGATCTGTCCCGCAATGCGGTGATGACCGTCAAAAAGCTGGAACGGTTCATTTTATTAACAAGTAAGATGGGCCTCAACCGCCTCATGCTCTATATGGAAGATACTTATGAAATTCCTGAGTACCCTTATTTCGGACATTTGCGCGGTCGTTATACCCAAGTAGAATTAAAGGCTCTAGATACCTATGCCCAAGCCGTAGGAGTAACTTTGATTCCAGCGATTCAAACATTGGCACATTTGACGAATCCTTTAAAGTGGCAGTTCGCTGGAAATATTCGGGACACAGAAGATATTCTACTGGTGGGAGAAGAAGAAACGTATACTTTTTTGGAAGCAGCGATCCGTTCGATCCGTTCGTGTTTTGCAACTGATCAACTGCACATCGGTATGGATGAAGCACACCAATTGGGGAAAGGAAAGTATTTAGAAATACACGGGTTACAAGACCGGTTCACGATTATGGCCGCACACCTAAAGCAGGTAGCTGCGCTTTGTCAAAACATAGGTTTTGAGCCGATGATGTGGAGCGATATGTTTTTTAGAATCGGTGCGCCTACGGGTGATTACTACGATTCAGACGTGTGTTTTCCGACAGAATTATTTGCTGACCTTCCTGCGGTCAAAATGGTTTACTGGGATTATTATCATCATGATCATGCCTCTTATCAGCGAATGTTTGCGAAACACCGGGAATTAAAACAGCCGATCGTCTTTGCTGGAGGTATCTGGACGTGGAACGGTTTAGCGCCGAACTACGGCAAAAGTTTCGCCACTATGCGTCACGCCTTGCAAGCCGCCAAAGAAAACGATGTCCAAGAAGTCTATGCCACACTTTGGGGCGACGACGGAGCTGAAACACCAGTGATTGCTGCGCTACTAGGTTTGCAATATTTCAGTGAAGCGCAGTTTGGAAACGACCTTTCGTTAGAGAATTTAACTAAAAAATTTCAGCTTTTTCACCAGTCAATAGCCAACGACTTTTTACTGCTTGATCGCTTTGATCAAACTGCAGGTGTGCAAAAAAACAATCCTCACGGAGAAAACCCCAGCAAGCTGTTGCTCTACCAAGACTTGCTGTATGGCTTGTATCAAGAAAATTTAACTGATCTTTCTTTAGCATCCTACTATCAAACATTGGCTCAAGAGTTGGCTGCTGTGAAAGCAACACGGGACACACAAACGATGTTTGCCTTTTATCAGCAGCTGGCTGATGTTTTGGCACAAAAAGCCTGTATTACCAACCAGATCACCAGTGCCTATAAAAGCAAGGATCGCACCGGACTGCACCAAGCAGTAGATGCGCTCAGTGTCTATAAATCCGCCTTGCAATCCCTTTATGAAGCCCATCGTCAAGTCTGGTTTGACTGGAATCGACCTTTCGGTTTTGAAATTATCGATCTGCGATACGGCGCCTTGCTGATGCGCTGCGATACGACACTCTGGCGGCTTACTGCCTTCTTGGACGGGGAGCTCGATACGTTGGAAGAATTGACTCAACCGTCCTTACCAATGGTGACCCCTTTCAGCGGCAGTACTTCTGTGGGTCGCAATTTATTTCATGGAATCTATAGTGCGGGGAAAATTTCTGATGTTTAAAAGAAGGAGTGAGAACTTATGAAAATATCCTTGCTGCGCCGAACCGTCATCGTGAGTCTGCTGACTATTGTTAGCCTATTCTTTCTCTATTTTCTAACAACCGGTTCTTCTGCTCCAGTTCATGCCCAACCTTCAGAAAAACTGGAGATGACAGGCAATATTACAAATCAAGCAGCGGCGGAGGCGTGTTTGGCAGTGCTGAAAGAAAATTTACAAGCAGCCTCTGACCAAGACGCGACAGCCTATGCCGCAACGCTAGTGGCAGCGGCACGAGCAGAGACGACCCAAGAATTAGCTGATTTTTTTGCAGAAGAACAGCTGCAGCACACGCTGCTTTCTTTTGAAGTCGTTAAACAAGAGACAGGATCCATGCTGGTCGCGGCGCAACAGAAAACGATCAGCCCAAAAGATTCTTCCTACCGTGATCACATCACAGAGGCTTACCATACCTTTGTCAAGGAAGCAGATGGCTGGAAAATTCAAGAAACAGTCATGACGAATACAGAATTTCTTTAAGTGATTGAAAAAGGAGTTATTTTTAATGAGAACGTATAAAAATTGGCCTGCCGACTACCCTGACCCAAACTGGTTCCTCCATGATCGGTTTGGCTTATTCATCCATTTCGGCCTATTCAGTATTGGCGCTCGACACGAATGGTTTATGACGACAGAAAAAATTGAACCCACCACCTATCGCGAGAACTATTTTTCTCAGTTTGATCCTGATCTTTTCAATGCAGAGGAATGGGCTCAAACCGCAAAGAAGGCCGGTTTTCAATACATGGTCTTCACGACGAAACATCATGAAGGCTTTGCCCTTTGGGATACCGCTCTCAGCGAATACAAAGTGACCAATACCCCCTTCAAGCGAGACCTCTTAGCAGAACTGCTGCCGGCATTTCGCAAGGTCGGCATTAAGATTGGGCTGTATCATTCGCTGATCGATTGGTATCATCCAGATTTCACGCTCGACGGCCTGCATCCGCAACGAGAGACTATTCAAGCCCGTCAGACGAATAGCCAGCGTGACATGCGCCGCTATCAAGATTTTTTAGCTGGTCAAGTCACTGAACTATTGACTAACTATGGAACCATCGATTATATGTGGTTTGATTTTCCATATAGTCATCGAGATTGGGGATGGTCTAAAGGCAAAGGTGCCGCCGATTGGGATAGTAAGCGGATCGAACAAATTTGTCGAAACCTGCAGCCGAACATGCTGCTGAATGACCGTCTGGATTTGGGCCGAGGGATTACCACCCCTGAGCAATTCCAACCAGACAAACCATTAGAAGCGGATGGATTGCCTTTGATATGGGAAGCGTGCCAAACGATGTACGAAACGTGGGGCTATGATCGTGATGCTCAGCACTGGAAATCCAGTGAAATGATGACCAAAATGCTGATTGACACAGTGGCAAAAGATGGGAACTTTCTTTTAAATATCGGCCCAAATGCTCGTGGAGAAATCAGCTTACCAACTCGCAGCCATTTAGAAGCCATCGGTTCATGGATGCATTATCATCAACAAGCGATTATCGGCTGTGGTGCCAGCTCTTTTCAACCGCCTATTGACAGTCGTTACACCCAAAACGGGAATAAACTTTACTTGCACCTCTTTTCTTATCCATACAAATCCTTGCATCTTCCAGGGCTTGCAGGACGCGTAAAGCATATCCGTTTCTTACATGATGGCTCCGAATTGTTTTATCGAGGATTTGATCCCGAGGAAGTGCTCACTTCAACGGAAGCCATCATCAACAAAGAGGACCTTGTTCTCAGCTTACCCGTCTGCCCACCAGATGTGTTGGTACCAGTGGTCGAGATCACTTTAAGAGAAATGTAAGCACCCGTTGCACTGCCCTAAATGAAGAATCTATTTATACAAAGACGTTGCCCTTACTTCCTTTACAAAAAAATGACTAGAAGCGGATCGCTTTTAGTCATTTTTTATGGCTATTTGTTCAAGAACTCCTACAAATTTGCCTATACGAAAGTAGCCTACCAGCTTGTTGAACAGGTGATGAGAACATCCAGACGAGTTGCGTGCTTAATCCATCCTTAACGGTACTTACCACAGGAGGTTCAAAGTTCCTTAGACAAATAAAGAACAAGATCGTCATTATTGCAGCAAGGCGCATTCATCGCACAATTCTGATTATTGAACCAAACACCAGATCCATCTGGAATATAGCCTTGTTTTACATACAGTCTCTGGGCCGATCCATAACCATTATGCAGGCCTACCCCCAATGTCACCACGGCAGCTATTTCTCGTGCCTTTTCTTCGGCTGCTTTTAAAAGCTGACTGCCTACCCCTTGTTTTTGATAGGATTCAAAAACATTAAAATCCACAATTTCTGGATACAAGCCTTTAAATGGTCCGTGCTTTGCTAGAGGGACCAAGGTCAAATACCCGGCAGTTGTGTTGTTTATTTTGGCAAGCAAAACGCATCTCTCCCCCGCTTCTTGCTCGTTTAAATAATCAATCAAGAGCTGCTGGCGAGAAGGCCATCCTTGCTTTAAAAACATTTGATCCATTTCAAGGATATCTTTTCTCTTCAACGGTTGAATGTCTATGACCACTTATTTGCTCCATTTCTCCCCCTCACTCGGGGCTATGTTCATTCTATACAGTGTGTCGCTGGCATTGATTTGCCTTATCGTTAAACTTATTCATCATAAAAAATAATAGGGATTATCAGGGATTGCTGCTTCACCCAATTCCTCTAGCAATCAGCTGAATGTCGCTTCCCACCCATCATAGAGCTTTTGAACTGTCTCTTTTGGCCGATTGGGTTCATTATAAACTTTTTGGCTAATGGCCGCTTGGAGCCAAAAAATCGCTTGGATCACTTCACGACTAGTCTGGGCCTCAGGTACATCCGCCCAGACGGATAAAGCGATCGCCTGTGTTTGGGCAAGCTGTTCCTGTGCAACTTGTTGTCCATTGGCAAACGTCGTCAACTGGAATTCATTGCTGATTTTTTCGTAGGTTGGATAAGTATAGCCTGCCGCTTCTCCTAAGACATAATAGAAAAAATTATCATTGTGATTGATCATGGTATAGCCTTTTTCAAAAAAGACATCTGCCGGCGCCATATTCTGGTTCCACCGGGTCCAATAGGAGATTTGGCAATTCTCCGTCAACGTTGTCTGCTCTTGGCGATTCAAGCGGTAAAACCCATCATTCCAGACCCGCACAACAAAGCCGAGACTTTCAACAAAGGCCGCCAGCTCATTGACATAATCAATAAAAACTTCGATTCCGCTAGCTTTTTCCCCATAGCGCTCGCGGGCTGCTTCGATCATTTGCGGAAAGTTTTCTAAATGATCAAAATCAATAAACTCATCGGCACCAATATGAAAATAGGTGCTGTCTTCAAACAGTTGCGCATATTCCCGATAAACTTCCTGAATAAAAGCTACCGCTTCTGAATCCAAAATGTTCAGTGCTCGTTCATCACGCGTGCCATCGGCTGTCGGTAATTGCCACTCGGGCTTTTGAGCCAATACTTGCCGCAAATGACCAGGAGAATCAAAATCAGGGATAATGGCAATTGCATGATTTCGAGAATACGCAATCAATTCACGAATTTCCTGCTTGGTCAAATATTCTTCCGAAACGATTTCTGGAAATTGCTGGGATTCAATCCGAAAGCCTTCGTTTTCCGAAAAATGAAGCTGCAGATGCGTAAATTGGAAGCAAGCCATACTGCGGACGATTGCTTTCAAATCAGTTAGAGAATAAAATTTACGCCCGATATCGATCATCAGACAGCGTTCTTTAAGCGCTGCTAGATAGCTTTTCTGTGCTAATTGACCTGTCGCTTGATCTCGGCCATATTTGGTTAACGCGTAAAAGACGTGTTCTGGCGAGGACACACTGATTGTTTGGGTTTCAAATCGAAAATCAGCATCCAGCTGCGGATCGACCACTATTTGCGGGAGCGGTTCCTTCGCCGACTGCCAACCTATCTCCTCAAAAAAGACGGCAGCTCGTTGCTGAGCTTCTTTCAAATCAACTGGTATATTCATCTCATTCTTCCTCTTACTTTCAATAATTTACGTTCAATAATTTCTCATTTTTTGGTTCATTTCACGGTATTGCCCTGGGGTCACACCCACTATTTTTCGGAACTTTCTCGTATAGTTGGAAACATCATAATACCCATTGTTACGAATAATTTCTTTGATCGGCAAATCTGTTTCAATCAGTTCTTCTTTGATTTTTTTCAGCCGTAATTCTTGAATATATTTGGAGAAGGTTTTGCCACTTTCTTTTTTTACAAAACGGCTGACATAAGAGACAGATACACCCACTTCCTCTGCCACCGATTCTAGCGATAGCTGAGAGGAATGATAATTTTCTTGAATAAAACTGAAGATTTTCTCATTCATTTCCGACTCGTCATCCAGCGGCTGTTTCTGCACCTTTGTACAAATCTGCTGGGCAATCGTTAACAAGGCCGTCTGCAATTGGTTCAAGCTGTTGAAATCGGCACTTTCAGAAGCAGTATGCAGTACCTCTGCCCCCACCAGTTCACCGCCGACTTGCGCGATCGTATTCAACAAGTAGTAGCCGTACATTTTTTGGACACGAGGCGAAGTCTGCTTGCTTTCGCCTTCTTCAATCAAACGTTGGATCGTTTCACTGGCAATTTCAATATTTCCTTGATTCAAGGCTTGGATCAATTTTAATTTTTGATTGTCTGGATAATTGATCGGTAAATGTTTGGTCTCTTGGGAAAGCTCCGCATAGTAGCTGATTTGCTTCCCTTGACTTCCTTGATTTTCCAGTGCCGCCAATCCTTCGATATACGATTCATTAATAGCCGTTAGTTGATCCACCGTCATCCCGACACCCATTGCGGGTGTTAGGGAGATCGCTTGGGTAATTTTTTCCGCGATAGCATCTACAATTTCTTTTTGTTCTTTGCCATCAACAAAGCCAACGGTCAATGCCAGCATTTCTGTGGACAAAATTTCAGTGGCATATGCCGTATAATCAGCTTCTTTGATTTCTTCGATATAATCAATTAAAAATTTCTTATCCCCTTGCTTGGCTTTGGTATCAACAGTTTTCGTATCAATGGCGATCACAAAATAATTCGACTTAGGAAAACAAACATGGACAGCTTCCAAAAGCAGAGCCAATTCTTGTTCTGAACGGAAACGTCCACTCATTAATTTGCGCAATACTTGTTCTCTCGCATGGGGTGTTTGTAAACGAACTTCCTGATGCAGTTCTTGGTGCTCTACCAAAAATGCCGCTAGCGTATTATGGACATCATCCATCGAATGAAGAGTCATTTTTGGATCACGATGAAACTCCTGAACCAGATTTTCTATTTTGCGAATCGGCCGATAACTGCGTAAACCAAGCATCACGACTGCGGTGATACCCGTAAACAATATGGCGATAAATACTAGGACGAACTGTTCTTGCACACGGTTGACTGAAGCCAATGCTTGATTCGGATTGGCGACAGCTACGACCGAAATATTCAATTCTTTGTTGGCAATTGCTTGAACAAAATACGTCGATTGTTCAAACCGCATTCGTCCTGTTTGAATGCCTTTTTTCATTCGCTCAGGATGATTTAAAAAGCGTGCTAACTCATCATTGGTGGTACTGGCTAATAACTGATACTCATCATTGATGATATAGGTATTGCTGAGCCCATCACTATTGCTTAAATCAAGGATTCTCTTCAAATTGTTTTCTTTGATTTCGTAGATTGCTGCGCCGTAAACGGTCATTTCTTCACTTTGAATTGGAACGATATAAAAGAAACGCGAATATCGCTGTTCTCCACCAGCACCTTCCAATGTCAGTAACGTCGGCGCTGGAGAGTCCAATTGTGCGACCAATTGAACTTGGTCCATATCGTTTTTTGGCAGTACCTTATTCAAGAATGTGTCGACTGACAGTGAGCCAACGGTTGAATAAAGGGTCGCCGGGGCTTCTTTATAATATAAATAGACTTCTTCGACTAGATCGTTAGTGATTTTATATGTCTGCATCGCTTCTTTTGCTTCTTTAGTCAAGTAAGGATGCTGTAGGTATTTCAATGAAACAACATGATCATTGGTCATTTTTTGGGTCAGATAATTCAATTGAATAAATGTATTTTCTAATGAATATTTCAATTGGATCAATTGATTTCTGGCCGTCAGCAGTACTTGTTCATTGATACTTTTGACAGATGTATCATACCAAATCCATGACACGGCTAAAAAAGGCACTAAAAACACGATTAAATAAGAGCTGATGGAACGAATGATTCCCCTAAATAGTTTTTGACGATTCTGTTCCGTGTACTTTCTCATTTGCATCACCTATTCTCTGTTATTTCAAAAGCTCAAAAACGCTTTCATTTATCGGTACTTATTTAGGAGAAAAGAATGTATGATACTCTAATAAAATACGCTTTATTTTAATAAAAAACAATGTTTTTTTACAAGTTAGCTATCAGGCTTGTATTTTCTTAACCAGTTATAACAAGCGCCTAATAAATTTGATTCATTGCCAAAACGACAGGCACAAATGTTTGGCACGATAACAGTACTTGGAATCTGTTCAGCAATCACAGCCAATCGTGCGTTTACTTGAGGGATCAAGAAACGGCTAGCACTGATTCCACCACCAATCAAGATAATTTCCGGATCAATCATGTACTGCAGGCTATAGCAAGCTGCCGCCAGCTTATCGACAAAATCAGCGACCATTGGCAGACATCGCGGATCTTGTTCTTGAACCAGTGTATCAATGCGCTGCCCATTGATTGTTGGATCTCCGATACGCTCTGCTGTTTCTTCCACAAGAGTTCTGGTTGACCCTGCGATGCTCCAAAGTTCCCAATCCTTTGTTTCGGTCGGAAAAAGCATATAGCCAAACTCTCCTGCTAGTAAGTGTTTGCCGCGAACCAATTGATGGTTAATCATTAAGCCACCGCCAACGGATGTACCTAGGACAATTGTCGCAAAGGACGCACAATTTTGAGCGTGACCCAACCACTTTTCTGCCAATAACGCACAGTTGCCATCATTTTCGGCAGCCACTGGACATTGGTATTTGCTTCGCAAATGCCTAACCAGTCTTTTGCCAAATCCTTCATACAAAGGTGATGTCATCCCGATTTCTTGGCTTCGTGGATCAACCAGTCCCGTTGAGCTAATAGCAATACCATCAAATGTTGCGGCATAGAATGCATCGATGTGTCGACATATGCGTTGCGTGACTGTGGCATATTCCTTGTTCATAGGAAATTGAGTCAATTGTCTGCGTTCCCCTTGACTATTCACTAACCCACATTTAATAGCAGTACCGCCAATATCAATTGCTAAAATCCACATTTTCTTGACCTCACAAGGCTTTCTTTTATCTTGCATTTAGTATACGCAACCAATGTTTTCGGCGACCATATGTATTTCTTGCAACAGTGTGTCAAATCCGCCCAAGCCATAAAAAAGCCCGCAACGAAAGATATCTTGCATTTAGAAAGAATATACGTTGTACAGAAAGTGATAGCTTATCTGCTTATTTTTAAAACACTAAAAAGATCAGGTTTAACGCTCAGCTTCACAAAACTGTTCATCCTGCAAAGCAAAAAAAGAAATCCATTAGATACGGTGCCTGAGAATTTTGTCAACAAATGAAACAGCTACCCTTTTTTTGAGATAAGCTATCTAGTTTATAAAACAAAAAACCGTCACGCATAAGACATCCTCTCATGCGTGATCGGCATTCTACTTAGTCATTGCTTTTTAGAATTTTTTAGAACTTAGTTGCTGACTCTGGGTGTCACAACAGAAAATCTATTCGCAGTAAACTAATTTTGTTCTGTTCTTACGCTCTGGTCATTTATTGCTCATTTGATTCATAAAACCTCAATAAACGCTTGTGCTCGTTCAATACAGTCCCTGCTCCAAATAATCCACCAACGGACCCAAGTACTTTTTATCCGTCCAATCACAATCTTGTCCGTTGGCTTCCATGAGTGCCTTCGTCTGTGGGTCATAGGTGTGAGGCGCTTTCTTAGCCGCAGCTTTTCTTAACATTTTCACTAAGTTTCGTTCAAAGAAATTCATTTTGCTTTCCTGCCATTGTCCTCTGCCGTAAAAAAGGGGGATGTCTTTTAGCGGACCCGTGAGATTCTGTTCTCTGAGTTTTTTCACAACATCTTCTTCAGGAGCAGAGGCTCCCGCACAAAAGATAAGTATCTCTTTGTCTTTTAGCTGGTTGGTATTCTTTTTTAAAAAGGACAGTCCAGCAATACCCGATGCATAGATTCCCCCACAGAAGATAATTGTGTCATAATCCATTACTTCAGCTATTTTCGCTTTTGGGGTTTCTAGGCTGGAAAAACCTGTTGCATCTTGAAGCCAGTGGACATACTTTTTGACAGCGCCGTATTTCGATTGATAAACAATCATGCCGTTTTTCATGGGGGAACTCCTCTCTGCAGTTAGGACTGCACCTTATGGTTTTGTGCCAGCTATTGCTTGTTCTAAAAACGTTTCGTACGCTTTTTCCTGTTGTGCATAGATTTCATCTAGTGGAATACCAGGTGTCGTTACTGAGAAAATCGTACCGATTCCGATCGTGTAAATGAGCATATGCATGTGTAGCTGTTTGGCGGTTTCTATACTGATAGTCAAATCGGCGGCAATCCTTTGGGCTACTTGAGGATTCGTCTCTAACTGATACAGATCTTCTAATGACGAAACATTCGCTCTTTTTTGTAAGACAAAAATACTCAAAATATGGGGTTCTTCTTTCGCCAATTGCAAATACGCGTGTCCGGTACTGCGAAACAGATCCTGGGGGTCGCTATGGGCTTCTAGATACGCTTGTAAAAATTGCCGTGCTTTCTGCTCTACTTCTGTTCGCAGGCCCTCCATATTGGTGCAGTAACTATAGATGGGCTGGACTGAACAGCCTAACTTCTCGGAAATATTCTTGACGATCACTTGCTCCATACCGCCTTTTCGAGCAATCTCAAAGGCGGCATCAACCACCATTTCCTTTGTTATTCGTTGTTTCGGCATTCATTGCCCTCCTTAAGCACAAGTTTCGTTATATAAACTCTTTATATAAAGAGATTATATTCTTTTGTTCCTTCGAAGTCAATTGGATCCAAGATGCTATCCCTCGCTCTTTCTATTGAATAAACAGCTGTCGCTTTCTCACAAATCATCGTTCATAGGGTGTAAATCTTCCGTTACTTTCCAATGATTGCTGGCTCTTTTATCCGCACAAAAAGGTACAGCCCACAGAAAAAGGCTGTACCGTAGATAATACGTATGGACTCTTTTACACTCGAAGCTGCTACACTTCTGGGGTGTCCTCTGGTGACGCTTCGGGGATCGGTTCTTCCTCTTCATACAAGGAGGAAACCCGCGTATACCATTCAAACACATGGGTAATGACCACTTTAGCTGCCGCATACACAGGAATCCCTAAAATGACCCCAACAAGGCCAAACAGTTTTCCTGAAGTCAAGAGGACTAACAGGATCGTGACAGGATGAATCGACAACTCGTTTCCTAGAACTAATGGCGAAATCAAGCGGCCTTCAATGGTCTGCTCAATGACAAAGACGATCAGCACTTGGATCAGTAACACGGGTCCACCGACGATTCCTAAAAAGACCGCAGGGATCATGGCCAAAAAAGATCCTAAGTAAGGGATCAAATTTAGAAATCCCGCTGCAATCCCCAGTGTGATGGCATAATCTAAGCCAATGATACTAAACCCGATCATAAACATCACTGCGACCGCAAACGCCACCGTCAGTTGTCCCCGAATATAGGAGGATACTTGATCGTTCATCTCTTTTAAGACGACCAGTGATGGCTGGCGCATTTTGGTTGGCAGAAATTTAACAAAATAAGGGGCTAGTTTACGGCCATCTTTCAGTAGGTAGAACAAAATAAATGGCATGGTAATGACCGCTAAAACGATCGTTGCAACGGCGCCGAAGAAACTGCCTAGATTTTGAATCGTGCTGCGGGAAAGGTTTTGGACGATATCCGTCAAAGAAGAAATCAGCTTCTCATTGGAGGCTTCGATCTGCTCTTGGACTTGCGAGAAGATTGGATCAGAGAGAATCTCATTCACCTTATTCTCGATGATCGTCAAGTAGCCTGGCAAATTATCCGCAAAGCTCATGGATTGCTCTTGGATCTTAGGGATGATCACCACCACACCCCAGACGATCAGACCAACCACTAAAATAAAGAGACCGAAAATACTGTAGATTCGTTTGATTCCCTTGCGTTCTAAGTAGTCGACGGTGGGGTTCATCAAGTAATACAAGATCCCCGCCAAAATGATTGGCAATCCGACGATGGCTAAAAATTGCCAGACGGGTTCAAACAAATACGACACTTTCGTAAAGAGCAGCAAAATTAAGAGAATCAATAAAATGACCAGCAAGCTGGTCACTGCTTGATTGTTTAAAAACCATTTCCAAAACCAGGAATGCGACTTTTTCTGCGTTTCTTTCATGACATTCTTTGCCTCCTAGTCGTACGTCACCTGCATGCCGACTTCTAGTTTCGGCAGAACAGTTGGCGTTAAATAAATCGCACTTGAAAGCTGATCTTCAGCCGGCACTTCGTCAAAGACAAAGGTCACATGCTGGATCGTTTGCAGGATTTGGTTTACGACCGTCCCTACATATTGGACTTGATAGGTCTGATCACCAAAAGTGATCTGGTCCCCTTTTGTGACGACTAACGCTTGCGAATCAGGAATCGTTTGAATGACTGAATATTCTCGCAGTGTGTCGGTCGCTTCTTCCCCAAAAAAGATGATCATTCTTTCTTGCGAATCGATCGCTTGTGGACCGATTTCTTTGATCGTCCCTTTTTTCATATGACAAACTCCCCTTTCTATCTTCTCGTTTATTATAACATAAAGAGTTTTTCTACCCGCCCAAAACCGCATTCTATGGTAGAATTAAATAGGAATGAAACTATTAGGAGGTTTTTTTATGTTGCAAACGATTTATTTAGGTACGTACACTCGTCGCGAAAGTAAAGGGATCTATTCGATCGCTTTAGATACGGAAAAAGGAACACTGACCGATTTGACCTTATGCGTGGAAGAAAAAAGTCCGACTTATCTTGCCCGCAGTAAAAAAGAAGCAGTTTACAGCGTCACAGAAGTAGATGGCAACGGCGGCGCAGCTGCTTATACCCCAGACTTTACCTTGCTGAATACCGCAACGGAAGAAGGCGCACCACTTTGCTATGTAGCAGTTGATGAAACCCGTCAGCTTTTATATGGTGCCAACTACCATAAAGGTGAAGTGAATGTTTATAAAATTCTAGAGGATGGCAGCATCGAAGCAACGGACAGCATCTACCATGATGAACCCGTCGGCTCTCATGAAAACCAAGACAAACCTCATGTCCACTATACTGACTTAACACCAGACCAACGTTTAGCAGTTTGTGACCTTGGAACAGACCGGGTATATACTTATGATATTTCAGAAGATGGCAAACTGACAGAAGTTGCCGTTTACGTGGCAGAAGACGGAACTGGCCCACGTCACTTGGTCTTCCATCCAAATAACCAATACGCTTACTTAGTGGGCGAATTAGACAGCTCATTGACTGTTTTACGCTACAATGAAGCAGATGGCAGTTTTGAGAAAATCCAAAAGGTGCCAACGATCCCTGCAGACTTTACGGATTTCAACAGTGGCGCTGCGGTACGTATCTCGAACGATGGCCGTTTTATTTACAGCTCAAATCGCGGCCATAATTCAATCGCTGTTTTTGAAGTAACCGATGAAGGCGCTGGCCTGACTTTTGTTCAATCAATCTCGACTGAAGGCGACTTCCCTCGCGACTTCGATTTGGACCCGACAAACGATTATCTCGTTTGTGCCAACCAAAATTCTGATAACCTAACGTTATACAAACGCGATGAAGCCACTGGCAAATTGACTGTCTTAGAAAAAGACATCTACGCACCAGAATGTGTCTGCGTCTTATTCAAAAAATAAAGTTTTGGAGGATTCCCCCATGTTTGATAAAACACCAAAGGAACTTGTGCTCAAAGATTTTTCTAATATCTACAATAAATGTCAATCAACCTTTGAACTAGTGACGAGCCGCAAATACAATGAATCATTGGTCCTATTAACGACTGCAGAAACGTATGCGATCGCTGAAAAAGCCTATATTCGCTGCGATACTGCCAAAGAGCTGCAAACAGCGGAAGTCATTGCTTTCTTTGATGCTTTTGAGATCTATTATTTTGAATTAAAACAAGTCCTTTTTCATGATGACGATGATTTTGTTTCTTTAAAAAATCGTTTAGAAAAAATGAAAGACACTTACGAAGCATTGACAGCCTCATTTCATTTGTTATGATGAAATCAAATCAAATGTGAAAAAGGTGACGTTATGAACCAAGAACAAGTGTTGGATCGTTTACGAGAAGAATTGGCCATGCCGTTTTTCGAAGCAAAACTAGAAGACAAAGAGTATTCCGAAGAAGACTACCAACAAGTCAAAGTGGATTTGGTAAAATACTTTGATGACTATGTACGCAATGTAGAAAATTAAGAAACAGCCTGCGATGATTCCTTCATCGCAGGCTGTTTTACTGTTATAACGTCACTAGAAAGTTTTGATTCGTCGTAGCTTCGATTTGAGGATGCTGTTTTAAATAGTCAGCAATCAGTTCCGTCATATCGACTTGAATCTCACGAACGATTTTTTCGGCAGAAAACATGGCGTAGTTGCCGCCACCTACTGCACGGTATTGATTAATGACGATCTCTAATTCTTGATCCATCGCAATGGCTTTTTCTTCAAAGTCCAAGCGGGTGATTCGCTGACCGACGGGTTGACTAAGATCGATCGTATACTCGATGCCTTCATACATATCGTAGTTATAATATTGCGGCTTTGGCTCAATAAAAGCAGGATTGAAGACGATCTGACCGTCAACAACGGCTAAATAATCCGCCGTTTGTTCTAAAGCGGCTTTTAATTCGGCACCTGTTATTTTGACTACAGCTAACGTATTTGGGTAAATATAATTAGTGATCACATCTCGCATCGTGATTGTTGCGCCAAAGCCTTTGCCCTCATTGTTGAAAAGAGCAGTACCAGAAATTTTGGCGCCGCTGGCAGCCATCTGAACACGATTGATAAATTCAATATAAGGGTGCTCTTTCAAGCGTGCCCCCATCGGATCGGTGATTCGCATATCCCCACTGACTTTGCCTAACGGCTGATCTAGCCAGGTTTGTAATTCTTCTTCGATGGGTGCTAACAAAGCCAACGTCTCTTGATCTGGGACAGCATCTGCAACAGGGATCAACGCAGCCGTACTGTTTGTGACATGAACCCCTGTCTGATTTTTTTCAACCGTCAATTCGATGGCGCCGATAAAGCTTCCACGATAACCGGGCTGTACAACGGGGACACCATTGATTTTTGTGGCGATCTCACGGTGCTGGTGTCCTGTGAAGAACGCATCGATTCCTGAGACTTCCTGCAATAATTGATAGCCCTCATTTTCACCAGTCAATAATTCGGTCGGTTCTCCAGTGACTAAATCACGCTCGAAGCCTCCATGGTAGCTGACGACAACGATATCGGCTTGTTCTCTTAAGTAAGGCACATAGTTTTTCGCTGTCTCAACGATGCTGACAAACTGCATCCCGCGAATCGTCGCAGGCTGTTCCCAATGAGGAATATATGGCGTCACCATTCCTAAGATCGCGATCTTTACCCCTTCTTTTTCAATGATGGTGTAAGCTTGGCCAAAGAATGGTTCTCCCGCTTCATTTAAAATATTCGCTGCGAGTACTGGTGTTTGGTAGCTGGCGATCGCTTCTTGCAAATAAGGCAGACCGTAGTTGAACTCATGATTGCCTAAGACATGGACATCAACGTCTAGGTGGTTGACGACAGCGGTCAATGCGGCAACGGAGTGCTGGCTTTTGGCGATGTAATAGCTTAAGGGCGAGCCTTGGATAAAGTCGCCATTTTCGATCGTTACGACCGGTCCGGTGGCTGCTTGACGTAGCTCTTTCATTTTGGTAGCAACTTTTGCCACGCCGAATCCTTGTTCCGTGTCATCGGCAAAATTGGTTGGATAGACATAGCCATGCATATCGCTCGTTTCTAAAAACGTGATTTTCATTCAAAAGACTCCTTTTCCCCTCAATAGACCAAAAGGGCATGCGCATAAGTCGAAAACCCTCGAAAGCCAGCATTTTCTGCTTCCTTGTGTCTTCAACCCTTATGGCACAAACCCTTTTGTCTTTCATTCTCAGGTGTTTCCCTGATTATACCCTATTTTGACGAAGAAATTCAGAATTATTGGTTCCAAGCATCTTCTAATTGTGGTTTTGCGTTTTCAATCAATTGATCGACATCTTGATCTGTATTAGACAAAATGTTTTCCATGATTGAACGCATTTCATTGTAAGCAGGATCAGCATTTTCAATCACTGGGATCGAGAACAATTCTTTGGTTGCATCTTCTAATTTGGCAGCTACTTTTGTTTCAGGATTGTTTTTGTATTCATCGCTTTCCAAAACAGATTCAACAACTGGCATGTAGCCGGTATCGATCGCCCATGTTTTTTGCGCTTCTGGCGAAGTTAAGTATTTCATGTATTCAAAAGCAGCGGTGCGTTGCTCTGGTGTTGCGCTGTTGAACATATACAAGTCAGTTCCTTGTTGCAAGTTGATTGGTTCTGGACGAGCTGCTACGTCATATTCAAATTTGCCTTCGGTATCTTTTTTAACAAAGCCTTCCCCTGCGATTGAGCCGACATACATTGCGATTTGCTCGTTGGCAAATGGACCAGACAAGTATTTGTCAGAACCAGCGATTCGGAAGTAGCCGTCTTTAACACCATCTAGGTAGTAGTTGATGACTTCTTTTGATTCATCGCTGTCTAATTGCAAGTCTTTGTCAAAATCAACGCCTTGATTTTTCATTGCGATGGCATAGTAGTTGTTTAATGAGTCAAAACCAGCACCTACGACTTCACCGTTTGATTTTTCATAGATTTCTTGAGAAGCTTCTTTTAATTCTTCCAGGTTTGTTGGTACGTCAATACCATACTCGTCTAACATGTCTGCATTGTAAAACAGCATTTCTGTAGATTTGTTGAAAGGAATCCCGTATTGCACGCCGTCGATTTGTGCACCATCTAAAAGGGCACTGCGGATCTCTTCTTGGTCACCCCAACCGATAGTATCATCGTTGATGTATTCGCCAAGGTCAACTAACATGTCATCTTGGGCAGCATTCCATAACCAACCAGGATATGCTTGGGTGATAGTTGGCAGATCTTTTGGTGAAGGCAAGGTTGAATTCACCTTTGCTTGCAAATCAGGATAGCTTGATTGGTTCTGCAATTCGATCTTGATGTTTGGATTTTCGTCCATGAATTGCTCGGTCAATTTCGTCAATGATTCTTCTTGCGCACCATTCATTGCATGCCAAAAGGTGACAGTCGTATCTTCGCTTAGTTCTGTAACGATTTCATCACTTTCGGTAGAACCAGATGAATCGTTGTTGTTTCCACAAGCCCCTAATACCAATGTCGCGGCTGCAGCTGCTGCAAATGCAAGTTTCTTTGTTTTCATTTTTTCCTCTCCTCTATCACTCTAAAATAATTTTTTCACCGCGTTGCGGCAATATTCTTTCACCATACGGATTCACCAGATTTTCTGGTTTCAGTGTATGGATTGGAACCAATCGTTGGGGCTCGATCCAGGCAATGATCTGATCTAAATCAGCTGGTTTTGCATGTCCCGAGTTTGGCAAACGGACAAATTCGATCTCCAGTGCTGCCAGTTGATCCAAAAAGACTTGATAAGCTGGATCAAAATCGCCTAACGGCTGTGCATCACTGTGAATATACAATCCACCTGTTTGCAAGTTTTCAAAATGCGCGACTGCTTGCCAAAGGTACTGGCTCGTGTCGGCACATAATGCCTGATATGAAATAGCAAAGGCTGGATCGAGGGTCGCTGGTACTTGATCATCGATCGTATAGAACGGTACATCTTTATCGAAAATTTCTTTCAGCAATGCGGCTTGCGTCGCCTCTAAAACAACCGTCCGCGGCGCGGCTTCAACAAGCGCCATAAAGCGCTCGACATTGGCTGGATAGCCATTGAAAGTAATTTGTCGTTGGGGATTTTCTTTGACCAAACGCACGAAGGTCTCGATCAATTCTGTTTCACTTTCCACTGTGATCGCTTTGGGGTCCGGTTCTCTTTCTGGAAAGCTGATGCTGACCCCTTCCATCATCAATAAATCCGTGTGTTTGGCTAACTGACAGAATTCTTTGGTACGCTCTGGATGATAGCCATGCAAACGCAAATCACCGGTATAAGCGATAAAATGATCTGGCGTGCGAATCAACAAAGCTGCCGCACCGTACGCATCATGATCGACTCGAATGATCTCGACTTCGATTTCCCCGACCCGAATCACATCATGGGGTTCTAAGCCGATCAATTCACGGACAAAGCTTTTTTCTTCATGAGGAACGGGCAGCAAGAAGTCCCCTTTTTGATTCAACACTTCGAGGATCGCTTTGGTTTCCTTCAAGGTGTACATAGGAATATTTGGGTCTAAAAAGTTGATCATCTTGGAATGATCCAGATGGGCGTGGGAAAGAAAAACTGCTGTTTCTTGGTATTCTTTCGTTTCGCTTCCTTGGTACGTGTAATCTAAGCGTGGATCGTAGACATTTTTCAGTTCTGGTATCCAGCGATGCGCAACTAACGTTTGTAATTCTTCATCTGGTAAGGGTGTTTCTGGATGATACTCCGAACCGAAGTCAAAAAAGATATGGGCATCTTTGTACGCAACTTCGATGACGGTCCCTCCAATCGTTAAGATCCCGCTATGGAAGGTGATCGTTGTTTTATCCTTTGATGCCATCTTTAGCCACTCCTTTGATAATTTCTTTTCTAAAGATCAAGTAAATGATCAGAATTGGAATGACGGTCAAGGTCGCTGCCGCCATCTGTAAATGAACATCGCTGCCGCTTTCTGTGGTAAAGGCAGCCAACCCATTATTTAAGAGGCGGTATTTTTTCTCATTGGTTACTAGCAACGGCCATAAGAAGGAATTCCAGCTAGAGATGAAAGTCAAGATCCCGACTGTCACCAAGGCTGGTTTTGACATGGGGATCAAAATCCGCCGAATGTAAGCCAAATCGCTAGCACCGTCGATTTTGGCCGCTTTGTAAAAGGTATTGGAAATACTTTGCAAATAACCGTTTAAATAATAGATGTAAAAAATACTGGTCAGAAAGGGAATGATCAACGCACTATACGTATTCAATAAGCCCATTCGCGCAATCGTATTGTAATTGGTGAAAATGATCGATTCATAAGGAACCATCAATAACGAGATCATCAATCCGATAACTAACCGTTTGTATTTGAATTCAAGACTAGTCAATGCAAAGGCAGCTAGAATCGCAGTGATCAGCGTCGCGATAGTCGTCACCGCGGAAACGAAGACCGTATTAAAGAAGTAGCGTAAAAACGGTGCTCGGGTAAAAACTTCCCCGTAGTTGCTCCACTGGAAAGACTCTGGCATGATCGTCGGTGGAATACTGGTTGCTTCACTGTAGGTCATTAGACCAGCTAAAATCATATAGACAAAGGGAAACAGCGTGATCACTGCTAAAATTGCTAAAAACAGCATCGAAACAATCGTGACAATTTTTTTCATTCGTTTATTCGCCCACTTTCTTCAAAAGTTTATTTTGGATAAAGGTGACGAGCAAAATAATGATGAACAAGATCACGGTTGCCGCCATTGCAATCCCCGGACGTCCGGCGATATGGAATTTGTCATAAATATAAAAGACTGCCGTGGTTGCACTGCGGGCGATCCCTGGCTGTCCGCCAAACAAGGCATATACTTGAGTATAGACTTTAAAGGCACTGATCAGATTGACCGTTAACAAGAAGGCAAAAGTCGGGATCAACTGCGGAAAGGTGATTTTCCGAAAAATCTCGCCATCGGTGGCGCCAAACATTTTTGCGATTTTGTAGTGTTCTTTGTCGATGTTGCGCATTCCTGCCAACAAGATAATAATGTTGAAGGCGAGGCTCGTCCAAACGCCAAAGATGATCAAGGTCGTCATACTCATATTGACATTATCCAGCCAGTTGACTGGTGGAATGCCGACAAGACTCAACAAATAGTTAATGATCCCGTAAGAGCCATTGAAAAAGTAGCGAAACACGATCCCGATGGCAATCGTACTCGTGACATAAGGCATAAAGAAGATCGTTTCAAAAAAACTTTTGTATTTGACTTTTTCAAAAATGATCCACGCAATCGCTAAAGAAAGGATCAACGCGATCGGTACGACCGCAAAAGCAAAGAGCGCCGTATTTTGCAGTGCTCGAAAGAAGACTGGGTCCGTTAAAACCCTTTGATAGTTCTCAAGCCCAGCATACTGTTGGTTAATCAAGGTTCCTTTTTGGAAACTCATGATGAAGGAACGAAACAGCGGATATACACTGAATAAGAAAATAATGACCAATGAAGGCAGTAAAAACAGCCATGCTTTCGGTTGGTTCTCAGGGTTATAATTTTTTTTGAACATTAGTAGACCCGCTCTCCTTTTTCATCAAAGATAAAGGCTTTTTTGTAATGAAAATCAAATGACACTTGCGCGCCTTCTTCAATGATTTCTTCAATACTAACGATCGATTTCATATGTTTGTCAGCCAGATCAAAGTTCAAGATTCGTTCTCGTCCGATCAGCTCCACACTCTTGACTTCCGTTTGGAACAAACCTGCTTGCAAGGTGGTCAGCACATCTTCTGGACGAATGCCTAACGTGTATTGGCCGTCTGTTAATGGTTTCTTGAAGCGAAGGTCGGTAAATCGGTCAACTGGTACAGTGAAGGCAGGATGGATCATTTGGCCATCTTTGACTTCTACTGGCAAGATGTTGATGATTGGATTACCGATGAATTTCGCTACAAAAAGATTGTTTGGTTCTAAGTAAAGGTTTTGCGGATCATCATTTTGTTGAATGATCCCCTCGTTCATCAAGATGATCTTATCACTGATAGAAAGAGCTTCTTCTTGGTCATGGGTCACGAAGATCGTGGTGATGCCCACTTCTTTGACTAACCGACGGATCTCTTCACGGATCTTCAAGCGCAAACGGGCATCTAAGTTACTTAATGGTTCATCCAGTAGTAAGACTTCTGGACTTTGCACCAAGGCACGCGTGATCGCTACCCGTTGCTGCTGTCCGCCCGAAAGGGTTCCTGGTTTTTTCTGACTTAACTCTTCAATATTGGTCAGTTTCATGAACTTTTCAGCAATTTTCTGTGCTTCGTTTTTCTTGATCTTTTTCTCTCCGACTGTCAGTGGAAACATGACATTTTCTAAAACAGTCATATGGGGATAAAGGGCATAATTCTGAAAAACAAACCCGATATTGCGGTCTTTTGGCTCGGTCTTAACAACGGAAGAACCATTAAAGAGGATATCACCATCGGTGGGACTCAACAACCCCGCGATCAAATTCAATATCGTCGATTTCCCACAACCACTTGGTCCCAACAAACAAACCAAATCGCCTTTTTCTATTGTAAAATCTACTGCTTTCAAGGCTTCAAACTTATTATCGAAAACCTTCTTCAACCCGACTACTTCTATCAAAACTGCCCCTCCATTTTCTCTTTTTCCTCCGAATAGTTGACTGGCATTTCAAGTCACAAAAAAAACGAACTCTTGATGTTTCGGTCAAACGCTCAAAGAAATTCGATTTTAATCATAACAAACGAATGTTTTTATTCGATACCATTATTGTAAATGTTTTGTAAAAATCATTGGGAATTATGAAAGAATTTTTAATTAATTTACCTTTTAATGAGAAAACAATGAGCCAAACAACGCAGTTTCTAGCCAGTAAACACGAACATTTTAACGTTTTTAGAAAATTTTCATGAAAAACGGGTAAAAATTATCAATCCTTTAGTATCCATTGATGTTAACACTATTTTTACGCGACTTTTTGTCCAAAAGCACCTTTAGTAATTGTTTACTAAGACCATCAGTATTTCTTCTTTTAAAATAACAAAAAAAAGGATGATTATTTAAAAAACAATCATCCTTTTTCATTCTATCCTTTGCCTCAGTCACCCGTCAGCGTCAGCAACTTCGTTGAAACTTGCTCAAGAAAATAACGGTGGTGCTCAATGATCAGCATAGAAGGCTCCACCAAATGGATCACTTCCTCTAATTGCTTTTGATTGAAGACGTCCAAATAATTTAGCGGTTCATCCCAGATAAACAATTCTGCTGGTGTCGCTAATGATTTGGCTAGTTCCACGCGTTTACGCTGCCCCATGCTCATTTGCTGGATCGGCGTTTGAAAGACAGCTCTTTCCAAGCCAAGCTTTTTTAAATTATTTAGCAGATCTTGATAATTCAAGCCATGCTCTTGGGCAAATTCTGTCAGCATCCCACAGTTGTCCTCGTAGTTTTGTCGGACATAACTGATGGTGATCCCATGGGCTGTTTTGATCGTCCCTGTCTGCTGTCCATCGAAAGTACCTAAAATACTCGCAATCAAACTGGACTTGCCAGATCCGTTGGCCCCTTGAATCCCCAAGCGCTCTTTTTGACGGATCGCAAACGTCAGCGGTTTAAACAAAGGCTGCTCATAGCCGAGCTGAAAATGCTCTGCTTCCAGCAACACATCATGATGGCTAACAAGCGGAGTCATTTTCAGAGGATCAATCCACTCAATGTCTTTTAACAACGCAGACTTGTCTTGAATTTGATCTTCCATCCGTTTAACGATCGCTTTCGAGCGCTTCATGGTCCGTGCCGCTCGGGCACCGATCGCCCCCGTATCATAGATTGCCCCGCTGCCTTTTTTGGTCGGCGACCCTAATTTGTCCCGTTCGCGTCCTCGGGACCACTCCGCTTTCTCGGCTGCCGTCTGCTTCAAACGACCGATTTCTTTTTTCAACTTGCTGTTTTGTTCTTGCTCATACGCATCTTTTTGCTGCTTTTGCAGCTCATAGACTGAATAATTCCCTTTGTACAACACCAAGCGGCTTTTTTCGATCGCCAACACATGATCGACGACGTCATCGACAAACTGTCGATCATGGCTCACAACGATAAACCCGGTTTTTTGCTGCAAATAGCGGGCAACATGTTCGCGAGCGGTCACATCCAAATGGTTGGTTGGTTCATCGATCAAAGGAAAATTCTCTTCATCAACGAACAACCGCGCCAACAGGACTTTCGTTTGCTCTCCGCCAGATAAAGTGGCAAAGGGCCGCCAAAGAACTTCTGGATCAAGCTGCAGCAGGTTCAATTCCCGTTCCAAACGCCACTGCTCAAATTCGCCAGATTCCTGTAAAACAAAAAGCGTCAGTTGCTGATCGTCAGCGACAGGTAAGGGAAAATAAACGAATTGCTGCTCATGGGTGATCGAGCCGCTATAAGGCAATTCATTGAGCAGCAGACGCAGCAAGGTCGTTTTGCCGCGACCATTTCTGCCAATCAACCCTAATTTCCATTGTGTATCAAGGTTCAAGTTGGCATCCTCAAAAAGCAACCGTTCTTGGCTGTCAAAGCCAAAAGTTAAATGATTAATACTGATATTCGACATAAATATACCTCGTCTCTATTCACGGAATAGAGTAGACCTAAAGCTATTTTCAGAATCAGTTTTTAGAGGTACACAAAAAGATCCCCCATCGAAAAAGTCAACCAATCCTGAAAATCTGCAGACTATCCCCTTGGAGGAACAGTTTCATGCAGCTTTCAACAAATTGGTTAATTTTTCAATGGAGGATCCCTCATTTCGTTTAACAGTGCCCTAAGTATAGCATTGATCGGCAAAAAAGCGCAAGTTCAGTACCCCCTGCTGCTTTTCCTTTATATTTTATTCACAAACTAAACCCGTTATCGCTGGAAACGTTTCATAAAAAAACACTTGAAACACAAAAAAACCATCAGGTTGGTTAGTCCTGATGGCAAAAGGAGTAAAATGAAAAATAAAAAGGTTGTTGGTTGTGAATTCATTATACCTCCGATAAAAAAACTTTACATGTGAAAAACATAACAGTTAAATTAAATAACTCTTGTTTAACTTGAATGTTTATCATTTTTTTAACAATAAAGCCGTCATCCGTTGAATGGCAAAAGAAATTTCGTCGGTTGCTTCATCTTGCTTGGCTTCTGCCGCATCAAAGGCTTCTTGGTCGATTTTGTTATCGAGACTCAAAATCATCTCATCACAGCCAGCAACATATTTCATATACGCCCGTTCGAATTTTTTATGGATCCCCATCACATTCGCTGGGGGACGCAATTTGCTGATTTTTTCCAGCATCAAGCGGTATTTGTCCGTGCCTTCTTTAAAAATTCTGGTAATCTCAGCTAGCCGCTCAGGTGTTACCTCGGCTTCTTTCTTCTCGTCGATCGCTTTGCGGATCTCTTCATAATTGGGATTCATTTTCTCCCCGATCGCTTCTGTTTCTTTGACAAGATCGTTGATTGTTTGTACATAAAAACCTAAGTTTGGTCGCACAGTGGGTCCCCTACTTTCTTTGTTATTATCTCCTATTTTACCGTTTCTTACTGCAAATGAAAAGGTCAAGTAACAGCCGCAGGGTTTATCGAAAATAAGCCAGCAAAAAATGGCCTGCTGCCCAGGGAGAAGGACAGCAGACCATTGATTGTTTTTCCGTTTATTTTTGGCTTATTTGCGTCCCATTGCTCGTTGGATCGCTTTGACGATCTCAACGACTGGAATGATCGCAAAGGAGGCGCCTAAAACGATGCCCCATTGATACAAGTCAAGGTGTGCAACACGGAAGATATCATTTAATCCTGGCACGATGAAGATCACCAGCATCAACGCAAAGGACAATAGGATCGCCCAGTTGAAGGCTTTGTTTCTAAATGCCCCTACTTTAAAGAGCGACTGATGGATCGATTTGACGTTGAAGGCATGGAACAACTGCATCAATCCTAACGTGGCAAAGGCCATCGTTAAGGCATCGGCATGGATCGCATCGTACGTATTGTGAACGGGCCATTGGATCGCTGACCAATAAACGAACAGCACGGTTGCCGCTTCTAAGATCCCTTGGTAGATGATACTGCTCATCACACCACCAGAGAAGAAGTTGGAACTGCGTCCCCGCGGTGCATGTTTCATTAGATCTTTTTCAGCAGGCTCCATTCCTAAAGCAATTGCTGGGAATGTATCCGTTACTAGGTTGATCCAAAGCAAGTGGATCGGCAATAGCGAGTCCCAACCCCACAAGGTTGCTAAGAACAAGGTCAAAACTTCCCCTAGGTTAGCGGCTAGCAAGTATTGAATCGCTTTTTGAATATTGGAGAAGACTTTTCGTCCTTCTTCCACTGCTACGACGATCGTAGCAAAGTTGTCATCTGCTAGGACCATATCGGAAGCACCTTTAGAAACTTCGGTACCTGTGATCCCCATGCCGACACCAATATCGGCTTGCTTCAGTGATGGTGCATCGTTGACCCCGTCACCAGTCATGGCAACGACTTTGCCTTCTTGTTGCCAAGCTTTGACGATCCGAACTTTATGTTCAGGTGATACCCGTGCATAGACTGAGTAGTTCGCTACCTTTTGGGCAAACTCTTCTTCGCTCATTTTATTGAGTTCAGCGCCAGTCAAGACGGCATCATCATCGCCCGGTTTGATGATCCCTAAACGTCCCGCAATGGCTTCAGCTGTATCGCGGTGGTCTCCGGTGATCATGATTGGACGAATCCCAGCTTCTTTGGCTAAACGTACCGCATCGGCTGCTTCTGCCCGTTCTGGGTCGATCATTCCGACTAAGCCAGCAAAGACCAAATCATTTTCGACGATTTCTGATTCTAAGTTTTCTGGTACTTGGTCTACATATTTGTAGGCCATCCCCAATACCCGCAGTGCTTGTTTTGCCATATCGGTATTGTTGAATAAGATTTTTTCTTTTTCTTCATTGGTCATCGGCAGCTCTTGGCCGTCCAATAGTACTTTTGAGGTTCTGCCTAGCAAGACATCTGGTGCGCCTTTGACAGCAACTAAATAGCGGCCGTCTTCTTGTTGGTGGATCGTACTCATAAGTTTTCGGTCAGAATCAAATGGCAGATCTGCTACCCGTGGTTCTTGATTGACAAGATCTCGCACATGGAATCCTTGATCCATCCCGAATTGCACCAATGCGGTCTCAGTCGGATCACCGATCAAGTTGCCTTCTTCACCAAATTTTGTATCATTGGCAAAGTTCATGACTTTTAATGCCATGTTGTCTAACGGAATATCTTCTGAAGCAGCATGTTGGTTGTCATTGACATACAATTTTTCCACGGTCATTTGATTCAACGTCAACGTACCAGTTTTATCAGAAGCGATAATATCGGTTGCCCCAAGGGTTTCAACCGCTGGCAATTTACGGATCACTGCATTTCGTTTCGCCATTACTTGCGTACCTAAGGCTAAGATGATCGTTACGATCGCTGGCAGCCCTTCTGGGATCGCCGCTACTGCTAATGAGATCGAAGTCAATAGCATGTCGACCCATGACGTATTGTTAAAGATCGTTCCAACAAAGAACATGATCACTGCAATGATAATGATGGCGATCGTCAGGAATTTTCCTAGTTCATTTAAGTTACGCTTCAATGGTGTTTCGGTTTCTTGGGCGCTAGCCAGCATGCCAGCGATTTTCCCAACTTCAGTTCCCATCCCTGTATTGACCACGACCCCTTTGCCGCGGCCATAGGTCACATTACTGTTTGAATATGCCATATTGACGCGATCGCCGATACCGACATCCGTCCCTTTGATGACGGTCAATTCTTTTTCGACTGGTACGGACTCACCGGTCAAAGCAGCTTCTTCAATTTTTAAAGAACTTGCTTCTAAAAGGCGTAAATCTGCCGGTACGACATCGCCAGCTTCTAATAGGACAATATCCCCCGGCACCAATTCATCGCTCTTGATGGTGACGGTATGACCATTACGCAACACATTGGCATTTGGTGTAGACATTTCTCTTAGTGCTTCGATCGCCTGCTCCGCCTTCGCCTCTTGAACGACACCCATGATCGCGTTGATAATGACAACTGCTAAAATAATAATTGAGTCCACGACTTCATGGGAAACGACTGCTGAGATAATCGCCGCCGCTAGCAAAACAATGATCATTAAATCTTTGAATTGTTCAAAGAATTTTTGTACCATCGATTTCTTTTTGCCTTCTTCTAATTCGTTGGGACCGTACTCAGATAAGCGTTTTTGTGCTTCATCGTTCGTTAATCCATTGGCATCTGTTTGCATTTCTTCCAGAACATGCTGCGCTTCTTGCGCATAAAACGCCTGCGATAGCTGTTCCTTTTTGTTTTCTTCTGACATGTTTCTCCTCCTTTTATATTTACTCTTCCTTTATTGTACATGATATGAAAAAAAATAGACTTATGTATGCACTGTCTAAGCATACATAAGTCTCACTGTTTAAGGCAGCACCAGAAATTTCTTTCAGGATGGTGATACTGCCGCAGATAAAATCCGCCAATTACTCCCTCATGTTCATGTCAATAACCTACATTATACAAAAACTTTTCAGGTCTGGCAATTTTAATTTTGCTGAAACTAGCAGAAGGATTTCTCCTAAGAATCAGGCGATGATCGAACCGTTTGGCATGCCTTTTGGTGCTTCCACGATTTGCAGACGACCGTCATTGTCTTCTGCTGAAAGGATAATTCCTTGGCTGAATTGTCCCCGCATTTTCCGCGGTTTCAAGTTAGCAACGATCACGACTTTTTTACCGATCAAATCTTGCGGTTCTGGATAAAATTCAGCGATCCCCGATAAAATTTGACGATCTTGATCATCTCCCGCAGCTAAGCGGAATTGCAGCAACTTGTCGGCGCCTTTGACTTTTTGACAGTCAACGACTTCTGCCACTTTTAATTCGATCTTGTCGAAGTCTTCGTATTTGATCTCGGCTTTTTCGGATTGCAATGTGGTTTCTTCTGGATTCCATTTGACTGTTTCTTCTGGACTTTGCGTCCCTTCAGCCATTTTCTTTTGGATGTAGGCTACTTCTGTTTCAAGTTCCAAACGAGGGAAAATCGGTGTGCCTTTGGCAACGACTTTCGTACCGCTTGGAAATTCACCAAAGCGTAAATCTTTCAGATCCATGGCAACAGAAGCCAATCCTAATTGTTGGAAAATATTGGCTGGTGTTTCTGTCATCACCGGTTGCAATAAGATCGCAACGATGCGTAAGCTTTCCGCTAAATGAACCATTACACTGTTTAATTCAGCACGCTTTTCTTCTTCTTTGGCTAATACCCATGGTTGAGTTTCGTCAATGTATTTGTTGGCACGGGAGATCAATGTCCAAACTTCTGACAATGCCGTACTGAATTCCATTTTATCCATGGCTTCATGGTAACGACCAACCACATTGGCCGCAGTCGTTGACAGCTCGCTATCAAAAGGCGTCACTTTTGAGGCATAATCTGGGACTAAGCCATCACAATATTTATTGATCATAGCGATCGTCCGATTCAACAGGTTGCCTAAGTCATTGGCTAGATCGTAGTTCAAACGAGAAACGAAATCTTCTGGTGTAAATACACCATCGCTACCAAAAGGAACCGCCCGTAAGAGGTAATAACGCAACGCATCTAAACTGTAGCGCTCCACTAACATTTCTGGATAAACGACATTGCCTTTAGATTTCGACATCTTGCCGTCTTTCATCATCAACCAGCCATGACCAAAGATTTTTTTCGGCAATGGCAAGTCTAATGCCATCAGCATGATTGGCCAATAGATCGTATGGAAACGCACGATTTCTTTCCCAACCATATGCACGTCAGCTGGCCAATATTTTTGGAACAAGGAATCGTCGTCTGAGCCATAGCCCAATGCCGTAATATAGTTGGATAACGCATCGATCCACACATACACCACGTGTTCAGGGCTAGCAGTGACTGGAATGCCCCATTTAAAGGTCGTTCTGGAAACAGCCAGGTCTTCTAACCCTGGTTTGATGAAATTATTCAGCATTTCATTTTTACGTGATTCTGGTTGAATGAACTCGGGGTGCTCATCATAGTATTCAACCAAACGATCGGCATATTTGCTCATGCGGAAGAAATAAGAAGATTCCTTCACCAATTCTACCTCATGACCGCTTGGCGCTTTACCGCCGATGACTTTGCCTTCTTCATCTCGGTAAACTTCTGCTAATTGCGTTTCAGTAAAGTATTCTTCATCAGAAACGGAATACCACCCTTCATATTCACCAAGATAGATATCTCCTTGATCAAGCAATTGCTGGAAGATTTTTTGAACAGCTTTTTTATGGTAATCATCCGTTGTGCGGATAAATTTATCGTAACTGATGTCTAGTGTGTTCCATAGTTTCTTGACGTCAGCTGCCATTTTGTCGACGTATTCTTGCGGATCTACGCCAAGTTCTTCTGCTTTTTTCTCGATTTTTTGACCGTGCTCATCGACACCCGTCAAATAAAAGACATCAAAGCCCATCAATCGTTTGTATCGTGCTACCGCATCACAAGCGATCGTCGTGTAAGAATTCCCGATATGCAGCTTGCCGCTTGGATAATAAATTGGCGTCGTAATATAGAATGTTTCTTTTTCAGCCATGGACGCAAGTCCTCCTTTTCACTAGTAAAGTGTATACTTAGGTAGTATACAGTTCGCAACCCAAAAATGCTATAATTTTAATCAAAAAAGCGCATAAACTAAGACCTTTTTCCATGGTCTACAAGGAACAAAGGAATCGTTTTGGTCCTTAACACGCAGCAAATAAACCAGCAGATTTGAGCATTTCTTTTCTACTAGTTATCATAGCGCAGATAGCCGTTCACTTCAATGTTCTAGGGGAAGAATCTGATCCTGACAACGAATCTCTTAGGAAATAAAGGTGTTTTATCTCTCTTTGATTAACAGGTGCTTCTTTTGCTATAATGAGGAAGACTTCACTTATAGAAAGGAACGCTATGACTCGAAAAAACAAACAGCATTTTTTGCTTTTAACTGTACTTTCTGTGGGACACTTGCTTTTTTCAACCACAAGTTACCCCTTTTTGTTTGCGTACTTCAATAGCCATGATTATGCTGCGCTCTTTGCAACAGCGATGGCAGTCCTCCGTGTGCTTTTTTTGCTCTGGATCGCTCTTTGGGGCTATTCAGCACTCAAAGAACACCCGCCGTCTTCTTGGCTTTATCTCGCATTATTTTTCCTTAATTTGATCGTTCCTTTTTTTTTCCGTTAAGGAAAACCGTCGCGTTCAGCTACTTACTTTATCTAAGGCAGGAGAAACCAATGAAAGAATTTACCTCAAAATCAGCTGAAAAACACTACTATGAAAAAGAAGCGTCAGAAGCAGAGTTTCTTACATGGTATCAGGCGCAAGATCAGCCGAAATACGAGAAACCTTCCGTAACCGTCGATATGGTTTTGATGTGTTACAACAAAGAAGAAGAACAATTAAAAATTGCGCTGATCCAAAGAAAAGGCCACCCTTTCCGTAATTCTTGGGCATTGCCGGGAGGCTTCGTCAATCCTAATGAATCGACGGGGCAAAGTGTGATCCGTGAGACGCAAGAAGAGATCGGGGTCACCATCTCCAAGCAAAACATCGAACAGCTGCATACCTTCAGCACCCCAGATCGCGATCCTCGCGGTTGGGTGATCACCGTCAGCTATTTGGCTTTTATCGGTGAAGAACCCTTAAGTGCCGGTGACGATGCGAACCAAGTACGCTGGTTCTCTTTAGAAAGAAAAGCCAATCAAATTTATTTGACCAGCGGCGAGATCGAGATCATTCTTGACCTAGTGACTGGCGCCTCTGTTGGAAAAGATACATTGGCTTTTGACCACAGCGCGATCATCCTCAAAGCTTTCAAACGGGTTGCCAACAAGATGGAACACGAGCCACAAGTGCTACTCGTGTTAGGCAAAGACTTTACGATCACGGAAGCCCGTAAAGTATTCGCCAAGTTTTTAGGGATCGATTTTAAAATGATCGATCATTCCAACTTCAAAAAATCCATGCTCCAATATTTTACGGAAGTTGGCGAAAAGCCCGTCGGCATCGGGCGTCCCTCAAAGATCTATCGCTTAAATGACGCATTTTTAGGTGACAAAATGTAAAAAAATACAACCCCCTGTCAAACCGTAGTTTGGCAGGGGGTTGCTGGTTAATCATAATTAGTGAACGTGGTTCCTAGAAACAAAAATCAGAAAGATTTTTTCTATACCCTAGGCGATCCCTGGCGTTCCTTCCAGTTCAAGCGGCTCAGCTGCTCATTTCGCCTGAGAGCCGTTCTAGCTTCTGTTGGTCCTGCGTATCCAACGTAACAAAACGCAGTTCTTTGCCGTACCACTGCGCTTTGTACTGGATTTTACGAACGAATTGATGCCAATCACTGATGCTGTAATGACCAGCTTTTAAAACCGTATCTTCTGCGATTTGTTCCAAATAGATCGTATCGTACTGTTTTACGAGATGGTAGCTGACTTGATCGATGAATTCCCGCTTTTGACAGCAGTGAAAACGATAAAGGCGAGCGACCTTTCCTTTTAGCTTCTGATAATTTCGCGCCTGGGTCAAAAGGATTTTCTTCCGTTTGACCGCCGTCGCTTTCACCTGAAGTTTGCGTTCTGCTCGCGTCAGCTTTTGCTTCGTTTGGATGGCATGCTCACAGGTGATGGGTATCGGCTGGTTGGCTTTGACCAACTGCTGCGGATCATAAACAACAGCGACAGAGGCTTGCTGCTTCGGCAATGGCGGGATCTCTTCCAAACAAAGGATCGAGATGTAAAACTCTTCGTTGTTTTTTGCTGAGATCGTTGCCGATTTGATCTTGCCTTTGATCGCCCGATGCTTTTTTACGGGAACCAATGTTTTAAGCTTTGGCAGCTTGATTTGATCGTCTTCAAAATAAATGGTGTGCTGCTGATTATTGGTGGTATACGATTGCCAGATACTTTTTTTGGTTTTCATTTTTGGAAAGCCAGCCCGCTTTTGAAAGTAATTTCGAAACGCTCGGTCCAGATTCCGTTGTGCATTCGCCAATGCCAAACTATCGGTCTCCTTCAAAAAAGGATACTCTTTTTTTAGTTTGGCTGGCGTCAACCCTTGCTTTGCTTCATTGTTGGCCAGCTCCTCCATCTTTGCCTCCAGCAGTTGATTGTACGTAAAACGTACACAGCCGAAGGTTTCGATGAAAAACTGTTTTTGCTGTCCATTAGGATAGATCCGAAATTTGTATGCTTTTAAAACACCCAGTTTCATCTCCTCCTAACACTCCCTATACCTTTGACGCTAGTTCCCCTTTTTTTGTGCTAACTTTTCTTGATAGATCTTGGCTTCTTTTTTCGTGGCATAAACGAAATGTCCTGGTGCGATCTCTTCCATTGCTCGTTCTTGGTTATCGTTTGGTTCGCTGACGTATTTGATCCGTTTGCGTTGACGCTCATGGTCAGGATCTGGCAGCGGAATCGCTGATAAAAGACTTTCAGTATACGGATGGACCCCGTAATGATAGATTTCATCGCTGGTGCCTACTTCTAGCAGTTTGCCGTTGTGCATCACGCCGATCCGATCGCTGATGTGTTTGACCATCGATAAATCATGGGCGATAAACAAGTACGTCAATTTATGTTCTTCTTGCAGATCTTGCAGCAAGTTGACGACTTGGGCTTGGATCGAAACATCCAATGCCGAGATCGGTTCATCACAGATGATGAATTTTGGATCGACGGCTAACGCGCGGGCGATCCCGATCCGCTGACGTTGTCCACCTGAAAATTCATGAGGATAACGGGTCCCGTGACTTGGGTTTAGTCCGACGGTTCGCAAAAGTTCATCCACCCGATCATTACGTTCTTTTTCATTTTTGGCTAGTCCGTTAATATCGATCCCTTCGGCAATAATGTCCCGAACTTTCATCCGTGGATTCAAGGAAGCATAAGGATCTTGGAAGACCATTTGAACTTCTCGACGAAAATCAGCCAGCGGTTTCTTGCCTTTGATTTTCATAACATCTTGTCCATCAAAAAGAACTTCGCCTCCGGTAGGGTTATTCAAACGAATCACCGTCCGTCCAGTCGTCGATTTTCCGCTTCCGGATTCACCGACTAGACCAAAGGTTTCTCCTTCATAGATTTGGAAGGAGATATCATCGACGGCTTTGACTTCGTCTTTGCGGCCAACGTTAAAATATTGTTTGAGATTCTTTACTTCAAGTAAAACTTTTTCCAACCGTTTCTCCTCCTTTAGACAGATGCCTGAGTATTTTTTTCTTGGAATTTTTTCCAGCGAATCAAGATCTCATCCGGCGGAGTCACTTTCGGTGCTTGCGGCGCTAATAGCCAAGTGGCCGCTTTGTGCGTCGGTGAGACGTCAAAGAATGGCGGTTGCTGTTCAGCATCGATCTGCAAGGCAAACTCGTTCCGTGGATAAAAAGCATCGCCTGTTGGCGGATCTAACAAATCTGGAGGTGAACCAGGAATCGCGTACAAGCGATCGCCTGTTCCTTCTAACGTCGGCATCGAACCTAACAAGCCCCAAGTGTATGGATGTTGCGGGTTGTAGAAGATCTCTTCTGCGGTCCCCACTTCGACGATTTTCCCACCGTACATCACGGCCACCCGATCCGCCACATTGGCAACGACCCCTAAGTCATGGGTAATGAAGACGATGGACGAATTGATTTTCTTCTGGATATCTTTTAATAACTCTAAGATTTGTGCTTGGATCGTTACATCCAATGCAGTCGTTGGTTCATCTGCAATCAAGATCTGCGGGTAACAGATCAACGCGATCGCAATGACGATCCGCTGCCGCTGACCACCAGAAAATTGATGCGGATAATTTTTCAAGCGTTTCTCAGCATTCGGGATGCCGACAAGGTTCAATAGTTCCAACGCTTGTCGCAAGCCTTCTTTTTTACTGATTTTGTTGTGCTTCATCAATGATTCTGCCACTTGCTTGCCAATCGGCATCGTTGGGTCCAATGAAGTCATTGGATCTTGGAAAATCATGGCGATTTCCTTGCCACGGATTTTTTGCAGTTCTTTTTCGGATTTTTTCAAAATGTCCGTCCCATTGAAGAGGATCTGGCCATTATCGACATTGGCATTGCTGGCTAACAACCCCATGATACTGCGGGTCGTCACGGACTTGCCGCTCCCAGATTCGCCCACGATCGCCAAGGTTTCTCCTTTGTATAGATCGAAACTGACATCGCGGATCGCTTGGACTTTCCCAGCAAAGGTGTCAAAAGAAATTTCTAAGTTTTTCACTTCTAAGACTTTTTTCATAGCAATCACTCTTTCATTTTCGGATCAAAGGCATCACGCAAACCGTCTGCCAGCAAGTTGAACCCAATCATAATCACAGACAAGGTCACAGCTGGTACCCACATTTGGTAAGGCAGGAACAAGAAGGTTTTGTAGCCATCGCTTAGTAACATCCCTAAAGATGCTGAAGGTGGTTTTAATCCTAGCCCAATAAAGCTTAGGAAGGCCTCGAAGAAAATCGCCGAGGGAATACTGAACATCATTTGTACGATGATCACGCTGGAAATATTCGGTAATACGTGTTTCATCGCAATCTTGAGGCGACTTTCCCCCAGCGTCGTTGCGGCTAAAACGAATTCTTGATCTTTTAGTTTCATCGTTTGGGCCCGTACGATCCGCGCCATTGGAATCCAGTTAGTGATCGCCATTGCTGCCACGATCGAGAAGATCCCAGGTTCAAAAACCACCAACATCAAGATCATTACCACCAAGTTGGGAATACCAGATAAGATTTCTAGAAAACGTTGCATCACATTATCGATCCGTCCACCTAAAAGACCAGAGATCAGGCCATAGGTTACACCAAAGATGATGTCAAGCATTGCCGCGATAAACGCGATCAACAAGGAAATACGTGTCCCTACGAATAGACGACTCAATAGGTCACGACCCAAGCCATCCGTTCCTAAAAGGAAATACGTCCCGTCAGGAACATTGGCAGCTGCATACTTATCTACTAGCTCGCCTCCCACCATCGCATAGCCGTTTAAGCCATTGATGTTGATACCAGGAATTTTCGGCGGCAGATTTGTAAAGGTTACATTTTGCGCGGTTGGATCATGCGGCGAGACAAAAATCGTAATGATTGAGATCGCGATAATGATCAGCAACAAAATGATTGAGAAGACCGCGGCTTTGTTCTTTTTCAGACGACGCCATGAATCTTGGAAAAACGTTAATGAAGGGGTTGCGATCGCTTCACGCTCTTCATTGGTATTTTTTTGTAACGGTTGAAATTTGGCTGCATCGATGGCAGCAACATCATTTGCTGTGTAAGATTTCTCTGCCATTAGCCACGACTCCCTTCTGAAACTCGGATCCGCGGATCAACGATTCCATATAAAATATCAACAACAAGAATAACAAAGACCAACATCGCGGAATAAAGAATTGTTACCGCCATGATCGTTGGATAGTCATTGGTCATGATTGATTTTACGAACTGTTCACCGATACCTGGGATCGCAAAAATATTTTCTACGACAAGAGAACCCGTCATCAAACCGACAGCTAGCGGTCCTAACAGCGTCAATAACGGAATCAAACTATTCCGCAAACCATGCTTGAAGGCAATTTCCCAGCGGCTTAACCCTTTTGCTCGTGCCAACTCGACATAATCACTATGCAGCACTTCCACCATCTCGGTTCGAATAAACCTGGCGGAATCCGCTAATGGAGACATCGCCAAGGCGACGGTCGGTAGGATCGTGCTGGCAAAAGTCTCCCACTTAGCAATCGGTAAGATCCCTAGTTTGATGGCAAAAATGTATTGCAGCAACACGGCAAAGACAAAGTTAGGGATCGAACGTCCTAAGATCGCCACTAAGGTAGACGTTGTATCGATCCAAGTATTTTGTTTCATCGCAGAGATCGTTCCTAAAATGATCCCAAAGAACGTACCAAAGATGATCGCTTGTAGCCCTAGTTGCAGTGAAGGTCCGATTCTTCCTGATAATAAATTCGCTACTGGCTGGTTTTTAAATTGGAAAGAGATCCCAAAGTCACCTTTTAGTAAATTGGTCAAATAAAGCCAATATTGGGTAATGATCGGTTTGTCCAATCCTGCTTGCTCATTTAGCAAGGCAATTTGTTCTGGACTTAATTTTTCAGCATTCGTATATGGTGTTCCTGGCAAAAATTGCATCAAGAAAAAGGTGATCGTGGCAATCAGCCATAATGTTAAGACCATGTAGAACACTCGTTTCAATAAATATTTCAAAAAGCTGTTCACGCAGTTTCCCCCTTAAGTATTTTGACTTCTATTCAATAATTATGTAAATTAACATAGTACGAATCATTAAAAAGGAGTCAGATCATGAAAATAAAAAAAAGTAGTGGGCTCATACCCCTCCTATGCCTCGCAATTTCTGGCGGATGGTTAGCCATAAAAAATGAATTTTCCATAGCAGCTCTTTCAGATGCCCTTTTCTTGTGGGCGCTGTTCTTTTTGATCATTGGCGGTTTTTTATGGGTATTTGCTTCTGGTTTCTTTGACCATTTTCAATACTCCATGAAGAAAGCTTTTTCCAAAAATAAAACAGATTATCTGAAATTATCCCAAGTCGGCAAACAGAGCTACGCCTTTTGGTTATGGCCTGGTGTCTTCTTGTTATTCCTTTCATTGCTCTTTTTAATGATTGCTACTAGTTAATTTCATTCTTATAGTTTTACTCATTGAAATGAGAAGAAAAGGCTGAGACAAGAAATTGTCCCAGCCTTTTCTTCGGCATTTCAAGTCAACTACTCGTGATTATTCGATTGATGTCCACTTGTAGTCGTATTGTGCGCCCGCTGCGTGAGCAACAACACCTTTGACTTTTGTTGCACGTAAGTGTGCTTCCGCTTTTTGATAAACTGGAATGACACCTTGTTCATTCATAATGATTTTTTCTGCATTGACTAGGTCTTCCCAACGTTTGTCAGGGTCATTGGCATTGGTTGTACCCGCTGCTTCAACGGCTGCATCGTATTCTTTGTTGCTCCATTGTCCACGGTTGTATGAGTTGCCTGTCGTAAACAAGTCAGTAAAGCTACTTGCATCGGCATAGTCAGCACCCCAACCGCCCATTACTGTATCAAAATCACCAGCGTTTGAACGATCCAAACGAACAGAGAATGGTACTGGACTTAACGTGACTTTCACACCGTCCAATGTTTTTTCGATCGTATCTTGCAAGTACTCAATGATTTTCTTCGTTGAGTCTGTATCAGAAGCTAAGATATCAAATTCTAATGAATCGATCCCTAATTCTTCTTTGGCTTTTTCCCAATGTTCTTTGGCTTGCTCTTCATTGTATTCAATGACACTGCCAGCTGCTTCCGTGAAGTCCGTATGATCGCCAGGGCTGAAGGTCATACCTTCTGGTACCAACCCAGTTGAAGCAATCGAACCATCCCCTAAGATCGATGTCACTAAGGCATCACGATCGATCGCATAAGAGATCGCTTTACGTAAGTTTTCGTTACGGAAAGGTGAATCTTCATCACGTTGGTTCAATTCTAGGTAAGAAGTCGTTGCTTCTGGTTGAGAAACGAAGGCTTCATCGTTAGCCATTTGTTGCGCTAATTCACCTGTTAGGATGACATCATCTGCTTGTCCATCTTGGAAAAGGTTCAAGGCAGTTGAGGATTCCTTCACGACGCTTACGTTGATCGTTTGTAATTTAACAGTATCTTTGTCCCAATATTGGTCGTTCTTTTCATAAGCCCATTCCGTATCCGTTCCTGGTCCATCAAACCCAGTCAAGACAAACGGTCCATTATAGACAGCATTGTCGCTAGTTGACGCATATTGATCGCCATTTTCTTCTACCACTTTTTGATTTTGTGGGAAGAAGGATGGGAATGCTAATAAGTAATCAAAGTAAGGTGTTGCTTTTGCTAGGGTGATTTCTAATTCATAATCCCCCACTGCTTTGATGCCTAGCTCTGATGGATCCGTATCGCCTGCTGTGATGGCATCTGCGTTCTTAACTGGTGAAAATAGATACGCGTATTCTGATGCTGTTTCAGGTTTGACTGTCCGTTGCCAACCATAGACGTAATCTGCTGCTGTAACAGGGTCACCATTTGACCATTTCGCATCTTCACGTAATTTGATCTTGTAAGTCAGTCCATCCTCGCTAACTTCAGCTGCTTCAGCTGCACCAGCAGGTTGTGGTGTACTGTCAGCATCCAAACGATAAAGTCCTTCATATACATTGTTCAATGCACTGAAGCTGATCGTATCGGTTGCTAATGAGAGATCCGCACTTGGCATTTCTTGTGAAACCACTACGTTAAACACTTGTTCTGCACTGCTGTCGCCGCTTGCTGCTGTGTCATTGCTTGAACTATTTGTTCCGCCCGTTGTACAACCGGCTAACGCCACGCCACATACAGCCACTAAACCATAGGCCCATTTATTCTTCATCCTGTCCTACCCCTTATTTGAATTAATTTTCAGAATAATCATGCGATTTCTGAAGTTAGATAAGATTTTAATTAATAATTATTAAAAAAGCAATCCTTTTTTCGATAAAAAACACCTCTGACAGAAAGTTTTCTTGGTATTTACTTACCTTACTCTCATCAAACATTCGTTAAATGCTATTTTCCCTTTCTTTATTTATAAGAAATAAAGCAAAAAAAATAATAAAAAAACATGGTTAAATGTAACTTACATTCATTTTCCGTCTTTCTTTTTCATTTGATCCGTCAAAATGAGAAATGTCTGATAGAAGGGTAAACATACAGAAATCGCCAATGATTTTTTCAGAACAGACCAAAAAAAGACCTGATTGCATGCTTGCTGATCAGGTCTTCTCGCCTTAAAGACATTTGTTTCATCCCCGAAAGGATGTCCTTCAATGATTAATGGATCGCGCCGCCAATTGCTTTTAGATCTTCTTTGTCGGCATAATCAACGATGGCTTCCACCGCTGCAGTCAATCCTTTGGCGATGTCTTCGATGCTCATTGCAGGCTGTCCTGCTTTATCGACGACTTGCTGAGGAATAAACGGCACGTGGATAAAACCACCCTTCATTTCAGGGTATTTTGTATCGATCATGTATTGTACTTGATACATGATGTGGTTGCAGACGAAGGTTCCAGCAGTATTAGAAACGGCTGCCGGTATTCCTGCTTTTTTCATGTTTTCTACCATTGCTTTGATCGGCAGTTGTGTGAAGTAAGCAGGCTTCCCTTCTGTTTGGATCGCTTCATCGACGGGTTGATTGCCTTCGTTATCAGGAATCCGGGCATCATCCACATTGATCGCCACTCGTTCTGGTGAGATGGCAAACCGTCCACCCGCTTGGCCAATGTTTAAAACGACATCTGGGTGGATCTCTTCAATTTTCTCTGCGACGATCGCTGCTGATTTCCCAAATACAGTGGGGATCTCTGCTTTCACGATCTGTGCACCATGAATTGTATCTGGCAACAATTTCACTGCTTCTAAGGCAGGATTGATTGCTTCTCCGCCAAATGGATCAAATCCAGTAATTAATAATTTCATTTCCATCATCCTTCCCTCTTTGTTTTACCACTAAAATGCCCAAAAGTACATTAAAGCGATGTGGATCACTAACAACAAGAATGCAATTGGGGCTTGTGCTTTAATGACGCCATTGGGGTCTTTCATCTCTAACAAGGCCACTGGCAATGCGTTGAAATTGGCTGCCATCGGAGTCAGCAATGTGCCACAAAAACCAGCGGTCATTGCCAACGCACCAGCAACGACTGGGTCGCCGCCTTGCGCCATCACAAAAGGTACACCGATGCCTGCGGTAATAACGGTAAATGCCGCAAAGCCATTTCCCATGATCATAGTAAAGATCATCATTCCTAAACAGTAAGCCACGACACCGATAAAACGATTGCCTTCTGGCACGACACCAGAGATTCCTTGAGAAATCACATCACCGACACCAGCAGCGTTAAAAATGACACCTAGTGCTGCTAATAACTGCGGCAAGATACCGGCAGTTCCGACTTGACGAAGCATCCGGTCGGAATCGTCCAGCACTGTTTTCGGTTTAGCGGAAGTCAACACGACTGCCAACAAGAGCGCTAAGATCGATGCGATCCCGATTCCAACTTGGCCTCCTAATGGTGTATAAGAAATCACCACAGCGATCAATGCTAAGCTGATACATGGCACGAAGATCGTACTACCGATCCGTTTAGCCGATGCTTCTGCTTTTTCATCATCCACGTCCACGATTTTACCAATCTGCACTTGTTTGAAGAAAGTCAAACAGCCCATCAAAACGATCAAAATCCCGTCCACAAGATACGGCAAGAAATTCCCGAAAGCAAAGACGATCCCTAGCAGTAACCAAAAAGCAGAGGTGCCTAATCGGGTGGGATGATCCGCTTCGCGAAAAACCCGTACAGCCGTCATGATCGACAGCAATCCGATCAAGATATAAAAGAATTCCAGTAATCCGTTAACGATTCCTTCCATCTATTTGTCCTCCTTCTTGCCATATTTTTTTGCTAATTTACGATCAAAGAGCAAGTTCGACAACGTAGCAATGACTAAGACGATCAATGCGATCGGCAATGAGGCTTGCGCGATCGAACTAGCTGCCACATCGTAGCCAAGAGATTGCAATGTTCCTACGATCAATAGCACACCAGAAGCAGCCACAAAGGTATTTTGGGCAAAGAAATTCCCGAAGTTTTCGTTAGCGGCAGCCCGAGCTTTGATTTTTTCCTGATCTTTTTCATCCAGTTCCCCAAATTTGTTTTCCCCAGCAGCTTGCGCCATCGGGTTAACGATCGGGCGGATAAATTGTGTATGTCCTTGGATCCGAATAGAGAAAAAGCCAGCAAGTTCTCGAATAAACAAGTACAAGCTCAAGAACTTCCCTGGTGTTAAGCCTTTGATCTTTTCAATCAATATGACTGCCTGCTGCTTCAAGCCAAAACGTTCTGACAAGCCGACCATCGGTAGTGTCAGTAAGAACAGTGTAACGAGTCGATTATTGACAAACGCTTCTCCTAACATTGTTAAAAAATCAACAACAGAAATCCCCGACACAAGCGCGGTGACAAAACCAGCAACGATTACGACAGCAATAGTATCTAGCTTCAGCAAAAAGCCGACTAAAATAACTAGGATACCAATTAATTTAATCCATTCCATCAAATCATCCTTTCACGATAAGTTATTTTTAATGGATACCAGCTTTTAGTATAATCTATTTTTTTCTTGTAAAACAATGTTTTTTGAATTTTCTTTCGAGGAATACGCTTTCTTTAATGCGTTTTTTAATTACTTAGATAGTAAATAACAAAAAGAAGAACTGCGCTTGTGCAGTCCTTCTTTTGCTTTTTATGTTTAAGAAGCGGAGGCTTCTTTTTTCATTTGTTTGCTTCGCAGCTGTCCGCAAGCTGCGTCGATATCTGTCCCGTGTTCTTTACGAATCACGCAATTGATACCGTTTTTCTTTAAAATGTCATAAAAGGCTAACACATCAGCTTTTTTACTTCGAGCGTATTGGTCATGCTCACTTACTGGGTTATATGGGATCAAGTTGACGTATGACAATTTCTTTTTATCCTTCAATAAAGCTGCCAACTGACGGGCATGTTCTGGCCGGTCATTGACATGATCCAGCATGATGTACTCAAATGTGATACGACGATTGGTTTTTTCTAAATAATAGTCGACCGCTGCCATCAGCTTTTCAATCGGGAAACTCCGATTGATCCGCATCATGGAGGTTCTGACTTCGTTATTTGGGGCATGCAGCGAAATCGCTAGGTTCACTTGCAAGCCGTTCTCCGCAAACTCTCTAATTTTATGCGCTAAGCCGCTGGTTGACACAGTAATATGCCGCGCGCCGATCGCTAAGCCTTTCGGGTCATTGATGATCTGTAAGAAATGCATCACATTGTCATAGTTATCAAAGGGTTCGCCGATCCCCATGACCACCACGTGAGAGACTCGTTCCCCCTCATTGCGTTCATCAAAATAGTGTTGTACTAACATGATTTGAGCCACGATCTCGCCTGCCGTTAAGTCTCGTTGCTTCTTTAATAACCCACTGGCACAAAACGTACAGCCGATGTTGCAGCCGACTTGGGTCGTCACACAAACGGACATGCCATATTCTTGACGCATCAAGACCGTTTCAATCATGTGATTGTCTGGCAATTGGAATAAATACTTGACGGTTCCGTCACTGGCTTCTTGTACCACCATCTGTTTCAGGGGATTGATCACAAAGGCTGCCGACAGTTTCTCAATCAAAGGTTTCGGTAGGTTGGTCATTTCTTCAAAGCTGGTTACTCGTTTTTCATAGAGCCACTCCCACACTTGGTTGGCACGGAATTTCTTTTCTTTTTGTTCAGTTATCCACAAAGATAGATCTGATTTGGTAAGTCCATAAATCGATGGGTTCACTTTTTTCCCTCTTTTCAAACTAGTCGCTACATACTATAACTGAATTCTTTGTGAAAAGCAACCGTACATTGGCTGATCTTCAAAGCATTCTAGCCCCACGCTTTTGTGGTATTCCTCTTTTTTGAAGATGCTCTTTCTTCCATTCATTGAATCTTTGTCCATAGGAAACCTCTCACAAAGACCTGCATGAAAAAAACAAGCAGTGACAGAACCTGCTCCGATGTACGAAACAAAGCGGCTCTTTCCTGCTTGTTTTCATGAGGGGGCTGTTTCCTCGTGCGCGTTACTTTCATTACATGATCACATTTCAAAAGAAAGCACTCTGCCTTCTTTGGCGGTCAACATGCCCCGTTGCGGCGGCTGCAGTTGCAAATAAAGTTGTAGCGACATTTCTAGTATCAGCTCTTTGTCTCCCTGCTGAAAAACGCCGTAATAATGTGTCTGTTCCCGCTTTTCTTCATATGTATGACTCACAAGATAATATCCTTGTTCCATGGTTTCGTTGCGCTTTTTTGTTTCTGAAAGAAAACGGCGAATATGTTTATACGTAAAGAAACTCAATAAAATGACAACTGCTATTAATACTACATACCCCATTGACAGATTTACACCTCGATCGTTGATGTGGCAAAAGTCGGCTCAACACCAATACTGATCATCAAGGCAGCATCGACTTCACACATCACTTTATCGTCTAAGTGACAAACCTTTTCTTTCAAACGGCTTTTGTCGATCGTGCGAATCTGTTCCATCAAAATGACGGAGTCTTTGCCAATCCCTGTGCAGGAAGCGGAAATCCCAATATGCGTTGGTAATTTCGGCTTCGCCATTTTTGCCGTGATCGCCGCAATGATCACAGTGGGACTGAAGTGATTCCCTAAGTCATTTTGAATGATCAAGACTGGACGTATCCCGCCTTGCTCCGATCCAACCACTGGTGAAAGATCGGCAAAATAAATATCTCCCCTTTTTACCATAGGACCACCCTAACTTTTATATTCTCGCGGAACCCTTGCTGAAAGGGTACACGCTACTTCATAGTGAATCGTTTCTAACTGGTCTGCAACATCCTGCATCGTAATTTGTTCCCCATGATTCTCACCGATCAAGGTGACTGGTGTACCGACAGCAAATGCCCGCGGCAAACGAATCATCAATTGATCCATACACACTCGACCGACGATCTCACAACGCTCGCCTTCTACTAAGATCGAGAAGCCTTGCATTTTTCGTAACCAGCCGTCAGCATAACCGATAGGCACGGTGCCGATCCATTCCTGACGTGGAGTGATATATGTTTCACCATAGCCAATCCCCGCTCCTTTTTCAAGTAATTTCACTTGTATCAGTTCAGAAACGAGCGAAAGCGCAGGTTTTAAGGAAAATGGTTCGCTCAGCGCATGACCTGATGGGTTCAACCCATACATTGCGATTCCAAAACGGACCATATTTCCTACTGCTTCTTTGTGCCATAAAGAGGTTGCGCTATTGCCTGTATGTATATATGTCGGCAAATAGGGCAAAACAGTTAAGACTTCTTTAAAACGTTGATGCTGGGTTTCCCAATAGCTCGTGTCTGCTTGATCCGCTGTGGAGAAATGGGTAAAGATCCCTTCCCACTCAAAAGAGGGGTGATCTTCTAACCAAAGAACGGCTTGGCGCACTTCTTCGACAGTCAAAAAGCCGATTCTCCCCATACCAGTATCCACCTTAATATGCACTTTAAGCGGCTTATTTAGAGGGTTCTCCTCTAAATAAGCGCCTGCTTCTAGCAGCCAGTCCATCGAAGCGACTGGAAATGACAAATCATAGGTCGTCAGCAAGGCAATATCACACACGTTCACGACACCTAAGATCAAAATCGGGTCAGTGATCCTTGCTTCTCTCAATTCGATCGCTTCATCGATCGTCGCAACGCAAAAACCATCTGCGCCGCCTTCTTTGGCTGCAAGAGCGGTTTGAACCGCTCCGTGTCCGTAACCATTCGCTTTGACCACCGCAAAAAGAAATGTCTCGCTTGGTAAGTGAGCAATCTCATGTTTGATATTTTCGGTAATCGCAGTTGTATCAATTATCGCTTTCGTTGGTCTATGGTAAGCAACCACCATTTCCAGTTCCTTCTTTCTACTAGTGCTTGATCAGACGAACAAATTAAGTTGGTTTTATGTAGTCGGCTGTTCGTCCATGAAGTATCAAAGTCTTCTTGACTGACAGACTACTTCAACTTGGTTTATTCACTATCTAGTACTTCTAAAATAATTTGTGCAAAAGCAGTATCATTTGTATGGGTGATACTGACAAACGTTTTTTCTAAAGGATGCGGTGCTTTAGTAACGATCGGGGCACCGAATTCATTGGTCAAGACTTCAATATCATGAAAAGAAACTTTGCCGATCCCTGTCCCCCAAGCTTTCGAGAACGCTTCTTTGCAGGCATAGCGCCCGCCAAGGAACTCTACCTGACGTTTCAGCGGCAAGCGTGCAAATAATTTTGCTTCCTTCTCTGTTAAAATACGCGTTATAAACTGAGGTTTTTTTTCAATTAATTCTTTCATTCGAGGCAGCTCGACTGCATCGATCCCGATTCCTTTGATCATTCTTTTCTCTACCTTCACCTAAGATAGGGTTTTCCAAATTGGAAATACCCCTTGTTCAGCTAGTTACCATTCTACCAAAAAAATGGCGAATTACCATTCAAATCTGACGAGTTTATACGGAGATTAAGATTTTTAATCGTTCGTATTTGTTTTTTATATAAAAAAGACCTTGCAAGTTTCCTTACAAGGTCCACAAACTTAATTAGTCTTGGTTGTTTCTGATTACGAAACCGCGTTTTTTGTCGTTGCTGCGGCGATTGTTTTTACGGGCACCATCTTTTGAATAGTTGCCGCGGGCTTTATTGCCGTTGCCGCCGCCACGGTTCCCACCGTTTTCTTTGCGGTTACGATTGCCGTTGCTATTGTTGCTGCGACGACCATTTTTGTTGAATGATTTTTTCCCTTGAGGCAATGGACGCTCTGGTGTGATCTTCACTGGTGCTAAATCAGCAGGATCTTTTGCCATAGTTTTTAGAAGCAATGCTGCTAAATCTTGTGCAGAATAACGTTCTAATAGATCGTCGGCTGCTTGCAAGTATTTATCTAAGCCATTTTCATCCAATTTGGTTTCAACAGATTCGATTGCGGCACCTAATTGACCTTTGAACGCTTCTTTTTCGGTCGGTGGGCGCATTGGTGTCATCCGTTTTTTCGTTAAGTTTTCAATGACGTGCAGATAGCTCATTTCGTTTGGTGTAACGAAAGTCACAGACATTCCGCCTTTTCCAGCACGGCCAGTACGTCCGATCCGGTGAACATAGCTTTCAGGGTCTTGAGGGATATCGTAGTTGTAAACGTGTGTAACACCAGAGATATCTAATCCACGAGCTGCAACGTCTGTGGCAACTAAGATATCTAGTTGACCACTCTTGAATGAACGCAAAACGCTCATTCGTTTTTGTTGAGAAAGGTCTCCATGAATGCCTTCTGCTTTATAGCCGCGGGCTTCTAAGCCGCGCGCCAATTCATCGACACGACGTTTCGTACGACCGAAAACGATGGTCAATTCTGGCGTTTGCACATCCAATAAGCGAGTCATGATATCAAATTTTTCGTAGTCTTTTGAACGAACATAGTATTGATCGATCAAATCAGCAGTCATTTCTTTAGCTTTGATCTGTACATGTTCAGGCTCTTTCATGAATTTCACGCCGATGTTTTTGATTGCTGGCGGCATTGTTGCTGAAAATAGCAATGTTTGACGAACATCTGGTACTTGGCTGATGATTTTTTCAATATCTTCCAAGAAGCCCATGTTCAACATTTCATCCGCTTCATCTAATACAAGCGTTTCAACGGTGCCTAATTTCAAGGTGTGGCGGTTGATATGGTCTAACATACGACCTGGTGTACCAACTACGATGTGGGGACGATCTTTTAGTTGACGGATTTGACGGCCGATATCGGCTCCACCGTAAACTGCTTGTACACGAATTTTTTTGTCTTTACCAAGACGGTACAATTCTTCTTGGGTTTGGATCGCTAATTCACGGGTTGGGGCAATCACTAATCCTTGTAGTTGATGGTTCGTTGGGTCAATTTTTTCTAACATTGGCAAACCAAATGCGGCGGTTTTACCAGTACCGGTCTGTGCTTGACCGATCACGTCTTTGCCTGCTAAGGCTAATGGAATCGTTGCTTCTTGGATGGGTGTTGCTTCTTCAAAGCCGGCACGCTCAACAGAAGTCAATAATTCGTTGGATAATTCTAGATCTTTAAATTTCAAATGGATCCTCCTAGGCTGGTCATCTTTTCGATGCCTGTTTTTCTATCATCGAAGCGTAGGTTAGTTCTTCAGAAACACAAGAGTAGTCCCATTTACTCTTATCTTTCTCTCGGTACCGAAAAACCGCTTCACGAAGGCATTATAAAAGGCTAAAACAAGTGTTGTTTGTCTCAGCCATCATTTTATCTCAAAACGTCAATGTTTTTTACAGTAATCATTCTGTGCTTCATCTTTCGGCGTTAGATAAGTATAACACGCTTTGAAAGTTTCAGCAAGATTTCAACTCCCTTTTACATTCCTTTTAGTGCATCAACGACTTCACTCAGGCCCATGCCATTGCTGCCTTTGATCACTAGGCTATCGGAAGGTTCTAAAGTTTCTATTAAGGAGGCGATCAGCTGTGGTTTTTCATCGATCGCAAAATAGCGCACCTTGTCAGCAAGGGCAGTGTTCGCTAGTCGTTTTTGCAATGCCTGCATTTCTTTGCCATAAAGGAAAACTAGCAGGAACGAGTCATCCAAGTGTGCGGCCATCTGCTCATGCATTTGTGCAGAATCTGGTCCTAATTCAAGCATATCTGCCAATACGGCGATCCGTCGTCCTGCTAAGGGCAGTTTGCGGAAGCTATCCAATACAAGACCCATGGCCGTCGGATTGGCATTGTAAATATCACTCAAAATCGCTGCCCCATTACCAGCAGTCACCCATTGGGTACGATTTTTCGTCAATTGAAAATGCGCCAAGCCTTCCTTGATCGCTTCATCTGCTACACCAAAATGACGTCCTAACCCAATCGCGATCAAGGCATTTTTGACATTATAGCCGCCTAAGACCGGTAAGGTAAAGGTGGTACCTGCAACCGTAAAAATCGTTTGATCTTGCGATTCCTCCACGATGTCTCCTTGTAGATCTCCCTCAGTTAAGCCAAAAGTTTCAATGGACTGCGTTAAATTGGGAACAAAGGGCTCTAACAATGGTTCATCAGCTGGCATCATAAAGAAGCCGTCTTTTTTCAATCCTGCGGTGATCTCCATTTTCGCTTTGGCGATCCCTTCTCTGGACCCTAAGTTTTCAATGTGGGCTTCGCCAATCAACGTGATAGCGGCAGCGTCAGGTTCTGCTAAGCGCGAAAGGACTTCGATTTCACCTGCATGATCCATTCCCATTTCTAAAATCAACACTTGGGTATCTTCTGGCGCATGCAAGATAGTCAAAGGCACGCCTAGTTCATTGTTGTGGTTGCCTTGGGTTTTATAGGTCTGGTACTTTTGGGCCATGACCGCTTCCACCATATCTTTGGTGGTCGTTTTCCCGTTACTTCCAGTAATACCGATGATTTTCGGTGCAAGCTTTTCTTTATACGCTCGTGCCAATTGTTGAAAGGCTTTGACGGTATCCGTGACAGGAATCACAAGGATGTCTTGCGGCGGTTCGATCGTAGGGTGGCTCCACAGTGTGGCGATCGCACCATTGTCTTTGGCTTGTTGGGCAAATTCATGGCCGTCACGGGTCCCCGCTAAGGGAACAAAAAGACTGTTTTCTTTGATCAGACGGCTGTCGAATTCCACAGAGGCAAGTGGTGTTTCATTTTCGATTTGCTGACCAAATACGGCAGCGGCTTCTTTTACAGTAAAATTCATCAGGTTCGCTCCTTTTTCCTAAAAAAAGAAAGCACAAGATCGCTTCAAGTATTTTCCTTGAGTTGAGCTGGCTTTCTTCCTGCTATTTATTCTGCTTCGTTTTCTGCTTCTTTTTCTGTTGCTTCTACATTGGTCAAGAACGAACGTCTTTGATTGAAACGATTCATCCCTAATTGGATCAATTCTTCGATCAAATCCCCATAAGGCAAGCCGGTCTTCTCCCATAGCAGTGGGTACATGCTGAATTCAGTGAACCCTGGCATCGTGTTCAGCTCATTTAAAAAGAGCTCATTTTTATTGGTCAAAAAGAAATCACAACGGCTCAATCCGCTGCCGCCTAACATCGTATAGGCTTTTTTCGCAAACTCTTGAGCTTTGGCTTGTGTTTCTTCTGGAATTTGTGCAGGAATCTGCATCTCGATTCGGTTGTCAATGTATTTGGAATTGTAATCATAAAAGGCAACATCTTTTACGATTTCTCCCGGCATTGTGGTCCGAACGTCTTCGTTTCCAAGAACGGCTACTTCGATCTCACGGGCTTCGATTCCTTGTTCAACGATCGCTCGGGTATCGTAGCGATACGCTTCTTGTAGCGCATTTTGCAGTTCTTCACGGTTCTCGGCTTTCGAGATACCGACACTTGAGCCCATGTTGGCAGGTTTGACAAACATTGGATAAAGCAGACTGCCTTCACATTGATCGAAAATCTTTTTCGGATTTTCTTTCCACGCATTTTTCAAGACTGGTACATAGGGAACTTGCGGAATCCCCGCAGCTTGCAAGATGTACTTGGTCATGATTTTGTCCATCCCACAGGCACTAGTCAAGACACCGGCTCCGACATAAGGCATTTCGATGGTTTCTAAAAACCCTTGGATCGTGCCGTCTTCGCCATTTGGTCCGTGAAGTAAAGGAAAGACGATCGCGTCTTCTTCGTAGATTGCCCCAGGTGAAATTTCTTCCCCTTTGGTTTCTTCATTGGTCAATGCCAAAGTATCTGGAGACGTTGGTGCCTCAGTCAATAATGGGCCTTTTAACCAGCGTCCTTCTTTGGTGATCATTACTAATTGAACTTGGTAGTAATTATAATATACAGCATTAACAACTGAAAAAGCGGATAACAGTGATACCTCATGTTCTGCACTGCGTCCCCCGTATAATAAAATGATTTTCAAAAGAATTTCCTCCTGTATTCATTGATTCTACCAAACTAAGTCTTCCACATTTTAGCACAAAATCGACCAACCGGCATTAAATCTTGCAGAAATTTCTTTAAGCTTACACAGTCGTTAGTTGAATGTTTTTCATTTTGTCAGTACTATGAATATATCACGGCACGTTTAAAGAGGTGGGACCTATGACAGAACAAACCGCTCCTTCTAGAAAAGGACGATTAAAACAAATCGTTCAAGTCTTTTTGAAATACAAAGTCGTTCAAAATATCAGCAAACAGCAGCACCCCGAAATGGTGCGTCAAGCGTTTGAAGAATTAGGACCAACATTTATCAAAATCGGGCAGATGCTTTCGGTCCGCAATGATCTGCTTTCCAGCACCTTTGTCGATGAATTCAAGCAGCTGCAGGACAATGTCAAAAGCGATCCATTTCCCAAGGTCAAAGCACTGCTGGAAAAAGAACTGCAGCAGCCGCTAACGGAAGTTTTTTCCGCTTTTGATGAAATTCCAGTCGCCTCAGCTTCCATCGGACAAGCCCATCGAGCAAACTTGCTCAGCGGCAAAGAAGTGATCGTCAAAGTGCAGCATCCAGGGATCATTGCGGCAATTCAAGTGGATCTCGATCTTTTTGAAAAAGCCCTGCCGTTGGTTCGCGCAATTCCAGAAGCCAATGTGGTGGATTTAAAAAGCGTGCTAAGCGAAGTCCGACGATCCCTTGCCAATGAAACAAATTTTTTGCAAGAGATGAAAAACGCACAGGAATTCTACCGCAACAATCACCAAGACCCGCAGTTGGCATTGCCAAAAGTTTATCCCGAATGGTGTACCCAAAAAGTATTAGTCATGGATTACATGGCAGGTGAAAGCTTGAATTGCTTACTGACCCGCAAAAATCAAGACATCGTTTATGACAATCAGTCCGTTAAAGCAGTGAAAAAACAAGTGGGGACGCTATTAGTCGAAAACTTTATGAAACAAGTCTTTGAAGATGGCTTCTTTCACGCTGATCCGCATCCTGGCAATCTTTTCTTGCATGTCTTCACGGATCAAGCCAACCGCCCACAACCATTTCAAGTCAAGCAGCGCGTCGGTGTCCTCGGCGGGGTCGATTATTCGTTGAAATGGCAAGAAGAAGCTGTCATGCCGCCTTACCAAGTGATTTTCTTGGACTTTGGGATGATGGGTCATTTGGATCAGTCTTTACGCAGCCGTTTAGCCGATGCGTTGATTGCTCTTTATACCCAAGACACCCAAGAAGTCGGCAAAGCCGTCTTGCGGTTGTGCAACAGCAGCGGCAGTTCCTTTGACGAAGTCGCCTTCTACCAAGACCTGCAAAAATTTGTTGAAAACTACTATAATATGCCGCTAAAGGATATCGACTTGCAAAAAGTGATGGCGGAAGTCATCACGATCTGCCATGATAACCAACTGCAGATGCATCGAGACATCACCTTGCTGATCAAGGCTTTTGGTACCTTGGAAGGTGTGATCAAAGCCTTAGATCCCGAATTATCAATGATGGAAGTCACTCAGCCTTTTGCACAAAAATATTTCCTACAGCAGCTGAGTATTGAAGACGAGGTGAAAAAAAGCGCCTTGGCAACCGCAAAAAGCTTGCGGGCACTTAGCCATCTTCCCGATCGGACCTTGGCTGTCTTAGACACTTTTGCGACTGGTAAACACCGATTGAATCTAGAGATCCGCGAACAAAAACAGCTATTGGACCGCTTTGATCAGATGGTCAATCGACTGGTGATCGGTATTATTCTAGCTGCGGTCATCCTTGGCTCTTCCTTATTGGTGGTCGCCAGCCCGCAACAAGGAGCCTTCGTCCATCAGATGGGAATCTTCGGATATACCTTAGCATTTTTCGCGATCGTGGCTTTAGTCAGCAAATACTTCTATGATCGTTTTCGCAAGAAATAAATAAGCACCTTCAATTCCCGTGGTTCATGCAGAAGCTGGGTCTTGAGGGTGCTTATTTTGCAAGGGTCTGTCGCAATTCATCTTCAAAGATTCGTTTGAAGGCTTCCCGATCCTCTTTCGTAAAAGGCTTCGGTCCTTTTGTGCGCTTGCCTGCTTTACGCATCTGCGCACCTAAGTAGCGTTGTCCGAGTAAAAAATCGATCGTTTCTGGCAAATACTCTGTGCCGTTATGGTGAAAAACCCGCGCTTTTTTGGGCAAGACTAACGAGGCTAAGCCATAATCTTGGGTGACGAGAAAATCGCCGGGTTCTATTTCCTTCACGATTTCATAATCCGCGCGATCCGAGCCTTTGTCGACATAGACAAAGTGAACGTGGGCAGGATAATCTTTGGTCGTATAATGATCGACACTGGTCACGATCACTACCGGCAGCTGATACTGCTGAGCCAGTTCAATCACTTCATTTTTCACTGGCGAACCGTCGCCGTCAATAAAAAGCCGCATCTGCTTGCTCCTCTCACAAATTTCTTCGTTTACAATTACTTCTATTGTAAGAGGAGCAAGGCGAAGATGCAAGCAGACTTTACAGCCGTTTCCTTGAGGATGCATTTAAAGCCTCAGGAAGAGCAACTGCCTCCGCCCTAATAACTAGCAGCTACCCTAAGCAAGGCTTATCCCTCAACTTTAGAAAATGCTCGCTCTTTTAGCTCATAAACGACATCGCAAGCCTTGGCTACTTCTTGTTCATGGGTCACTAAGATAATACATTTTTTTTGCTCATGAGCAATTTCTTGAAATAGTTTGACGATCTCTTTGGACGTCGTTTCATCCAAGTTTCCAGTCGGTTCATCGGCTACGATCAGCTCATGCTCACAGCACAATGCGCGAACGATCGCCACCCGCTGCTGCTGCCCACCCGATAATTGGGTCACTTTTTTCAGTGCCAGCTCTTCCGTGATGCCAACTTTGGCTAAGTTTGCTAAAGCGTAGGCCTTTTTATCGGCTTGCTGCGACTTCGCGATCGCCATCGCTGTCACCACATTGTCCAATGCCGACAGATAAGGCAATAGATTATAGGCTTGGAACACGATGGACACATCTTTGCGGCGGTACTCCCGCAGCCCGATTTTTGCTAACGTTTCTTCGTTGTAGAAAATCTTTCCTTCTTTCGGGGTATCTAGGCCTGTGATCAGCGACAGGAAGGTCGTTTTCCCCGATCCGCTGGAACCTAAGATCGCATACATCTTGCCAGGCTCGAAGGTCAAGTCAACGCCACGAAACAGGGCTTCTGCTTCGCTTTGATACCAATAGCCTAATTGTTCTGTTCGTAATGTCATGTCGTTCCTCCTAAGAAACCAAGATTTTTTTCGGGTTCAGCCGCAAAATGCCCGCCGACGAGAGTAAGATCGAGCCAAAGCTGATCCCTAGACCGAGTAATGCCAATAGACCAATTTGTTGAGGGGAAACGGTAATTTCTAAGGACTCCACTTCTGCTGATTGGGTGAAGGATGGGAAAGAACCGCCACGGTTGCCGCCCATTTGCGGCATCTCTCCGCCTCCAGGTCCAGCGTTTTCAGCAGCTGCCTGATCCGTCGTCGTTTCGGTTTGCTGTGCCAATAATTGCTCTCCGACGGCATTACCGACTAGATTACCGCTAGCGGCCGCGATCCCTAAAGCAAATACCATGCAGACAAAAATCTCTGTAAAAAACTGTAGGATCACTTTGGCTCGTGACTCGCCTAAAGAGAGCAATACGCCAATCTCATAGCGACGTTCCCGAATCGACATCATCACGATCAACGTCAAAATAATGATACCGGCAGCAGCAACTAAGACAATAATATTTTTGGCAAAGCTCGCGACATTATTCAACGGTGTCAACATCGATTGATACATCTGATCATTGGTTTGGATGCTGTAGGTTTCTGTATCGATCAACCCTTCTGCTTCTTCCACGAATGCCGTCATTTCAGACGGATCACTCAAGGTATAGGTTGCTGAATCAATGGTATCCTCATTGCCGCTCAACGTATTGGCAAGGGTATAAGAGGCAATGATCGTGTTGGCCGGGTTGAGAAAGTTAAACATTTGGCTCATGCTGTTGCCAACTTCACTCGTTTCATAGATTCCTTTGACCGTCACTTCTACTTCATTGTCCTCTGCATCAGTGATTGAAAATGTATCTCCGACCGCCAAATCATTCGCTTCAGCTAGTGAGGATTCAATCAAGACTTGGTTCGTACCTTCATCCTCAGAAGTAATCCCTTCTCCATCCGTGATCGTCGCTGTTCCTTCCGAAAAAGTCGTATATGCTGCACTGGATGATACGCCAGTGATTTGGAAATCACCTGTACTCATACTCCCACCAGGCATACCTCCTGGCATACCGCCCATTTGCCCCGACTCGCTGCTATCGGTTGCTTCTGACTCTGTCGAGGAGTCACTGCTAGAGATCGGTTCGATCCCGCTGACGGCATCAGCCGAGGTACTGACTTCAAAACTATATGAAGCAACCCCGTCTAAATCAGCGATTGCTTGGGCATCTGTGATCGCTACAGGTGTCGATTGAAAACTCCCTGGATCTGGACGTGTGCTCTGGTCATCGCTGTCAGATGAAGAACTTCTTTGCTGAAAAGCCTGCTCACGGTTGGCTTGCAACGTCACGGTTGCGCCGACACTTTTCTGAGCATTTTCAGTCGCTACTAGCGCTGCACTGCGAATCGTCAAACCCGCCAATACAAAAATCAAGATTGCAGAAAATACGGCGATCAGCAGCAGACTCCGGCCTTTTTTCGCCCATAAACTTTGGAGCCCTCGTTTCAAAAAATTCATCTTTGTTCCTCCTGAATGGCAAATTATTGTATTTCGACTATAAGAACCTTAGCTTAAATTGAACTTAAATCTTCCCCTGATTTTTCAAAACGTTGGAACAGACCGCAGCTGTCTTCTGCGATCTGCACGTTTTATTGATGACCCCCAGGGAATGATCGAGGAACCTTCAACTAACGGCCAAAGCCGCCGCCCATTTGATTGGTTGTCGCTGTCGCTCCTGATTGGGTCAAGTTGGCGATCGTTTCCGTGACGGGCAACGTTCCTAATTCCGTCCCATCACTAAGGGTCCCACCAGCATAATAACCAGAAACAGCTTGCGCATCATTCGTTCCCCCACTGACCAATGTATAGCTGCTATCCGTCAAATCTGGGCTAGAAAGAACCACATGTTGGTAGCTTTTACTTGGTGCATAGGACAAGATCGTCTGTCCTTGACTATCCTTTAAGGTCACAAGGGTCTCTGCTGCTTGGGTTTGATCGAAACTGATCCCGATCGACTGTTGACTTCCCCCACTGACATTCATGGCCATATCGGTCGTACCAGCAGCTAACAAGACACCGCCAGTGATTTCAAACGTCCCGTTATAATCCAAAGCGCCATTGCCACCGGTCGTTGGACCATTTACGATGACGACCCCATCACTCATAGTGACATTGCCGTTACTGTCCAGGCCATCCCCTTCGGCATCGACCACCAACGTCCCACCAGTGAGTGTGATTTGTTTGCTGTCATCTGCGGTATCGCCACCGCCAGGACCGCCACCAAAGCTGTCTTGCCCAAATTGGCCAGTGGTTTCCTCTGTATCACTGCCGCCACCGGCATTGATCCCGTCATCGCTAGCCACGACGTGTGTCGTACCACCAGCAATCGTGATCACACTTGCTTCTAGTCCTTCATAGGATTCTTCGATAGCAATCGTCCCATCGGAGATCGTCAATTCATTGTCCGCATGTATACCGTCGTCACCACTGTTGGCAGTGATCGTACCACCTGTGATGTTGATGGTATCGTTGGCATGCAGGCTATCATCTGCACTATCGATCGCAAAGGTACCGCTGCTGATGGTCATCACACCGCCAGCTTTCAATCCTTTGTAGCTTTCATCCGTCACTAGCGACTGACTTTGTGCCCCGTCAGCCGTTTTGATCGTGAGATCGGCTGATTGGATGCTTAAATTTGTTTCTGCTTGGATGCCATCACGCCCACTTTGGATCGTAAAGGTACCGCCATCGATCGCAACGTAGCCTTTTTCCGCATCTTCCGAATTATTCGCTTGGATGCCATCTCCTTCAGTGGTGTTCAGTGTGTAGTTCCCTGCCAAGATCGACACGGAATCTTTTCCTTTGATGGCATTGTTTTTCGCTGTGATCTCAATCGTGCCACCAGCTAAAACCAAATCATCTTTGCTGCGCAGCCCGTTGCTGTAATTTCCTGTGATCACCAACGTTCCATCACCGTTGATGGACAAATCTTCTTTACTATAAAAAGCGGCATCTGGTTCCGTCTCACCTTCCGCCAAGGTGTAGCTGCTGCCATCTATCAGAGTATTTGTCGTATCACTGGCTAAGGTCGTGATGACTTTTTCTGCTTGTTCGATGACGACTGCCGCCCCGTCTTCATTGGTGATCGTGACACCCGCAAAGATCAGATGGACTTTTTCTTCTTTATTGACGTTGACAACCAGTTGACCATTACTTAAGGAACCGCTGACGACATAGGTACCAGCTTGCGTGATCGTCACCGTTTGGTCTTCCACTGCAACGCCATCAACAGCCGTCGTATCGCCGTCATTCAATTCAAGTTGCGTGGCGGTCGCCTCATCGTAGGAGGCATCCACGTCTTCTTCTTCGTAACTGCCATAATAGTCCGTAGCATCATCAAGAGTCGTTGCAACGTTGGTCACTGCGGCAGAACCTGAAACAGCCGCTGCAGAACTGGAGCTGCTGCTCGTGCTACTACTATCGGTTTGCCCACAAGCGCCTAGGAGCAGCGATGAGAGTAAGAGCGGATAAATGAGTTTTTTCATAAGAGGTTCCTCCTTCTACAGCTCATCGCGGTTAGCGGTGAGCTTGCCTAAAACAACGGGTAAATTGCCATTACGAACCCGAACTTCATCAATGATTTGTTTTTCTTGCGCTTGGTCTTTTAACAGCAACTGATAACGCAACTCATATAAGCTCCCCATCGTGGTCGTTCGAACCGATGTCAGTTTGGCAGAATGCGTATATTTTTCAAAGAGATCATCGAATAGTTGCGGATAATCCAAATCTTCTGGAATCGTGACTTTCAGTTCTCGTTCACTCGTGGCTTGTCGATCGCCAAAGGGCACCGTGTATAAAAGGGTCAAGAAAAGCGCCACGATGATGGAAAAAATCACGACATAGCCGACATAGCCCATCCCAGTTGCCAGACCGATCCCCATCGACCAAAAGACGCTGGTAATCTCTCTAGACCCTCCTGGAACCGAGCGGAAACGAATCAAACTGAAGGCGCCTAAGATCGCCACACCTGTGCCAAGATTGCCGTTGACTAGCATGATCACGGATTGAACGAGGATCGGTAAGACCGCCAAGGTAATGACGAAGTTTTTTGTGTAGACATTGCGGATCATATGGATCGCCGCTACCAATATTCCTAAAAGCAATGAGGCGGCGATACAGATCAATAAGCTACGCCATTCCAAGGTGCTCGTATCGCCAGAAAACAGACTAGATAACATGTAACCATTCCTCCTTCTTGAACAAATGCCGTTGATACGTTTGAGCATATTTTGAAAAGCTACCTTTGCGGACGCTGTATTTGTTCAACAGCTCCACAAACCATAATGGATAAGCGCCGAGGGCTTTCACTTCCATCAACACCCCGATTTCAGGTGCTACCAGCGCCCCCTCACTGCCAGAACCGAACATAAGATCATAGGTGCGAAAGCGAATGTTTTGGTCGAATGTCACGCGAAATTCACTATCATCATCAATAAACAGCGACAAGCGATCATAGGCAATCAACACTTTCGGCAGCAAGTCTGGGTTTTGCTTAAATAGCCAGTGAATCTCTGCAGCGATTTGCGGTGCTTCTGCCATTGACGGCAAGACCCCGGTTTGCAACCAGCCGCAATAGTCAGCATAGGGCATCGGGACTCGGCGTTTGTAGACCACGCCATTGACTTTCTTTTTGATCTCTAAAAAAATCAACTGCTGCTCTGTCGGTATGCCATAGCTGCGGACCCGAAATTTTTCTTTGTATTTCGGTTTGTCCATCGAATGACGAATAAAGCGGTAATCGTGGGTATCGTAATACAAGGACATAATCGTGTGCTGCCCATATTCATCGATCGCCATTCTTTGCTGCAGCTCAGCAAGAAATGCAGGAAATTGCTCCTTGGCTATTAAATATTTTGTCTCTTTTCTTTGAAAGACTTTTTTCAATTTCATAAAAATGTTCCTCCCTTGAAATCCATGCACTGAATTTACGGCAGCTATCTTAAATGCAGCTTAAGGCAAAACAGTTTTTTTAAGCATTTTTTATGCTATTCGTGCTATTCTTATCCTTAAAGAGGTGGGAACATGATTAAACTATTAGTGATCGAAGATGACAAAACATTATCTGATAATATGAAAGAAATCGTCAGCGAGATCGGTGACGTCACACAAGCCTATGATGGCAGTGAAGGCTTATACGAGGCAGAAACGGGGATCTATGATTTGATTATTCTCGACTTGATGATGCCAGAGATGAACGGTTATGAGGTGCTTTCTGCCCTAAGAAAAAAAGGACTCCAAACACTCGTCCTGATTTTAACAGCCAAAGACGGCTTAGAAGACAAAGTGACCGGTTTTCAAAAAGGGGCAGATGATTATTTGACCAAGCCTTTTTATCGGGAAGAATTATTGATGCGGATCAAAGCGTTGCTAAAACGCTCCTTAGGTTTGTTCAATGAAAATACCTTGGAATATAACGGATTGCTGTGCAACCTTGGCACCAATGAGGTCAGTTACCAAGGGCAGCTTTTGCCGATCCAAGGGAAAGAATTTGAGCTGCTGCTTTATTTTCTACAAAATAGAAACATTATTTTGACTAAGGAACAGATTTTTGATCGCATCTGGGGATTTGATTCAGAAACGACCTTGACTGTCGTCGAAGTCTATATGAGCAATCTGCGGAAACACTTGCGCCAGACAGGGATCGACAAAGAGATCCGTACGTTGCGAAATGTCGGCTATATTATGCAAGGAGCCTAGTCTATGAATAAAGAACGCTCTAAGAGACAACGGCTGCACTCCTTTCTCCTAAATGTCAGTGCCTTTGCGTTGGTTTTCTTACTTTTAGGAACCATCGTCCTCCAATTGTTCAACCAATCGGCTTATCGGCAAACCGACATTTCTTTGGAACAAGCAGTCAAAGATACCCGCTTGATCCAAGCAGAGATCAGCGCTTCGCAATCCAATCTAGAGGTATTGCCACCAGATAGTGCCATGCCAAAGATCCCTGGGACCAATCGCTTCAATACCCAGTTGATTCTCTGGTCTGAAGACGGTGAGATATTAAACAAGCAGACCTTGGGCGGCCGCTTTTCACAACTGGCAAGTTTATCTTTAGATACAAGCCACTTAGACAGTATCACATCTTTTTCAGTGGTTGATCAGTCCTTGTCAGAGGAAGAAGAGACCCTTTTGTTTCGTTCGATCACCACCAAAGCACCAACAAATGATGCTGGTGTCGGCTATATCCAAGTCTTGGCGAACACTAACCAAATCAAAAATGCGATGAACAATTTCCAAACGATTTTGATTTTATCGATGATCTTTTTCTGGATTCTTTCGATCGGGATCAGCTATTTGCTTTCCAGCTTGAACATGCGCCCCATTTTAGCCTCCTGGAAAAAACAGCAGGAATTTGTCGAAAATGCATCCCATGAGCTGCGCACACCATTGACTATCATTCAAAACAGTCTGGAACGCCTGTTTACCAAGCCCAATCATACGATCATTGAAGAATCTGAAAGCATCGCCCAAGCGTTAGCGGAAACTCGGCGGCTGACTGGATTAACGGCAGATTTGCTGACGATCGCCCGCAGTGATTCCAATCAATTGCTTTTGACAAAAGAAACCATCGAGCTAGCTCCTTTTATCGATGACTTAGTCAAACCTTTCAAAGAAATTGCCGAATTGGATCAAAAACACTTTGTTGTCGAAAACTTTGCCAAAACGACCGCTTGCTTTGACCAAAAGAAAATCCATCAAGTCCTCGTGATCCTCCTAGATAATGCCTTAAAATATACCAGCAGTGGTGATAAAATCACCCTCTTATCGGAGATTTCTAACAAGCAATGGCTGATCGAGGTCAAAAACACAGGACCAGCCATTTCTGATGAAGAAAAAGCCCGTATCTTTGACCGCTTCTACCGCGAGGATCGTTCCCGCTCCAAAGAGACCGGCGGCTATGGTTTAGGCTTAGCGATCGCCAAGCAAATCGTTGAAGAGCACAAGGGACAAATCCAGGTCAAAGATTTGCAGCCACGAGGGGTTATTTTTCAGATTCGTTTACCTAAAGAAGGATAAAGGAGAAAAACAAATGCAGGTCATCACCCTTAAAGAACACCCTGACTACTTAGCAGAAGCCATTCGTTACTTCCAAAAACAGTGGGCTGGTCCCGACTCCCTCATGGTTTATGAGGATAGCCTGACCCATAGTTTTTCAGCAAATCCTTTGCCGCAATGGCTGCTGCTGGTCAACGAAGAAATCGCAGCAGACGGACGTTATCAAATCATCGGCTGCGGTGGCTTGATCCCCAACGACTTCATCAGTCGGATGGATTTGACCCCTTGGCTTTGCGCCTTGTATGTGGACCCTTTGTGGCGTGGCCAAGGCGGTGCCCGCCTTTTGATCGAAACAGCCAAGCAACGTGCTGCTGGAGCTGGCTTTGATTCTTTGTATCTATGTACGGATCTTTCTACTTTTTATGAGAAATTTGCTTTTGAACCGATCGGAACGGGCTACCATCCTTGGGGAGAGTCTTCCACCATCTATCGCTGTTCTCTCACCTAAATGAACAAAAAAAAGCTGTGAACAAAAATGTTCACAGCTTTCTTTACTCACAGTACTATTGCTAGTAGAATACCCTATCTCCACAAAAGGAATATTCCGACACCCTACAAATCCGGTAGGTTGCTTACGCGGTGTGCCTCTGCTATCAATCTGGTCAGCTAATGCTAGACCTTCTCGACTCGTCGCATGAGGATTACTTTACCATAAAATTAGTCGGAATACTACTGTTTTTTATAAAATTAAAACTGCTGATAAGCATTTCTCAAGAAAGAGTGCCTATCAGCAGTTTTTCATGAATCAATTGTTACTTTTCAAATAGAAACATTCCAATTGATGGATAAAAAAACTTAGGATAAGAAGGTCGCTACTTTGGTCGTAATCAAATCGATGGCTACGTGGTTTTCGCCGCCTTCTGGTACGATGACATCGGCATACCGTTTGGTCGGTTCGATGAATTGATGATACATCGGTTTTACCACCGTCAAGTATTGTTCGATCACAGAATCCAATGTCCGGCCACGTTCTTCCATGTCACGTTTGATTCGGCGAATGATTCGAATATCATCGTCTGTATCAACATAAAGTTTAATATCCATTAAATTACGCAATCGCTCATCTTCTAGAATCAAGATCCCTTCCAAGATAATGACTTCTTTGGGTTCTTGAATGATCGTTGCTTCGCTGCGGGTATGCGCGACATAATCATAGACGGGTTTTTCGATCGTTTGATATGCAAGCAGCTGTTGCAAGTGATCGATCAACAAATCAGTATCAAATGCAAAAGGATGGTCATAGTTGGTGTTCAACCGTTCTTCAAAGCTCAGATCACTTTGGTCTTTATAGTAGGAGTCTTGTTCAAGCATCATAATAGAATGATTGGGGAAATGATTAAAGATCGCCCGACTCACGCTTGTTTTTCCACTACCTGATCCACCTGTCACACCAATAATAATGGGCTTGCCATTCGTCATTCAATTAACCTCTTTCATCTTAAAAAATTCACACTGGTTCTATTATAGCGAAAATTCGGCAAATTACTACTGTTTCTGCAGAATCAGTGCTGCAATAAAGGAAGTAATTGCTGCAAACGTTCGATCTCATAAGTAGGCTGAATCTCACCACTGTTTTTTTTCTTTGGATTGAACCAAATCGTATCGATCCCTGCCAGTTGTCCGCCTAAGATATCTGAAGTCAGTGAATCGCCAATGATGACTGTCTCTTGTTTTTTAACGTTTGGTATGCGAGCAAACACATAGTCAAAATATTCTTTCATTGGTTTTTGATACCCTGTATCTTCTGAAACAAAAATATCACGGAAATACGGCTTTAATTTGGCATCTTCTAAGCGGCGATATTGGGTTTCAGAAACCCCGTTCGTCACCACGTATAGGTCAAAATGCTGCGCCAACTCCGCTAAGATCTCATCACTGTTGTCTAACAGTTTATGTCCTTCATTTAGAAATTCCCGATAGGCCAATTCAACTGCTGGACTATCGACCTGAATGCCTTGCGTTTCAAAAAACAAACCGAAACGCTCATTGATGACTTGGTCTCTCGTGATTTTCCCTTGCTCAAACTGCTGCCACAAATCATGATTGATCGTTTGATAGCTTTGTTTGCGCTCTGGGGTCATTTCCAAGCCATGAGCTTCAAATAGTGCTTTTAAGGCTTGATCTTCGGTGTCTTGAAAATCGAGGATCGTGTCATCGACATCAAATAATAATGTTTTATATTTCATTTTCTCCCTCTTTCTCAGCGGAAATGCGCCGCCAGTCCTTTTAATTCTTCTTGCGTCAGCGAGCGATAGCTGCCCACTGCTAAATCATCTGGTAGAACCAGCGAACCCATCGCTGTTCGTTTCAGCTGAATGACTTTTTTCCCTCGGGCTAAAAACATCTTTTTCACTTGATGGAACTTGCCTTCAGCAATTTCTAACGAAACAAAGGAACGAGCCGATCGGGCATCGATGATCGTTAGGGCAGCTGGTTTGCAAGTGACACCACCATGAAAGGTGATCCCTGTGGCAAATGCCGCCACATCTTCAGGAGTCACCAAGTCATTGACCACCACTTCATATCGCTTGGTCACCTTTTTCGTGGGATGCAGCAAGTCATAGCCTAACTGACCATTCGTCGTAACTAATACCAACCCTTCCGTGTTCCGATCCAATCGACCGACGGCATAAAGATCTGGGTGCTGGTCCTTTGGTGCAATCAAATCGATCACTGTCTGGTGCTGCTGATCAACATTCGCTGTAACAACACCATTGGGCTTGTTGACGATATAATAGCGTTCCTGCGTCTCCAACTGCCGACCCGCAACGATGATTTGATGGATGGCGCTATCGACATTGCGCTCAGGTCGCCCTTCAATCCTTTGATCCACGAGGACTTTTCCTTGCTGAAACAACCGTTTCATCTCTTTACGAGAAGTATTCAATTGTTGCTCGATCACTTTATCTAAACGCATAAATTTTTCTCCATAGTGGCTATTATAGCTCAGGATCTAGCGAAAGGAAACTGCCAGGATTTCAAATGATTTGACTTTCTTTGTCTTTTTGCGTAAGGTTAAAGAGTAAAGTAAATATAGTTTCTCATACACAGCGTTATGACCTGGTGGAGAAAAGTTGAACCAAAACTTTCTGGGGCAGTTGTGTACACAACTGCCCTTTTGCGTGTTTTCACTCACGTACCACTTAATGTGCAGAGTTAACAAAATTTGCTTAAAAAATCTCGTTATTAACGAGAAAATTTTAGGAGGAATTGAGTTATGTCAGTATCATTAGAAGTTACGAAAAGAGAAGTTCGCCCACGTTCTTTACGGAACAAGTTGCGCCACGAAGGAAAAGTACCTGCAATTGTCAATGGGTACAAAGTAGAAAGCACACCGATTGCTGTCAATGCAGCAGAATTAGAAAAAATCTTGCGTGAAAATGGATTGAATACCGTAATCACGATCAGTTTAGAAGGCAAAAAAGTCAATACACTGATCAAAGAGTATCAATCAGATACCTTCACACGCAATTTAACCCACGTTGAATTCCTATCTGTCGATATGAATGAAGAAACAGAAGTAGAAGCAGAAGTAACCTTAATTGGCGAATCTGCTGGTGTCAAAGCTGGTGGTGTTCTAGCACAAAACTTGTATACAGTCGTTGTATCAGCAACACCAGACAAATTGCCTGAACGTGTTGAGATCGATGTAACGTCATTAGAGATCGGCGATTCATTAACAGTGGCTGATCTGCCTAAGAACGACGAGTACACGATCGTGACCGATCCAGAAGAACAAATCGTTGCGGTCACTGAACCACAAGAAATCTCTGAAGATGAAGAAGCTGGCGAAGCTGCTGAACCAGCAGTTATCGGTGAAGACGAAGAATAATCATAGAACATCGTTCTTAAGATCGCGTCTTCAATCAACAGACACTTCTAAGAAATGCAAGACTCTTGAAGGGCTTTTCCTTTAAGAGTCTTTTTCATTCTTACGAAGAGCTGATGAGCTGCAACTGACTATTTTCCACTGAAAGACGTCATGGGAAAGCTTGATCCAGCCAACCCATCAAATTTTTAAGAAAATAGTTAAAATGCGTCGCTGGCCAAAAAGAAAAGCAGAAGTAGTTGCATTTTTGACGGTTCTTCATTATGATAAATAGACAAATTTGATGTTATTGGCAAGCCTACTTGAAGGAGGGGTTTTTATGTTTGAAACATTTGATGATCACCGCAGCCGCTACGCTTCTGGCGGGATTGTTCAAACACTGCCTGGCGAACTGATCGATAGTATTTGGTTAATCATCGATCTCGATTTAAAAGGGTTTATTCCGTTGACAAATCTGCTCACCTTTGAAGTCCAAAACAATCACGGTCGTGTCACACTGCTTTTTTCTCAAGCACAAAGTCAAATCGAACTCGGCGTTGATCTTCCTTACCGTTATTCCGACCTCTATCCCCAAAAAGTCTATGTGTATGACGATGGGCAGCGGCAAACGATTTTATTACCTAGCGAGACTCGTTAACAGCGCTTCGTGTTTCTCTTTTTATAACGTTACTTACATAAAAAACCACCCTTTTTATTTTAAAAGGTGGTTTTTTTTGATTCCTTCCTCTCATTTAATTCTATAATATACAGGATTCGAGGAAGCAACCAATGAATCCCCCGTTTTTTATTACGTTTTATTGACTATTTTTTGAGTGTTAAAATAACGTGTGAAGTTCCCTTATAATAAGGACAGTTGCAAAATTCAGCTGAAAGAGGTGCCTAGTTTTGAAAAATATCCTTGAAAAAGATATTATGCAAATGCTGCGTCTGTCCACGATGCTCTTGAGCGAAAATCCCCTTCCTTTGAATAAAGCTGCTGCCGACCAAAATCTTTCCGTCAAAACGATCCGTCGGCTACTGTCCAGTTGTTTAAACGAGGACCCTTCCTTCCATTATGATGTGCAGCAAGGACACATTCGTGCCTTTCATGATTTGCAGCAGCCCCTAAACTTCTCCCATACAGAAATGCTTGCTGCATTGTTTAATAAAAGTACAAACTATCAGTTGCTCTTGTTACTGTTAAAAATGCCGACCATTTCCTTTTCAGACCTCCACAAGCGGTATTACCTGAGCCCCTCCAGTTTGCATCGGCGCTTTTTGTCCTTTTCCTTTTTTTTGGCACCTTATCATCTAAGGATCGACCGTCGCAGTTTTCCTTTGATTACTGGCAATGAACGGCAACTGCGCTATGTGATTTTTCGACTCACCCTCTTAGCAAGCCCGACGCTTTCTTCTAATCAAGCGTTTCAAGAACTGAAGCAGATTCATCAGTTGCGGGCAAACGCTTTTTATCCCAACACCCCCGCCACGTTTACTCAGCAAGTTTATCCAACATGTTTTGTGCCGCGTTTTTATTTAGTTGGTGAACGCAGCTATTTATTTTTGTGGCAACAGCTGCTAACACTGGAGCCTTTTTATGTGCCAACAGAAGAAGCCTTCCTTTTGCGACGAATCATCACGCCGATTTTGTCGGAGCATCCGCTCCAGCAGCCATTAGAAGTGCTTTTGTCGAAAATTTTCCAAGCCCATCTTTTGGGCGCCTTACTGGAAGGCAATTTATTTGTCTATCCGCCACTAAATCCTTGCCTATCTGAACGTTCCCAACGCTTGGTCCAGGCTTTTTTGACTCAGCTTCCCCATTACGAAAAACTCTTAAAAAAGCATCCCGAGTTGCCCTTACTCTATGAATGCATTTGGCAAGAGCTCTCTTTTTTCCAACCGATCATTGCCTTTTCGCAAAAAAAAGAGCGTCCGCTTAAGTAGCGACACGCTCTTTTGAGGTTCATTTAGTTGGCAGTGAATTATTTTGCGTCAGCATCAACGATTTTCACTGAACCTTGCCATTGTTCTTCCACAAAGTCTTTGATTTCGTCTGAATGCAGCACTTCGATCAATTTCTTGATTTTGTCGCTATCTTCGTCACCACTGCGGACAGCGATCACGTTGACATAAGGCGAATTATCCGCTTCTAATAAAACAGAATCATCCGCTGGGTTCAAATCGATCCCGAATGCGAAGTTCGCATTGATGGCAATTAGGTCTGCTTCGTCGTTTTGATAAGCAGTCGCCAAAAGAGATGGATCGACGTCATGTTTAAATTCTAAGTTTTTCGGATTTTCAGCAATATCATCAAAGGTTGCCGTTTCTGTATCAACGCCGTCTTTTAAAGTGATCAAGTCAGCATCTTGTAAGATCGTTAGGATACGACCCCAGTCAGATTCAGAAGTGGAAGTAAGAACCGTTGCACCATCTTCTAGTTCTGAAATATCAGAGATTCGTTTTGAGTAAAGACCCATTGGCTCGATATGGATCGCACCAGCATTGACAAAATCATAGCCATTGTCTGCGATTTGTTTGTTCAAGTAAGGAATGTGTTGGAAGTAATTGGCATCGATATCGCCATTTTCCAATGCTTTGTTTGGCAACACATAATCATCGAAGGTTTTGATTTCAAGATCAATGCCTTCTTCTGCTAGTAAAGGTTTGGCTTGTTCTAAAATTTCCGCATGAGGCGTAACTGATGCACCGATCACTAATTTTGTTGATTCTCCCTCAGCCGCAGATGAGTCAGAGCTTCCTGAATTTGAGCCTGTGCCACAAGCTGCTAAAGCGGCAGTTAACAATAAGGTTGTTGCAATACCAAAAATCTTTTTCATATCCATTTCCTCCCATATTTTCCACTTTTTGTTCTTCGTTTCATTTACCGTTTATCGGTGGCTTTCGCAAGGAAATCGCCGATTCCTTGGATAATGAAAACGATAATTAAAATAATCACTGTTGCAACAAGCGTAACAGTGTAATTTCCACGTTGAAATCCTTCTTGCCAAGCCAAAGCGCCTAGCCCGCCGGCACCGATCGCGCCTGCCATGGCAGTATAACCAATCATTGAAATCGTTGTGACTGTCAGTCCTGAAATCAATGCTGGAACACTTTCGGGAATCACGATCTTGTAGATGATCTCCCAGTAACTAGCACCCATCGCTTCCGCTGCTTCAATCACACCAGGATTGACTTCACGAAAAGCAATTTCCACCATCCGAGCATAAAACGGTGCCGCCGATAAAACTAATGCTGGGATCGCTGCTTTTGCCCCTAGGAATGAACCGACTAATAATGTTGTAAACGGAATGATCAAGACCATCAAAATCATGAATGGCGTTGAACGAAAGGCGTTACTGATGATGGAAACCACGTTATAGAAAATGTTGGCTCCCGCTGTTTGTTTACGCCCTAGTGAATAAAGCGCCAATCCTAGAAGCAAACCGATCACGACCACTAAAACCATGGAGAAGAAAGTCATAAACAAGGTGTCTAGGGTTGCTTGCTGCATATTAGCCCAGTCGACCTTTTCAAAATTAAAATAGGTTTCTACAAATGACTTATCCACGTTCAATCACCTCCACGCCTACTTGCTGCTCTTTGAAAAAGGCGATCGCTTTTTCGATCTCACTTGCTTCACCTGTCAATAAAACCGTCAAGCCGCCAAAGGATCCCTCATTGGTTTGTTGGATCTTTCCGTAAACGACATTGACATCGATCTGGAAGCGACGGATTGCTTGTGAAATCACTGGTTCATTGGCGTTGTCTTGTGTGAATGTTAAAGTCACTAAATGCCCTTGCGGATTTTCTCGTAAGAAGGCTTGCCGTAATTCTTCAGCATCTTCTTCTGGCTCCAAATCTTGCTGAACAAAACGTTTGGTCACTTCCTGCTGTGGGTTACGGAAAACCGATTGCACTGACCCTTCTTCCACGATCTGCCCATGCTCCATCACCGCGACCTTATTGCAGATTTTGCGAATGACGTTCATTTCATGGGTAATCAGGACGATCGTCAAATGCAATTTTTTATTGATGGAAAGCAAGAGATCCAACACTTCTTCTGTTGTTTGTGGATCTAACGCACTCGTTGCTTCATCACACAGCAAAATTTCTGGTTCATTCGCTAGTGCACGAGCAATCCCGACTCTTTGCTTTTGTCCGCCAGACAATTGTGCCGGATAGGCATTCTCCCGTCCTTCCAACCCAACTAATTTAATCAGCTCTTGCGCTCGTTGACGGCGTTTTGCTTTTTCAACGCCAGCCAACTCCAATGGCAATTCAATGTTTTCCGCCACCGTTCGAGACCATAAAAGATTAAAGTGCTGAAAAATCATGCCGATTTTTTTGCGGAAGTTTCTCAATTCTTTGTTTTTCAATGCCAAAATGTTTTGACCGTTAATGACTACATCTCCTGCTGTCGGCAATTCTAGGCCGTTCAACAAACGTACTAATGTACTTTTCCCAGCACCAGAGTAACCGACGATTCCGTAGATATCGCCTTTTTCCACTTGCAGTGAAACATCATTGACGGCGTGGACAGCCGTTTGCTTTTTGCCGAATGACTTTTTTACATGCGACAATTCGATTAATGCCATGTTATTCCCATCTTTCCTCTTTGGTTGGTTAAACACAAAAAAAGCTTTCATCCTCTGTACATTATACTGTTACAAAGGACGAAAGCACAACTTCCGCGTTACCACCTTGATTTACTGTCGATTCGCATCAACAGCCTCGCTCAGTACTTGAATTGCTTCGCATACTGCTGCACTGTAACGGGTGCCTCCCGTGATAGGCTTGTTTCCACTCACCTATCATGCTCAAAGACCATCTTCCATCCTCTCTCCGTTGCCCATTTGCACCAAACAGGGCTCTCTGTGTACGTTAAGAACATGTACTCTTCTTTTCAAAGCATTCATTTATTGAGCAAATTATAGCAACGTCTTATCCGACTGTCAATTCTTTTTGAAAAAATAGTCGTTTTTACAGCTTTGACTTACAAGGCTTCAAATTGACTTGGGTCAACCTCTTTGAAGCTGACCAGCCAAGCGTTCATTTCGTCTTCATCATTTAAGGTATCAATCGATTGATCGATTTTTTCATTTACGGAAGAAATCACGCCCGTCAATGGACTTGGAAATTCACTGACTGCTTTTTCCGCTTCCAGCTCAACAAGGGTCTCTCCTTGTTTTAAAGCAGTTCCTGCTTTTTGAATCGAAGCAAACGTGACCGCACCAAGTTCTTCTTGCGCTTCTTTTGTTAAACCGACACAATATTCTTTCCCGTTAAACAAAACCCACAAATTATCTTTTTTTCTTAAGCATTTCTTTTCCATGATTCTAGTAAGACTCCTTCATATTCATTTTCTTTAAATCCATTAATCAAAAAGCGGTCGCCGCTAACCAGCAGTGGGCGCTTGATCAACATACCATCGGTTGCCAGCACATCGGCTGCGTCTTGGGCAGTCATGGTCGGCACTTTTTCTTTTAATTGTAATTCACGGTATTTCATGCCGCTTGTGTTAAAGAAACGGGTTAACGGTGCTTCGCTTGATTGGATCCAAGCCAGCAATTGTTCCGGTTGAGGCGGTGTAGCTACCATATCGATCGCTTCAAAGGGAATCTCGTGCTCTTCTAACCAACGCTTCGCATTTCGGCATGTACTGCATTTTGGGTACCAATAAAATGTAATCATGTGAACTCCTTAAAGTGTTTTTGGTGCGGTCTCAGCTTGATAGCGCATCGATAAAATCAAACCGATCCCAATCATATTGCTTAATAGGGCAGATCCTCCTTGGCTGATAAACGGCAGTGGAATCCCCGTCAACGGTAAGAGACCGATGTTTGCGCCAATGTTTTCAAACACATGGAAGAGAATCATCATAATGATCCCAGTTGCCAAGTAGGCATAAAATTCATTGTTGGTATCGAAACATACGCGGATCATTCGATAGATTAAAATAAAATACAATAAAATGACAAACGCGCTGCCAATAAACCCAAAATTCTCACCGATCACCGAAAAAATCATATCGGATTCTCGGACTGGTACATACACATCGCTGACATTAAATCCTTTCCCGAACATCCCACCAGAGGCGATCGCCATCAGAGCATACGCCAATTGGAAGGATTGCCCTTGGGTATCATGAAAAGGATCTAGCCACGAATCGATACGGGCGAATTGGTATTCTTTAAAGATTCCTGTATTGTACAGAAACTCGCGACCAACATCGGTAGTCACTAAGAAAATCGTTCCACCGCCGAGAATCACAAATGCCGCAATCACTGGCACGATGATTCGCCATGAGATTCCTGACATCAAGAAGACCCCACCGAAAATCGCTAGAAAGACCAACATCGTACCAAAGTCATTTTGTAAGGTGATCAGGATCAGGACTGGGATCGTGACGGCCAACATTTTTGCAATCAGTGACCCATCTGTTTTCAGATCCCGTTCCCGATGCTTGACATTGTGCTGCGTGACGACCAACGCCAACATCATGATATAGGCGATCTTCATCAATTCTGAAGGCTGCAAGGTAAAAGGACCAAAACTAAACCAGTTTTTCGACCCTGTCGATGCTTCCATCGTCCGATCATAAAATTTCAGTAGCGCCAACATAACGGCTAACCCAGCTCCATAAATATAGGGCGTCAATTTCCAGAGCCATTTTGATTTGATCTGCATGATAACGATCACGGCAACAACGCCTAACACATACCATAAAGCTTGAAACCCTAACGTTCGCAGCATATTCGGGTTATTCGGATCGTGTGTCAGCGCCACATACAGGGACGCCAAACCAATCAGACATAATAAAAATACGGGTAGAATCACACCGTAGTCAATTCGATTATCGTTCGTTTTTATTCGTGAATTTTCCATGTCCACACTCTCTTCTGTAGAATCTTTATCCATTATAGTGATAATTGAGGAGAAAAGAAAGGATTGTCCATGAGCATTCACAAAAAATTTAGAAACTTTAATGATTTTCGGGAAAAGAGGGTTAAAAACAATCCAAAATTGTTTAGAATTACAACGAAATAATCGCTGAATTCGTCCATTCTTCTTATTAATCAAATACCTTATTCTATGTATTCTTCTTTATTTTTGATAAATCTTTGCTCTATGTAACAGAATAAAGCAACTTTAACTCCATGATAGATCCCCGCCTAGTTTTCGTTTCAAATAAATAGCAACAAATGACTACTTTTTACAAAATATAAATTGATATACGACAATCGTATTTACCACATTAATGTGGTAATGAAATGTTATTTACGCCACCATATAATTTCACTAGAATACAATTAAGGAAGCGCTTCCGGAGGTGAACCAATGATTTTAAGTAATCGAGAACAGCTACTGTTGCAATTGCTATTAGAACAAAAGGAGTTTCGCCCTGCCTCTTTTTTTCAAAAGCAGTTAAATGTATCCCAAAAAACGGTTTATAACAATTTAACGACTTTAGAAAAGAAACTAAAAGATTCGGGACTAGCTATCAAAAAAGTACCAAGAAAAGGAATCTTTTTATCTGGTTCTGAATCAGCGAAACAGAATGGTTATCGATTGTTAGCAAAAAAAGAGACTAAACTCGAACTATTTTCACCTAATTATCGTAAAATCTTTATTTTCGCTAACTATCTGTTTTCAGTAAAGCCAATGCACTATCAGGAATTCTCTGAATATTTTTATATTAGCAACCAGTCAATAAAGAAAGATGTTGATGAAATCGTTGCTTTCTGTCGATTCCATCACGTATCTACAAAAATGACTACTAGTGGACTCAAGCTAACCTCAGTTGAATCTGCTACTCAAAACGTATTCAAATCTTTTTTAGAGCAGTATACCGACGCCAAAGCCAGTGAAAATCTTTTGGTGAGCAATCTCTTTGACTCTAAGGTACTCGATTTAACGAAGAAATTTGTCTCAGATATGACTCAAACAATCGGTCATCCAGTCAATAATTATTCTATTGAATCCTTGAAGCTTTCATTGCGAATTTTTCTTTCAAGACTTCTTATAGATAAACACATTGAAAAACAAGAGCATCTAGTATTTGACGAACTTAGACGAATGAAATTCTATATGATCGCGGTCGATTTTTCTGAAATGATCCAACAGCAACTACCTGTTCAATTTAGTGATACAGATATTCAATATGTATGTTCCCTGTTATTAGCACACGGTATCGAACCATTTGGACAAATGGATGAGCCTCACGAATCTATTATCACAAATTGTACGAAACAAATTATTCAAAAAATGTCACATATGTTAAACGCAGATCTGACACAAGATAAATTATTACTGCAAACATTATTGGCTCATATCGTTCCCATGATCCATCGATCAAAGACAGGCATTTTATTGAAAAACCCACTGATAAAAAGTATCAAAAAACAATACTCAACAATGTATACATTGACCAAATATGCAATTGGAGATTTGGAGGAGCGATTTCAAATCTTATTAACAGAAGACGAAGTCTCTTTTCTGACGATCCATTTTCAGTTAGCCTTTGAAAAGATAAAAATTACTAACCATATACTAATTGTTTGCCAATCAGGTTTTGCTACATCGGAGTTGATTTTTAACCGTATCAAACAGACGATCGCTGCTGATACCGTATTGGAGATCATTCCTTTAAGTAAACTGGCCAGTACATCTCTTGAGACTGTTGATCTGATCATATCAACTATTCCATTGGACATTACAGCACCGCCAGTTATTTATATTTCGCCGCTTCCTACTACCGAAGAAATAGGAAGAATCTCAGCAAAGATATCTAATCTTAATGAGAATGAGAAAAATTTTTACTCAAAAAAATACCAGAAAACGACTTTATTACAAAAATATTTAGATCCTACTTTCCTTTTTGTCAAAAAAAAGTTTCGAACAAAAAAAGATGTACTGGATTTTTTAGCAGATGATTATCTGAAAAAAAAGCTTGTTACAACAAAATTTAAGCATTCTCTATTTGAACGAGAGGAACTAGGAAGCACTGGATTAAAGACGGGAGTAGCCATTCCACATGCTGATCCACATACAGTGAAAGAAACAAAACTTGCTTTTCTCACCCTCGATGCGCCAATTACTTGGGGAGACACAAAAATCCAACTAATTGTTTTGCTTGCGATTGCTGAAGAAAACATGATCGAGGCAAAAGAGTTGATCGCTTCGATTTACGGATTGTTTAACTCAGCCGAAGAAATTCAATGGATCGTTAATAGTCAAACGCAAGAAGAACTGTATCAAAGATTGTTAAGAGGAGGAAATTGATCATGTTTTTTGATCACCAAATCGTGTTACTTGAAAAAGATTCTAAAACAAAAGAGGAAGCTTTTCGACTATTAGCAGACGAACTCATCAAAACTCATTGTGTAAATGATCAGTTCTATCAAAATATCGTACAGCGAGAAGAAACCTTTCCTACAGGTTTAAAAATTAACGGCATTGGGGTAGCGATCCCACACACGGACAGCAAATTTGTTTTACGATCCCAAGTCGCTTTTATGTCACTTGCCTCTCCCCTTTCATTTATTGAAATGGGTTCACAAGAAAAGAAAATCGATGTATCCCTGTTGTTCATGCTTGCACTGAAGGAACCACATGAGCAATTGGGTATGCTGCAAAATCTTATCTCTATGTTTCAAACACCCGGGGTTTTGGAAGCCCTATCCTCAGTAACGACTAAAGAAGAGTATCTTTCGATTATTGAAAAAAATGGACTGCAATAAAAAGGAGGAACAATTATGTTAAATGCATTACAGTGGTTCGTTGATCTAGGTTCAATCGTTGTTTTGCCGATTTTAATTTTTATTTTTGGAATAATTTTGGGGACAAAACCTAGCAAAGCCTTTACTTCAGCTTTAACTGTTGGTGTTGGGTTTGTTGGATTGAATTTGGTGATTGACCTTCTAAGCAGCAGTTTGGGTCCCGCAGCACAGCATATGGTCGAACGTTTAGGATTAAATTTGACAACGATTGATGTCGGATGGCCTGCCGCAGCGGCAATTTCTTACGGGACGATTTTAGGAAGTCTTGCGATTCCGATTGGTGTGGTCCTAAATGTTCTACTCATCATTTTAGGGCTGACTAAAGTATTGAATGTAGATATTTGGAATATTTGGCACGCAGCCTTCATCTCTTCTCTGATTTATGCCCTCACTGGAGATTTTGCAATGGGGATCGCGGCGACCGTCATCTATTTGATGATGATTCTTTTAATGGGAGATATTTTAGGTCCGATCATTAATAAGTTCTACGGGTTTCCTAATATTACTTTTCCTCATGGTACCGCCGCACCAGGATTCATCTTTGCACTACCGATGAATTGGCTCTTTGATCATATTCCAGGACTAAAAGATTGGAAAGCAGATCCAGAAACCATTCAGAAAAAATTTGGTGTCTTTGGCGACTCTACTGTTATGGGCTTTTTGATTGGTCTCATCATGGGAATACTTGCCGGATATGACACAGCAGGGGTCGGCCAATTAGCCGTCCAAACAGGCGCTGTGATGGTTTTGATGCCCAAAATGGTGGCTTTACTGATGGAAGGTCTAACGCCTATTTCTGAATCTGCAAATGAATTCGTCAAAAAACGGTTTCCTGGAAGAGAGCTTTACATCGGTATGGATGCAGCATTATCGGTTGGTCATCCAGCTGTCCTATCTTCCTCATTGCTTTTAGTTCCGATCACTATTTTGTTAGCCGTAGTTCTACCAGGCAATACGACCTTGCCTTTTGGTGATTTAGCAACTATTCCCTTTCTGATTTGCTTGATGGCTGCTGTTTTTGGAGGAAACATTATTCGAACAGTAATTGCTGGAACGATTTATATGGTAAGCATTCTATATATTACTTCGTGGGCAGCACCGCTTGTCACTACTGCTGCTCGATCCGCAAACTTTGATCTACAAGGAAACTCTATGATCACTGCTATGGCTGAAGGTGGTTTATGGACCACATTCCTTTATGTCGGCTTAACCAAAATATTAAGCTGGGGCGGTTTAGCCATAATTGGCGTCTCTGTTTTGTTTGGATTGATTTATGTAAATAAAATTCGTCCCAAGAAACAAACATCGAAATAATAGGAGGAAATGATAATGAAAAAATTACTGATTATGTGTGGCACAGGTGTTGCAACTTCAACGATTGTAACAAATAAGGTAAAAGAATGGCTGAAAGAAAAAGGATTAACTGATCAAGTGAAACTGTATCAATCCAAAGTGGCAGATGAGATGAATAAAATTGATAACTATGACATCGTGGTGAGTACAACGGTTGTTCCAGACTCAATCAAAGATCGTGTAATTATGGGGCTACCGCTCTTAACAGGGATTGGTACAGAAGAGATGTACGCGGAAATCGAAAAGAAAATCAAAGAGTAAGGAGAATGCCCTATGTTGGTCACAACAAAAGAACTATTCACACATGCAGAAAAACACAACTATGCATTACCCGCAGCAAATTTTTTCGACTTAACTAGTGCAAGAACATACGCGGAGACTGCTGAAAGTTTGAACAAACCTTTGATATTGGCCTTCGCTCAATCCCATATGAACATGTTGACTTTAGAAGAGGCTGCCATGATTGGAAAATTTTTAGCAAAAAAAAGCACTACACCTATCGCTCTGCACCTAGATCACGGTACCGATGAAGAGGTCATCAAAAGAGCCATTCATTTAGGTTTTACTTCCGTAATGATCGACGCTTCTGAGGAGTCATTCGAAGAAAATGTCCGTCGGTCAAAGGAGATCGCCGATTACGCTCATAAAAATGGTGTCGTTGTTGAAGCGGAAATCGGGCACGTTGGGTCGGAAAACAGTCTGGAATCAGCCGTAAATAGTCAATCTATTTACACAGAACCTTCTGAGGCTGTTGCATTTGCCAAATTAACCGGTGTTGATTCGTTGGCAGTTTCTATTGGCACCTCTCACGGACATTATCAAGGGATACCCAAAATAAATTTTGACGTTTTAAATGAAATACACCATGCCGTCAATGTTCCTCTTGTTCTGCATGGCGGATCCTCTTCTGGCGATGAAAACCTTGAAAAATGTGCCTTAGAAGGTATCCGTAAAATAAATATTTTTACGGACTTCGTCACTGCTGCTATGAATGAAATTCACAAAAATCAACCAAATGACTATTTCGATCTACTTCACTCAGCAAGCAATGGAATGTCCAAGACACTCGAGCACTATTTTAAAGTCTTTCATACCAAATCTTATCGTGAAGGAGAAAGCTAATGAAAAAAAGAACTTTAAGAACGCCATTCTTTGTCGTCAATCCCAAAGCCTATCTTTATGGAAAACAAGCATTGGCATTGGCAAAAGCTGCTGATGAGTTGTCGTCTTTATATGACATCGACATTCTATTTACTGTGCAGCAAGCAGACGTTTCTCTAATTAAACAGGCAACAACACATTTATTCATCACTGTTCAACATTTAGACGGAATCGAAATCGGTCGAGGAATGGGTTATGTTTTACCCGAAGCAGTGGCAGAAGCCGGTGCTGAAGCTACCTTTTTAAACCATGCTGAACACCCCATGACATTGCAAGAACTGACTAAAGCGATGCAACGCTCAAATGAATTGGGAATTTTAACAATTGTTTGTGCGAATTCATTGACTGAAGCAAGAGCCGCAGCTTCCCTAAAACCCGATGTGATGGTTTGCGAGCCAACAGAACTAATTGGGACAGGACAAACCAGTGATCTTCAATACATGACGGAAACAAATCGTGTTGTTCGTGAAATTGATCCAGAAATCCTAATTCTGCAGGCAGCTGGTATATCTAGTGCTGCCGATGTTGAAAAAGCTTTGTCGTCAGGGGCTGATGGCACTGGTGGGACAAGCGGCATTGTGCAAGCAGAAGATCCAGTTCAAACCCTTACAGAAATGATCAAACAAGCGGTGAAGTATAAAAAGGAGGATTAACACTGTGAAATTTTTAAAAGAGCAACTGACGTTAACTTCTAACGGGAATCGAGTGTCTTACCACAACATCACAGAAGAAGTGAAAACGATGGTTGAAAAAAGTGGAATTTCAAATGGAATCTGTCTCGTACAGTCTCCTCATACGACCTGTTCGGTTATCTTTGAAGAATACATGCATGATACAGACTTTAACGGAGATGAATTTCTTCAAGTTGATTTAAACCGAATTCTCGATAAGATTATTCCTCGTGAGTTATCAGAAAATACCGATTACCGTTATCCTGGACCAAAGCATTTAGAATTTTTGATGAGTCTGGACGATCCAAACTACCCAACAGATCCAGCAACGATTTTAAACGGCGATGCACATATTCGCTCGAGTTTTTTCGGTGCAAGCGAAAGCTTTATTTTAAGTAACGGCAAGTTAGAGATCGGTTCCGTAGGCTATATCTATTTTGTTGATTTCGATCAAAATCGTGTGCGAAATAGGACATGCCATGTAATGCTAATGGGCGAATAAAAACAGTTACCGGGTAAACCAGGAAAAAATGAGATTACTTATCGCATGCAAAAGAAAAACCATGAATCCTCTAAAAGAAGATTCATGGTTTTTCATTTCTTATGCCAGCTGCAGGATTCGAACCTGTGACCTACGCGTTACGAGTGCGTTGCTCTACCAACTGAGCTAAGCTGGCGTTGTATGGCACAAAGAAAATTATATGCAAAAACGGTTGTTTTGTAAAGAGGTCTGCTGAAAAAAATCTACTTACTGAAATTTTCCGAAAATTGTGATATAATAGAAGTATCAAGGAGGTTTTTACATGGCAACATTTGGTAAATTCGAAACAACAATTGTCCCGTCACAAGAAGGTTCAACGTTTGAGGTCGCTACTCCTGTCATGTTCACGTTCCATGGGAAGAAACAAACTGGTACCATCACAAAGCAGTTGAAAAACTCTGCGGTGGTCGAGCTGAACGAAACCCCAGAAAACCAGAAATTAGTTTCGCAAAGTAATGGTGTATTGATCATCAATTACAAACAATTAACCAAACTATAACCCGTTTAATGCAAGGAGAAAATCAGTTGATTTTCTCCTTTTTTCATTGTCTGATTTTATGAAAAGCTAAAAAAAGCCATGGATAACCGATCGAACCGTTTTGGCTGTCGATCTTCTTCCATGGCATCATTGACGAGGCAAAACTTCAGTTGCCTTTGTCTTATTTGTATTGATTTATTTTGTACCGAATAGACGGTCACCGGCATCGCCCAAACCAGGAACGATATAGCCGTGTTCATTTAGGCGTTCATCAAGATTTGCAGTATAGATGTCAACATCTGGATGGGCATCTTGCAATGCTTTCACGCCTTCTGGTGCAGCAACTAAGCAGACGAATTTCATGTTTGAAGCGCCGCGTTTTTTCAGTGCGTCGATCGCCATGATCGCTGAACCGCCCGTAGCTAACATTGGGTCAACGATAAATAATTGACGTTCATCGATGTCTTCAGGTAATTTTACGAAGTATTCGTGTGGTTCTAGCGTTTCTTCATCACGGTACATCCCGATATGACCAACTTTTGCGGCTGGGATCAATTCAAGGATACCATCAACCATGCCTAGACCTGCGCGCAGGATCGGAATGATCGCTACCTTTTTACCAGATAGTGTTTTTTGTGTTGATTCTTCAATTGGTGTTTCAATCACTAGATCTTCAAGCGGCATGTCGCGAGACACTTCATACGCCATCAACATTGCGATTTCATTAACAACTTCACGGAAAACCTTTGTTCCACAGTTCTTGTCGCGGATCATTGTTAATTTGTGTTGGATCAGCGGGTGATCGATTACTTGAAATTTACCCATTTAAAAAAATCTCCTTTGGTTTTTCTCTTATTTTAAAGCAAATCGGCTCTTGTTACAACCATCTGCCACAGGCAATACTGCTTTTCCTCAAAAAAAGGATTGTGTTAGAAGGAAGGAGACAAGACGGCATGAAAAGCGCCTCTGCGTTCATTCTAGCCCCTTTTTCACTTTCGGTGATCAAAGAGCTGTAGCGCAGGAAAAACGCTTGAGACGTCTTGTCTGACCTTAACTTCTGTCACAGTCCCCTTTTATTTATTTTTATAAAGTGGATAGTTGTCCGTCAATTCTTTGACTTGCGCCGTGACTTCTGCCAAAACGGCTTCATCATTTGGTTTTTCTAAAACTTTGACGATCAATTTCGCCACTTCGACACAATCTTCTTCTTTAAAACCACGACTAGTGATCGCTGGTGTCCCCACGCGAATTCCACTCGTTTTGAAAGGACTTAATGATTCGAAAGGAATCGAGTTTTTATTGACGGTGATATTGACTTGATCCAGCAAAGCTTCTGCTTCTTTGCCGTTCAAATCAAAGCCGCGCACATCGATCAATAATAGGTGATTGTCTGTTGCACCAGAGACCAAGCGGGCATGTGGTGCTTGGTTGAAGACTTTCGCCATTGCTTGTGCATTGCGGATGACTTGCTCAGAGTACTCTTTGAACGACTCATCTTGTGCTTCTTTAAAAGCAACAGCTTTCGCTGCGATCACGTGCTCTAATGGGCCACCTTGGATACCAGGGAAAACGGCACTATTGATTTTTTTCGCTAAGTCTTCATCATTTGTTAAAATCAAGCCGCCTCGAGGGCCGCGTAATGTTTTATGGGTCGTAGAAGTCGTGATGTCCGCATAAGGAACTGGGTTTGGATGAAGACCAGCCGCTACTAAACCAGCGATATGCGCCATATCCACCATCAATTTTGCGCCAACTTCATCAGCGATTTCACGGAACTTCGCAAAATCGATTGTACGTGAGTAAGCACTGGCACCAGCAACGATCAGTTTCGGTTGATGCTTACGCGCCAAAATACGAACGACATTGTAGTCGATGACTTCTGTTGCAGGATCAACACCATAACTAACAAAATTATAGGTCTTGCCGCTGAAATTCACTGGTGAGCCATGAGTCAAATGACCGCCTGCGGAAAGATCCATCCCTAATACTGTATCGCCTGTTTCGATCAACGCTAAATAAGCTGCTGTGTTGGCTTGAGAACCAGAATGCGGTTGAACATTGGCATATGCCGCACCGAAAATACTTTTCGCCCGTTCAATTGCTAAGTTTTCTACCACATCAACAAATTCACAACCGCCATAGTAACGACGACCTGGATAACCCTCAGCGTATTTATTTGTCAAAATACTACCTTGCGCAGCCATTACACCTTCTGAAACGATATTTTCAGACGCAATCAATTCCAAATTGTTTTGTTGACGATTCGTTTCTTTTTCGATCGCTTGCCACAATTCGGGATCAAACGTTTGATAATCCATGCTTACAACACCCCTTTACCTTAATGGTAGCATTGTATCACATTTCTTCATAAGCTACCTATAATGAATTCTGGTTTTTTGCTAATTTTCTTGAAAGAAACTTTGATTTGCAGCTTTTTTCAACCGATTCATATAAGCAGCCCCTAAGCCGCTTTCTGGAAACGTGGGTGCAAATAAGACATCTAACTCAGCAATCGATTCATCTAACGCCCGTAAACCAGCAAACAGCCCTTTTGTCGCGGCTTCCACACTGTCATCAAAAAATAAATAGATGGCTGCAGCTTCAAAGCGGACTTGCTCGGCGATCGTTGGTCCAGCTAAAACCCCTACCTTAAACTGCTGTTCTTTTGACCAAGCCATGGCTGCCGGCCAATCTTGGTCATTGACCATCATGACGTTGGTATTCGGTGCATAGTGCTTGTATTTCATGCCCGGCGCTTTGGGTGCTTCACTTTCTGTTACTAAGTGCTGATCGACGAGGACTTTTGTTTGTAAAACTGCTTCAAGCTGTTCTTTAGAGATCGCACCAGGACGTAAGATGATCGGCGGCGCCGTTGGGTCACTCAAATCTAAGACCGTTGATTCGACACCGATCTGCGTCACCCCATCATCCAAGATGCCAGCGATTTTGCCTGCCAGATCATGCTGAACATGCGCAGCTGATGTTGGGCTTGGTTTACCAGAAGTATTAGCGCTAGGGCCAACCAATGGCTGTTGGGCTTGTTTGATCAACGCTAACGTCTTGGTGTTGTTTGGCATCCGAAAAGCCGCTGTGGATAAGCCGCCAGTAACAATGCTAGGTAAACTGTCTTTTTTGATCGAAAAGATCAAGGTTAAGGGCCCAGGCCAGAAAGTTTCCATCAATTTATCAGCAAAAGGATGCTTGTTATCCACAAACGGTTCCAACTGCTCTGGCTCGGCAATATGAACGATCAAAGGGTTGTCACTAGGTCGCCCTTTGACTTGATATACTTGCGCAACAGCCGTGGGCAAAAGCGCGCTAGCCCCTAGTCCATAGACGGTTTCCGTCGGGAACGCCACCAATCCCCCCTCAGCTAAAATAGCTGCTGCTTCGTTCAACTGTGTTTGATCAAAAATTTTTGTTTCCACAATTTATCCACATCCTTTTTTGAGAAGTTTCCACACTTATCAACATTTTCTCGTTTCTTTTCCACATTTTGTGGATAAGTCGTTTGTCAAGTGTGGATAACCCTGTTTATAACTCGGTTTATTTAGAAGTCGTTCATTTCATAAGGTTTTTGCAATTTTTCTGTAGCAAAAAAAATTTATTTATCCACATCTTGTGGATGACTGACGAACACCATCCGGTCTTGACCCGCAAGATCTTTTACTACAGTGACTTCTTTGTTGGGAAAAGCGGCTGCAAAAAGCTGTTGAACAGCTAATCCTTGCTGAAAGCCGATTTCTAGCGCCATTTGCCCGTTAGGCGCCAAACAATTCGGTGCTTGCTGTGCCAATTGCTTATAGATCGCCAATCCTTGTTCTTGTGCAAAAAGCGCCATTTTAGGCTCTTTTTCTCTTACGCTGATATCCATCAGCGGCCACTCTTCAGCGCTGATATACGGCGGGTTGGAAACGATCAGATCCCATTGCTGATCTGCCACGGGTTCTAAGGTATCTCCTTGGAAAAAGCGAATCTCCGCGCCTAAGGCTGCCGCATTTTCTTTAGCAACGGCTAATGCCTCTGCTGAAAGATCCACGGCACTTACGGCCCACTGCGGACGTGCCAATTTTAAGGCAATGGCGATCGCTCCAGTACCTGTGCCGATATCTACGACTCGCAGCGGCTGATCTGCTGGTAATTTTGCCAAACACTTTTCCACCAGCTCTTCGGTTTCTGGACGCGGGATCAAGGTTGCAGGGGTCACTTTTAAGCGATGCCCATAAAATTCTTCATACCCTAATAAATATTGCGGTGGTTCATGCTGCAACAGCTGTTCAAGATCTGCTGCGATCTGTGCCTCATCTTCCCTTAAGATGGGTTGGTCCATCTGCAGCAGCCAATCGAGTTGCTGCCAGTTTTTTCGCTGTAAAAACAGGTATTGGATCGCATACCCGTCCAGCCCTTTCGTTTCTAAAAAAGAAGAAGCCCGTGAAAGGACTTCTCGATAGGTTTTAGCCATTTTGCATCTCATCTAATTTTGATGTTTGATCGTAAACGATCAGTGCATCAACAATTTCATCGAGTTTTCCAGCTAAAATTTGATCCAATTTTTGAATAGTCAACCCGATACGGTGATCTGTTACGCGGTTTTGCGGGAAGTTATAGGTGCGAATCCGTTCAGAACGATCGCCGGTACCCACTGCTGATTTACGGTTTGCGTCGTATTCGCTTTGTGCTTCTTGCTGCATTTGGTCATAGACCCGTGCTCGCAAGACTTTCATCGCTTTCTCACGGTTTTTCAGCTGTGAACGCTCATCTTGCATCGCAACAGCGATCCCTGTTGGCAAGTGAGTCAGACGAACAGCAGAAGCTGTTTTGTTGACGTGCTGACCACCAGCACCAGAGGCATGGTAAATATCGGTCCGAATATCTTTGTCTGCGATATCGATTTCGACTTCTTCAGCTTCAGGCATAACCACGACCGTTGCCGTAGACGTATGGATTCGGCCTTGTGATTCGGTAGACGGTACCCTTTGCACTCGGTGGGCGCCACTCTCATATTTCAATTTTGAAAAGACGTTGTCGCCAGTGATCATCATGATGACTTCTTTGTAGCCGCCGATCCCAGTGACGTTGGCATCCATGACTTCGACTTTCCAGCCTTGGTTTTCCGCATATTTTTGATACATATTGAAAAGATCGCCAGCAAATAAGGCTGCTTCATCGCCGCCTGCTGCACCACGGATCTCCATGATGATGTTTTTGTCATCATTCGGGTCTTTTGGCAATAACAAGATTTTGATGCGTTCTTCTAAAACGTCTTTTTCTTTTTTCAAGTCAGAGAGTTCTTCTTTGGCCATCTCAGCCATTTCTGCATCTAGGTTTTCCCCAAGCATTTCTTCAGTGTCCTTGATTCCTTCAACGACTTCTTTGTAACGGCGGTAGACTTCCACCGTTTCCCGTGTATTGGCTTCTTCTTTTGAAAGCTGCATGAAGCGTTTGGTGTCAGAGATCACGGCTGGATCACTTAGTAATTCGCCTAATTCTTCGTAACGGTCTTCGATTGCTTGTAACTGATCGTACATTGATTATTCTCCTTCTTTTTTCATTCCCGGGTGAAAGTAATGCTTGCGGCAAACTGGATAATACGCTTCATTGCCGCCGATTTGTACTTGATCGCCCTCGTAAACGGGTTTTCCGTCGATATAGTGCAAGTTCATGGTTGCTTTTTTATGACAGAACCAGCAGATGGTTTTCATCTCTTCGATTTTATCTGCGTAAAGCAGCAAGTATTTTGAGCCTTCAAATAATTCATTGCGGAAATCATTTTTCAAACCAAAGGCCATCACAGGGATACCTAGCTCGTCCACGATTTTGGTGAAAGCCAACACGTGATGCTTCTTTAGGAACTGTGCTTCGTCGATCAAAATACAATAAGGTTTGTAACCGAGGTCTTTGATCAAATGGAACAGATCCGTTTCATCAAAAATCGGGATCGCGTCTCGTTCTAAGCCGATGCGACTCGAAACATTTCCCACGCCGCTTCTGGTGTCCAATCCACTTGTCATGATCACGACTGGTTTGTCTTGTTCTTCATAGTTGTGAGCAACTTTCAGTATCTCGATCGTTTTCCCACTATTCATTGCGCCATATTTAAAAAAAAGCTGTGCCATCTCGCCCATCCTTCCTCATACTCCTTTGGTATTATACTTGAAAAAGGAGAATTTTTACAGACTTAAATTCGACACCTGCCGCCTTTTACGCAAGAGTTTTACGAAAAATTAACGGATTTTTTGCCGCCGCCATCTCTTACTCGTTTCTGGCTTTTTGAGCAACTTCTGCCAATACTCGACAAGCCAGCGGATATTCTGGATTTTCATTCCCATTGATATCCGTTGCAATGATCACAAATCCGAGCTGCTGATACAGCGTGATTGCTACATGGCTCCAGGTTTGCGTATGAAGATACATCGGCTCGTTGGCTGCCTCCAAGACAGAAACGACTTGCGTGACCAAGCCGCGAGCGATTCCTTGACGTTGAGCTTGCGGCATTACTGCTACCCAATGGACTAGTGGAACCGGTGTGCCGTCTTGCTTGGCTTTTTTCCAAGCGGTAGCCGTACCGACCGGTGTACCTGATTGATCAAGGGCAAAAAACATTCGTTGGCCTAGCTGTGCTTGATCGGGCATAAATTCCTTTTCAAAATACGCCAATGCCTCTGCCTCATTGTCAAACTCTCCGACGGATGTTTCAATCCGTGCCCAGTGCCTTTCGTCTCCTGCTTGGTAGCTGCGTAGCGAATAGTTATCGGATTGAATGGGCTGGATCGGTGTGCTTTTGTGTGCTCGCTTCATCCAGATTTCTGCATATAGAATTGATTTATCTAACATTGGTTGTGCCTCTCTTTCATTGGTTTTTCCTTGTTCAAAGGTTTATTTGAGAATCAATTTGGAATCAATCATGTAATTTCTTTACTAGAAAAATTTCTGTTAGCTGATTTTGCGTATGGGCGATTCTCCCAATTTCATCATAGCCCAATCGCTGATAAAAATCAGGCGCTTGAAAATCAAAGGTTGCCGTCTGACAATTTTCACAGCTAATGCTTTCAACTGCTGTTCAAAAGCAGTAAGAATCTGCTTACCATACCCTTTCCCCCGCTCGGATGCTTTGACCCACAGGATGTCAAGATAACCGATGTGATACATCGAGGCATAGCCAATGCCACCAGCAATAACCATCCCCTCTTTTTTGATTACACAACTGAAGCTCTGATAGGTTTCTGTTTGCGTAAATGGTTTTTGGTGCTTTGTATACGCTGTTAACGCTGATTCTAAAGCAGCCAATTCTTGCTCGTTTCCTTGTTCAATGACTAGCGCCACAGTCAATCCCGCCTTCTTATTTCTTCATAGTCAGCCATGATCTGATTGACCGTTTCTGCTATCGTTTGCCCTTCTTTAATCAGCCTTTCCTTTAAGGACTCCTGCGGGAAAAGCAAGTCACGCTCAAGCCACCATTCACGCATGTTCTCCTCGGAAAAATGGTCTCTCTGCATTCGGGTCTGATGTCTTTTGACCGTTTCCTCGAAAGAAAGATCAAAATAATAAACTAGCTTTTTTTGGGGAAAGAGTTTCATTAGAAAGTCGAGAAAGTCTTGGTATTTTTCACGAGAATAAATCCCCTCAACAAGTATCATCGGCACTTTCCCCTTCGCATATAGGACAGCTTCTTTCATCAAACCGCTGGCTAAATTATTAGGGGTATCTTTGACACAAAAAATTTCTCGCCGAAAAACATCTTGTGAAATCAGCACTGCCTCTTCCCCAAAAACGTGTTGAACAGCTCTGGCAATAGTGGTTTTGCCGCTGCCAGAATTACCTCGAAGTAAAATCAAAATACTTTCCATGCAAACTTCCTTTCTTCATTGCCCTGTTTTTTAAGCATATCTCTTGTTTTTCTCTACTAGAAGCATACCATAGAAGCAAAGGAGGAATACCTATGAAAGATACGGCAATTTTTGCTGGCGGTTGTTTTTGGTGCATGGTGAAACCTTTTGACTCGCAGCCAGGCATCCTCAAAGTGGTTTCTGGCTTTACTGGCGGCCATGTGCCTAACCCAACCTACCAACAAGTAACGACAGGAACCACCGGTCACACCGAAGCAGTTGAGATCACCTTTGATCCTGAGGTCATCTCTTATGAAGAATTGGTTGCCATCTATTGGCAGCAGACAGACCCCACGGATGCGTTTGGTCAGTTTGCTGACCGTGGTGATTCCTATCGTCCAGTAATTTTTTACAATAGTGAAGAACAAAAAGCGATTGCGGAAAAATCAAAGGCGCAGTTGCAAGCTAGCGGCCGCTTTGACCTTCCGATCGTAACGAAGATCGAACCAGCAGAACCTTTTTATCCTGCAGAAGACTACCATCAAGATTTTTACAAGAAAAATGCAGCCCATTACAATGCTTATAGCGAAGGCTCCGGTCGAGCTGGCTTTATTCGCCAAAACTGGGCCTAACATTTTTGGAGCATGCCTCCCGATTCATCATTAACAGCCGATTTGCTCTCAAGGCAGATCGGCTGTTTTCTGTTTCTTTTGCCAAAAGGAAATTGACAGTCAGGGCATTTTCGCGATACACTGATTAGAAAATTCTGACGATTATAAAGGAGTGTTTGTTTGATGTTAGCCAATGAAGTCCGTCCAGGTCCTAATCGGTATATTACTGGCGATGGGGTCTTAGCTGATTTGCCAGAGTATTTAAGTGAGTTCCAAGAAGTTGCCGTGATCACTGGGGAGCAGTCATTCGATGTGTTTTCAGCCTATTACCCCCATTCATTTGACTACCCGATCTACCGCTACGATGGATCATCGAGTTTTGAAAATGCGCAAGCCTTAGCTGAAGCGATCCAGCAAGCGGATGCCGTAGTGGCAATCGGCGGCGGCAAAGTCGCTGATACAGCAAAAATCACCGCCCAAACCCTTGGCGCAGAATTGATCGTGATCCCTACATTGGTTTCTAACTGTGCACCCTTTACCCCGGTGATCGTCGCCTATTACCCCGATCATACGATTTGTAAAATCGACTATGCCAAAAAAGGTGCCTACATGACGATCGTCGACACCCGTTTTTTACTAGCCACACCCGTTGATTACTTTATCGCTGGGATCGCTGATACGTTAGCTAAATATTATGAAATGGAAGCCATCGTCCGCAACATGGCAGAAGACGACAAGACTGCCTTAGTACGGCTAGGTTTCCAAAGCGCTCTTTTGATCAAAAACTTGTTGATTGCCGATGCGATCCAAGCTGTCAAAGACCTAGAAGTCGGGCAGCTGACCCCCGCCTTTGCCCGCATCACCGATGCGATCATTGCTTTGGCAGGCGAGGTTGGTGGTTTTGCAGTCGAATTTGGCCGCACGTCTGGTGCGCATGCGCTGCATGACGGCTTGTCTTATTTGAGTGAGACCCATAGCGTCTTGCACGGCAACAAAGTCGCCTACTGCATTTGGGTCCAGCTTGCCTATACCAATGATTTTGATGTGATTGAAGAATTACGGCCATTTTACGAAGCTTTGCACTTGCCGATGAAGCTGAAGGATCTCCACGTGACACGCCTTGATCGGGATTACTTCGCCTCGGTTCTGACCTATGCTGTCAAAGAAGAAGAAACCTTTATTTTGATCGATCCTGCGATCACACCCGAAAAAGTCTATCAGGCGATTGAAGCGGTGGAGGCGCTGTAAACCGTACACATTGCTAAACAACTTTATATCAAAAAAACTGTTTCCCTAATACATTTCGGAAACAGTTTTTTTATTTGATCAAACAGACACGCAGTAGCGATCCTGGCTGCGCATATTCTTAGCGGTCGACAGCAACTGGCGCATTGCCCATCACTGCACGACTTCACCCAGCAACCCGTTTTCTAAGCAGTAATGATAAATGCCTTCCTCGGCTACGTGACCGATCAATTCATCGGCGATTGCTTTTAACTCATCCGAAGCATTGGCCATTGCGAGACCCCAGCCGACTGCCTCCAGCATCTCAATGTCATTGTTGCCATCGCCAAAGGCAATGGCTTCAGACTTATCCAAGCCATAGTAAGCCAGCATTTTGGCAATGCCGCTTCCTTTCCCACTGCTGGCTGGAATAATATCGACTGCGCGATCCCACCAGGCAGTGATTTTCGCCTCCGTGGTATTTGCCATCACTTTGGCGTAGTCTTCTTTCCCTGAGCCAAGCATCACTTGGAAAATGTCTTGCTGCTGGATCACCTCATCAAAATCTTTTGCCACGATCACTTCTTGGTGGGCAAAGGAAAAATACTCAACTAAATCAGCATCTTTGCCATTAGCAACCGTTCGATCCTTCGTTGCGATCGCTACTGGACGCTTGAGGGCCGTGGCATTTTCAATGATTTGCTGAACATCTTTTTTAGGAATGGGGTTTTGGTGGATCCCCTCGGCTTGATTAAAACAATACGATCCGTTAAAGGTCAAAAACGCATCGAAGGTCACGCCTTCAAATTGCGGCAACGCGATGGGACTTCTGCCAGTTGCAATGCACAACAGGATCCCTTGCTTCTTCAAGGCTTTTAATGTGGCTAACATTCTTTCAGAGATTTGCTTTTTGCTCATATCGATTAGTGTGCCATCAACATCGAAAAAAATAATTTTTACGTCTTTCATGATACTCCCCATTTCCGTCTCGATTTTCAAAAAATTTGATGCGCTTTTTTGTCCGCTTTCTCGCTATTGTTCCGTGCGAATCGTCGCTGCTATCTTTTACTTCTTTTATCTTCTCATAAATTGCCAGCGTTTTCTTCTGAAATCGTGAAATCCTTACTGATTTGCTTCGAGTTTTTAAGTTTCTTAAGCAATCAAGCTGCCGCAAGAACCACAGCCTGATCGTGTCCTCTAACCCAACGACACTTTCCAAAAGCTTTTCCTTGCACAATTTCTGCTGCTCATGAATTCTATCCTGCTTTCTTTCAAATCTACTTGGTTCTTTGGTATACTGGGGATAGTTTATTTAGTGAGGGGTTTTTTGTAATGAACTTTACCCGCTTTGCCCGCTTGACGCAGCGCAGGAGCAAGACGTTTATTTCCCAGAATGTGTCTTCAATCCAAGTGATTGTTTTTTATTATATCGTGATGACAGTGGTCTCTTTGGGCCTTTTTTCACTCCCCTTCTTTCGAGAACCCGGCTCTCATGTCGCGTTTATCGATCTGTTCTTTATGGCGGTCAGCACGGTCAGTGTCACTGGGCTGACTACTTTTCCGATCAATGATGTGTTTAACGACCACGGGGTCATCTTGTTGGAAGTCCTCTTTCAAGTCGGCGGTTTAGGGATCATGATGATCTCGACCTTTTTTGCGATCGTCTCACGGCGCAAAATCAGTTTAAAGCAGCGCCAGTTGATCATGACGGATATGAATCAGCCTAAGCTTAGCGGGATCGTTCGGATGATCCGAACGACGTTTACCATCATTTTAGTTTGTCAGTTGGTAGCAGGTACGATCTTCGCTGTTTATTTTCATCTTTACGGCTATTATGACAATTGGCGAGACGCGATCTTTTATGGGTTTTATCAAGCGATTTCTGCTGTGACCAACTCAGGGTTTGACGTGACGGGCAATTCCATCTTGCCGTTTTCCCATGATTATTTCTTCCTGACGTGTATCATGATTTTGATTTTTATCGGGGGGATCGGATTTCCAGTAATTATGGACTTTCGGGAATGGGTCCTTTTTAAAATGAAAAAACAACGCCGCCGCTTGCCGTTTCGCTTTTCTTTATTCACAAAAATTGCTGTTTTGGCTTTTGTGATCCTCTTTGTCGGCGGTACATTAGCGATCTTTTTCCTTGAGAAAGATTATTTGTTCAAAGATTACAGCTTTAGCGGTATGTGGATGAACAGCATGTTTTATTCCATGACAACGCGGAATGCTGGCCTACAGATCCATGACTTAGGCAACTTTCAAACCACGACGTTGATCGTTTTCTCCTTGCTGATGTTTATTGGTTGTAGTCCCAGCTCTGTTGGTGGCGGGATTCGGACGACGACCATTGCCATCATTGGGCTGTACCTCTATGCCTTCTTGAAAAGTGAGGACAATATCAATATCTTCGGTCGCCGGATCGATCAAGATGACGTCCGCAAATCAGTGGTAGTCTTCATGCTTTCGATGGGCATGTGCTTCTTTTGTGTCTTATTCTTGACCGCCATCGAGGATATCCCTTTGATCGCCATCATTGTTGAAGTTTCCTCGGCCTTTGGAACCACAGGGCTTTCTTTAGGAATCACGGGCGATTTATCAACCATCGGCAAACTCGTGATTGCTCTTTTGATGTTTATCGGCCGTGTCGGTATGCTGTACACCTTGATGTTATTCGTACCAAAAGAAACACGTGACTTAGGCTACGAGTACCCAACGGAAAAAATCATTATCGGTTAAAGCAACAGCAAACCTTCTGCCAGGTTTGCTGTTTTGCTTTTCAAGCCTTTGATCATCGCAAGTAAAAGAGCTATTTATCAGAATGGTCTTTGCAGAAATTTAAAGAATCGCAAAAGCAATTTAACCTTTTTCTTGGTATATGGTATGATAAATTGAATTTGCACAATGAAAGCATTCGCTCTAATGGAGGGTTACATTATGGGAATACGAAGTCATCTGGCTGTTTCAGTCGGTAAGACCTCTCAATGGGTATTAAAGAACTTTTTCAAAGGCGGCTCAAGCCTGCCTGGTAAATTAGCATTAAAAGTTGATCCACATATATTAGATCATTTGGCGAAAGATTACCAAGTCGTCGTGATCACAGGCACCAACGGCAAAACATTGACGACTGCCTTGACTGTCAATATTTTGCGCCAAGAATTTGATGAAGTATTGACGAACCCCACCGGCGCCAATATGGTCCAAGGAATCGTTTCAACCTTTCTATCGGCACGCCCTAAAAAAGGCAAAAAATTTGCGGTTTTAGAAATCGATGAAGCCAGTCTCAGCAAAGTAACGAAGTACATCAAACCGGAATTGTTCGTTTTCACCAATATTTTCCGCGATCAAATGGACCGTTATGGCGAGATCTATACGACCTATAAAATGATCGTTGAAGGTGCCGCAAACTCACCAGAAGCTACGATCCTCTGCAATGGGGATTCGCCACTGTTCAATTCGGTAGCAACTGTCAATCCGCGGAAATACTATGGATTTGATCATTTGCCAGATGAAGAGCAGATGGCCCATTACAATACGGATGGCGTGTTGTGTCCTGAGTGTCATCACATTTTACATTATAAAATGATCACCTATGCCAATCTTGGAAAATACTACTGCCCAAATTGCGGCTTCCATCGACCAGAATTGGATTATAAACTGACGGAAATGACCGCAATGGACAACACCTCTGCTGATTTTGTGATCGATGGCAATGACTATCGCATCGAAGTCGGCGGGATGTACAATGTCTACAATGCGCTGGCGGCAACTGCGGTTGCGGAATATTATGGCGTAGCACCTGCAAAAATCAAATCTGGTTTGGCCTATGACGAAAAAGTCTTTGGTCGCCAAGAAGTGATCCGCATCGGGGACAAAGAATGTACGTTAGTCTTAGTTAAAAACCCTGTTGGTTTGAACCAAGTCATCGATATGATCGGCCTGTCGCCCTATCCTTTCTCGCTAGTCAGCTTGTTGAATGCCAACTACGCAGATGGGATCGACGTCAGCTGGATTTGGGATGGCGACCATGAAGCGTTTGCCGATATGGGGATTCCTCAAGTGATCGCTGGTGGTGATCGTCACAAAGATATGGCGTTGCGGCTAAAAGTTGCGGGGATCCCTGAAGAAAAAATCATTGAAACCCCTGAACTTGATGACGTCATCAAGCAAATCTCAGACTTACCAACAGAAAAAGTCTATATTTTAGCGACTTACACTGCAGTCTTGCAGCTACGCAAAAAGCTTGCGGAAAAAGGCTATATCAAAGGAGGAATGAGTCGTGACTAAGTATCAACTGAATGTTGCCCACTTGTATGGAAATCTTTTGAATACTTATGGCGACAACGGCAATCTCTTGATGCTGCGCTACGTGGCCGAAAAACTAGGCGTGACCTTCAACGCAGAAGTCGTCAGCATTCACGAGCCCTTCGATCCTGAAAAATATGATCTCGTCTTCTTCGGTGGCGGGCAAGATTTTGAACAAGTGATCGTTTCACAAGATATCCAATCAAAAAAAGAAGCCCTGACCAGCTATATCGAAAATGATGGCGTCATGCTGGCGATCTGCGGCGGCTATCAATTACTGGGTCATTACTACATCGGTGCCAACGGCGAAAAAATCAATGGGATCGGTGCCTTGGATCATTACACCTTAAGCCAAGAAAACAACCGGTTCATCGGTGACATCGTGATCCACAATGAAGAATTCGATGAGACCTATTATGGCTTTGAAAACCATAATGGCCGTACTTTCTTAGGTAAAGGGGAAAAACCATTGGGGAAAGTCATCCAAGGACAAGGAAACAATGGCGAAGACCAAACGGAAGGCGTAGTTTACCGCAATGTGTTCGGCTCTTACTTCCACGGACCGCTCCTCGCAAGAAATGAGCATCTGGCAGAGCGCTTGATCCGCACCGCCCTTGCCAATCGTTATGGCAACGTCGAAATTTAAATACACGTACGTAGCAAACAAACCTGTTTTTCGCAGGTTTGTTTTTTTATGGGAAAATTCCCCGCAGTTGCAACTTCTTCTCTTTGTTTGCTTCTACGTTCCTATGCTTCCTCGCTTTATTGTAACCGCTATCTTTCTTTTCTATACTGAGGTTGTAGTAAAAATTGAAAGGAGATGTTAAGAAATTATGATGGAAAAAGTTCAGCGGTTTGGCGGTGCGATGTTTACCCCGGTCCTCTTGTTTTCATTTTCAGGGATCATGGTCGCGCTGTGTATTATCTTTAAAAATCCGATGCTTGTGGGGAGCATCGCCACTGAAGGCTCTACGTGGTACAACATTTGGACGATCATTGAAAACGGAGCGTGGACGGTCTTCAACCAAATGGAATTATTATTTGTCATTGGATTACCGATCGGTCTCGCAAAAAAAGCCAATGCGCGAGCGGCAATGGAAGCCTTTGTCGTCTATATTACTTGTAATTATTTTATTTCTGGCATGATCGAGTACTTCGGTAACTTCTTCGGTGTCAACTTTGCAGCTGATCCCGGCGGTGAGAGTGGCTTGAAAATGATCGCTGGCATCAAAACATTAGATACTGGTATTATCGGAGCAATTTTTATTTCGGCGATCGTCGTCTATCTTCACAACAAGTTTTTCGATACGAAGCTGCCTGATTTTCTCGGAATCTTCCAAGGCTCTTCCTTTGTCGTGTTCCTCGGTTTCTTTTTAATGCTGCCAGTTGCTTTCTTGATCGCATTGATTTGGCCGAAAGTCCAAGCTGGCATTGGGTCCATGCAAGGGTTTCTAGCAAGTGCTGGGGTCTTTGGGGTCTGGCTCTATACTTTCTTAGAGCGAATATTGATTCCCACAGGTCTCCATCATTTCGTGTATACCCCCTTTGTTTTTGGTCCCGCTGTCGTCGAAGAAGGAATCTCCAAATACTGGATGGCACATTTACAAGAATTTGCCCAATCCACCAGACCATTGAAAGAGCTTTTCCCTGAAGGGGGCTTTGCTTTACATGGCAATTCTAAGATCTTTGCTGCACCAGGGATCGCTGCTGCTTTTTATTTCACAGCCAAGCCTGAGAACAAAAAGAAGGTCTTAGCGATTTTGATCCCTGCCACTTTAACTGCCGTTTTAGCTGGTATCACTGAGCCATTGGAATTCACCTTCCTCTTTATCTCACCACCCCTCTTTGCGGTGCACGCTGTTTTAGCAGCGACCATGGCGGCAACGATGTTTGCCTTCGGGGTCGTTGGAGATATGGGGGGCGGCTTGATCGATCTGTTGGCGAAGGTCTGGATTCCGCTATTTCAAAATCATCGCAGTATGATCTTCACGCAGCTGGTGATCGGGTTAGCCTTTACTGCCCTTTATTTTCTTGTTTTCCGCTTCTTGATCCTCAAATTTAAGTTAGCCACACCAGGACGGGAAGAAAACAATAGCGAAATCAAACTATACACAAAAAAAGATTACAAAGAAAAACAAGCCAACACTGGAACGCCAGTGATTGCTGGTGCCAATCGCTACACCGAACAAGCCGCAGTCTACTTAGAAGGGTTTGGCGGTCGCGACAACATTGATAAAGTCACTAATTGTGCCACTCGCCTAAGAATCACCGTCAAAGATCAAGACCAAGTGCTGCCAGATGACATCTTTAAAGGCGCTGGTGCCCATGGTGTCGTTCGCAACGGCAACGCCTTCCAAGTGATCGTTGGCCTGGATGTGCCACAAGTGAGAGAACAATTCGAAAAATTATTAGCTGTATCAGACTAAGGAGGAAACAAAAATGAAAAAATTTTCAGTCGTGATCGCCGGAGGCGGCAGTACCTTTACCCCAGGAATCGTCTTGATGCTTTTGGAACACTTGGATCGTTTCCCGATTCGCCAAATCAAATTTTACGACAATTTGGAAGAACGACAAGAAAAAGTTGCACAAGCTTGTGAGATTTTATTGAAAGAACGTGCACCCGAAATCAGCTTTTTAGCAACCACTGATCCCGAAACCGCATTTCAGGATGTCGATTTTGTGATGGCGCATATCCGAGTTGGCTTGTATGCGATGCGCGAAAAGGATGAAAAAATCCCTTTGAAATATGGTGTGGTCGGCCAAGAAACTTGTGGTCCTGGCGGGATCGCTTATGGGATGCGTTCTATCGGCGGTGTATTGGAGTTAGTCGATTATATGGAAAAATATTCCCCTGATGCGTGGATGTTGAATTATTCCAATCCTGCAGCGATCGTCGCAGAAGCGACTCGTAAATTGCGCCCTGATGCCAAGATCATTAATATTTGTGATATGCCAGTGGGAATCGAAGAACGGATGGCGCAAGCGATCGGTTTAGCTTCTCGCAAAGAGTTGGTGGTTCGCTATTATGGCTTGAATCACTTTGGCTGGTGGACAGATATACGAGACAAAGCTGGCAATGATTTGCTGCCACAGATCCAGGCGCATGTGGCAAAATACGGCTATTCATTGCCAGAAGAAATCGAAGCGAGCCAACATGCTGATGCCAGCTGGATGCACACCTTTGCCAAAGCAAAAGAAGTATACGAAGTTGATCCATCCACTTTGCCAAATACCTACTTGAAGTATTACTTTTTCCCTCAAGATGAAGTGGCGCACACCAACCCATCTTTTACACGGGCAAATGAAGTCATGGCTGGCCGCGAAAAACACGTCTTTGGTGAATGCCAACGCATCGTAGAAAACCAGACAGCGACTGACACCACGCTTGAAGTGGATGAACACGCCAGCTACATCGTTGACCTTGCACGAGCGATTGCTTATAACACGCAAGAACGGATGCTGTTGATCGTGCCTAACGAAGGAGCGATCGTCAACTTTGATGAACAGGCAATGGTGGAAGTGCCTTGTATCGTCGGCAGTAACGGGGCAGAACCAATCACACAAGGCAAGATCCCTCGCTTCCAAAAAGGATTGATGGAACAACAAGTCGCCGTGGAAAAATTAGTCGTGGAAGCTTGGGCAGAGGGTTCTTACCAGAAATTATGGCAAGCACTGATTCTTTCAAAAGTGGTTCCAAATGCCCGTGTAGCCAAAGAATTACTCGATGAATTGATTGAAGCAAATCAAGCCTTTTGGCCAGAATTACACTAGCCAGCGTTCTTCGCCTCCCCTCCTGGCTTTTCAGCTATACTTAATCAATAAGGAGGGGTTTTTGTGAAATTACAGTATTTGATTCAACAGCACCAATCAGAGTTAAGTGAACTTGATCGTGGCATTCTAAACTACATTCTTTCCAACGGCGACACCGTTCTATCTATGGGGATCGTCGAGCTATCCGAGCAGGTTCACGTCTCCAAGTCTTCTATTTTACGGTTGACGAAAAAACTTGGTTTTTCTGGCTATTCCGAGTTCAAATATTTTCTACGGCATCAGCAAGAACAGGCAACAACGATTTCGCAACAAAAAACGATTTTTGAAAAGCAACAAGAGGATATTTTCGCCACCCTCAACTATGTAAAAACGGTAGACTTAGCTGCCCTCAACCGCTTGTTTGACCGCAGCAAAACCATCTACTGCTACCCAACTGGGTTTTCCCAAAAGAAAGCACTGGAGGAGTTTTCCAAAATGATGCTTTCTATGGAAAAACGAGTGATCGTATTGCCGAACAAAACGGAATTTGATATGGTCATGCCGATGATCACTGCCGAAGACTGTGTGATCATCGCCTCACTGAGCGGCGAAACAGAAAACGTCAAAGAGAATCTGACGACGTTTGCGATTCGTCAGATTCCCGTTTTGACATTGAGTGCGCCAGGAGATAATTATTTTGCTCGCCATTCAACGTTTCACCTGACCTATTATTGCGATTTTTTTCAAATCGGTCGCAAGAAAATCCCTAGCCAGTCTTTGATCGGACTAAGCTGCTTGATTGATTATTTGATCCGTTCCTACGGACTATTCACTTTACAGGAGGGCAACCATGACTAAACGAAAATGGGCGTTTCCATTGATTTTACTGAGTTATTGGCTTTTGATCGCCGGTGCTTACTATCTTTATCTTTCCTTGACTGCCTTCAACCATGGGATGACCTTTGCCCAGTACCTCAACTCGCAACCGTTAGCCGCTTTAGGGGTCTTGTTAAGTAGTCTCCTTTTGCTGCAAGGGGCTTGCCTGTACTTTATTCAACGGTTTTCCATGAGTAAAAAAGGCCTTTTGGGTCAGTATTTATTCCTGATCTTCTTCCAGCAGTTGCTGACAGCGAATGTAATCGGTGCAGGACTCGTCTTTTTTACAAGAAGAAGTCTTTCGAGTCAGGAGGAAAACGCAACTTGGGGCGAAAAGAGTTTTACCTACGGGGCATTAGCATTCATTCTTTTATTGAGTTTATTCTTTTTCCTCCTTGTTCGATCAGCGATTTAACTTCCCCAAAAAGAAAAGCAGTGCCGATTGGCACTGCTTTTTTGCTGTCGCTTCTGCTAGTTTGGATCTGTTTTTGAAGCAAAAACCACTTTGATTCCAAAGTGATCGCTGACGATCGGAGTACGCGTTCCGTCAAAAACGACTTCATATTCCGTTGCTTGCAAGTCTTTGGATGCAAAAACATAATCGATCCGCAATGCTTCTCGATTGTCTTGCCAACCATCAATGGCTTTAACGACAGAGGCTGCACCGATCGTTTCGGTAGCCGTTAAAAAGCTGTCTTGCAACTGTAAGGAGCTGTCAAGGACGAGTTGATGACCAGAGCTGGCCGCATCGTTGTTGAAATCTCCTAGGATCAATAAGGTATCTGCCCGTTCTGCTAAAAATGCTTCTGTCTGTTGCCACTCGTAGGCAAATTTACCGTCTTGCCACCAAGAAAAATGACAGCTAACGACTTGTACGATCTGTCCATCGGCTTCAGTCACGCCGCTCAGGTTTTTGCGTGTGGTATGATCCCAGACATCCGTGGCTTGTGAAGCAAGGTATTCTTTGGCAATGATGGGCTGTTTGGACAATAAGGCATTGCCTTCGTGGTAAATGTCATAGCCTACGTGACTGTAGGTCCATGACCAGTAGTAATCACAGTCTAACAGTTGCAGTTCTTCCACTAGGCGTAAAGCAAAATTGTCCTCCTTGATTTCCACCAGCGTATCTGTGGGGCAATATAGCCCATCAGGAACGATGGTTTGAGCAGCGATCGTTTGGTTGACTTCTTGCAAGGCGATGATGTCATAGTCGCCTGTTGCAATCTCTTGTGCGATCATCTTGCATTTTTCTAGCTGATTTTCTTCTAACCAGCTATGGGTGTTCAATGTTAATACCTTCATGAATAAGGCTCCTTCTCTCGGTTTGCTTGTACGATTCCTTTAAAAAATAAAAGAGAGCGGGTCAACAAAAGAGTCGACCCGCTTGTCATTTTATTATAGTTTTACGATTCCAACAACTGCGGCTGCTTGTTGCTTGCCGATTTGGGTCAATTCAAAGGAATCGATTTGATCGCTGTTGGTCAACACTACAACGATGGTGGTGTCTTTGCCAGCAGCACTTACTGCAGCGAGATCCATCTCCGCTAACTTGTCACCCACCGCCACTTGTTGTCCTTCAGTGACAGCTACCGTAAAGGGGGCACCGTTTAAGTCAACAGTATCTAAGCCCATGTGAACCAATATTTCGATGCCTTCATCAGAAAGCAAGCCAATCGCATGTTTCGTTGGGAAGATGTTGGTGACTTTCCCGCTGATTGGTGCGACAACTGTCGTCTGCTCTGGACGCACGCCATAACCGTCACCCATCATTTTTTCCGCAAATACTTGGTCTTTGACAGAGGTGATCGGCATCACTTCTCCAGTGGCAACGGCAGCTAGTTCAGCTGTCACGCCTTGGCTTTGGTGGGTAGTGGTTTCTACTGGTGCTTGACTAGCCGTCGGTTCGGGAATCGTGACACCAGAATCTAAGATATCTTGAATGTCTGATTTTAAGACATCTGCTTTCGGTCCATAAACTGCTTGCACACCGTTGTCTTTTACGATCAAGCCTAAAGCCCCTGCGGCTTTCCATGCTTTTTCATCGCCGACCGCTTCTCGATTTTTCACAGAGACCCGTAAACGGGTCATACATGCATCAACGTCGGCGATATTTTCACGTCCGCCTAATAAATGAATGATTTTCACGACTTGCGAATCTGGGTTCAAATTGCCATCCGCCGAAGCTGTTGCTGGCGCATCGCTGGCTCCTTCTGTTTCGTAGTTGCCGTTTCTACCTGGTGTTGCAAAGTTGAATTTTTTGATCAAGAAGTTGGCCAAGAAATACATCCCAACACCAAAGACGATGGTCACTAACACAAAGTTGATCAAATCTTGTCCTAAGCCGGCATTGATCGCCATTGGAGTACGGGTCAACAACTCGATATTCCCAAAAGAGTGGACCCGTAAGTTGACGATATCCGCCATCGCAAACGCAGCCCCTTGTACGACTGCATAAACGATGTAAAGCGGTACGGCAGCAAACATAAACATGAACTCCAACGGTTCCGTTACCCCTGTCAAGAAGACAGCGATAGCAGCTGATAAATACATAGAGGTATATTTGTGCCGTTTGTCCGCATCGACATTGCGATACATGGCATAAGACAAGCCCATCAAGATCCCAGATGAACCAATCATTTGTCCAACTTTAAAGCGGGCAGGAACAAAGTTTTCCAATAAAAATTGATATTGTGACGTATCGCCAGCATTGCGCATATTCACTAGATCTGTTGCCCAAGCAAGCCATAGTGGGTCTTGTCCAAAGACTTGGGTGCCGGCTTGTGCGCCAGAAAGAATCGTGTAAGTTCCACCTAATTCGGTGTAATTGATCGGGATCGTCAACATGTGATGCAGCCCGAATGGTAAGAGCAGCCGCTCCAAGGTTCCAAATAAGAACGGTGCTAAAACGGGCGCACTTTCTTGTGATTGTGCGATCCATAAACCGAAGTTGTTGATGCCTGCCTGAATGTAAGGCCAAACGATCGATAACACTAATGCGACGACTACTGAACGGGCGATCACTACGAAAGGTACGAAGCGTTTGCCGTTAAAGAAGGAAAGCGCATCCGGTAATTTGCGGAAATTATAGTATTTGTTGTAAGCTGTTGCTCCCACAAAACCAGCGATGATCCCAACAAAGACACCCATGTTCAAAGCAGGTGCTTCTAATACACTAGTAAAGAAGCCGTCGATCATGATCTTCGTCCCAAACAACGTATGGGTAAAGGCGCCTTCTTCGGTTAACATCGCGCTCGTCACGCCAAAGATCGAACCAGTGATCCGATTGATCAAAATAAAGGCGATCCCAGCAGCAAATGCCCCACCAGCTCGCTCTTTAGCCCAACTACCACCAATAGCTAATGCAAATAATAAATGCAGGTTACCAATAATTGCCCAACCAATGTTTTCAATGACGCCTCCTGTAGTGATCAAAAATGCCCAGTCGGCATTGATCATTGGGATCGTTTTCCCAATACTGATCATCAAACCAGCGGCTGGCATAACAGCGACAACCACCATTAGCGCTTTTCCGAATTTTTGCCAAAATTCGAAGCTCAATAATTTTTTCATCTTCCTTCTTCCTTCCCTGAATCGATTTACGCAATCGGTTTCTTAATGATTTCATTCTAACGGAGAAAAAAGATTTTGTAAACCCAGAAATATCAAAAGGGATTCTATTCGCTTTTCACCTTTATATAACTGAATCTCTCTTTCTCGATGTTTCCTAATAGGAAATTCTTTAAACGCAACAACTTTCACTTGACGATGCAATCGTTTGCGCTTATGATAGAGATATCAAAAAGATTCTGGAGGGACTTTCATGAAAAAAATCCAACGATTGTTCGAGATCGATCCATGGAAAATCGCGACATCTACCTTAGATAAAGAAAATCGTCGACTGCAAGAGTCGCTAACAAGCATCGGTAATGGCTACATGGGAATGCGCGGCAACTTCGAAGAACAATACAGCGGCGACCATCACTTAGGTACTTATATCGCAGGTGTCTGGTACCCAGACAAAACCCGTGTTGGCTGGTGGAAAAACGGCTATCCTGATTATTTTGGCAAAGTGATCAATGCGGTCAACTTTATTGCAATGGACCTATTTGTCAATGACCAATTAGTCGACTTAGCAAAAATCAGCCCAAGTGATTTCCGTTTAGAACTAGACATGGAAACCGGGATTTTACGCCGCAACTTTACTGTCACTTTGGCAGGTGCAACGGTTAAATTCTCTTTTGAACGCTTCTTGAGCATCGTAAAACGTGAACTTGCCCTCATTAAGATGGATGCTGAGATCATTGAAGGCGACGCTGAGATCAAAATCGTTTCTAAACTAGATAACAACGTCCATAACGAAGACAGCAACTACGACGAACGTTTCTGGGAAGAATTGGCTCATGGCCAAACCGAAACCTTCCATTACTTGACGACTCGGACCGTAGAAAATAATTTTGACATTGAACGCTTTACTGTCACTTCTGCTATGCGTCATAGCCAAACACCGATTGATTCCGTGAAAAGCGAACTTTGCGTCGCTGATACCTTTGCCTTTTCTGGGGCAGCCGGTGACACCTTCTCATTGATCAAAGAAGTCTTGATCGTTACGAGTCGTGATGTTCCCGCTCATGATCATCCAGCAAAAGTCACCGAATTAGGCACTTTATACAAAGCAGATTATGATGCGTTACGTGCAGAACAAGTCGCTGCTTGGAAAGCCCGCTGGGATTTAGCCGATGTGATCATTGAAGGCGATGCTGCGGCGCAACAAGGGATTCGTTTCAACCTGTTCCAATTGTTTTCAACCTATTATGGCGAAGACGAGCGCTTGAACATTGGACCGAAAGGCTTTACTGGTGAAAAATATGGCGGTGCGACTTACTGGGATACCGAAGCCTATGCAGTTCCATTGTATTTGGCATTAGCAAAACCAGAAGTGACCCGTAACTTGTTGAAATACCGTCACAACCAATTGCCGCAAGCCCATATCAATGCGCAAAAACAAGGCTTAGCAGGTGCCCTTTACCCAATGGTGACCTTCACTGGGATCGAATGCCACAATGAGTGGGAGATCACTTTCGAGGAAATCCACCGAAATGGTGCCATCGCTTATGCCATCTACAACTATACGAATTATACTGGCGATACAAGTTACCTGAAAAAAGAAGGATTAGAAGTGTTAAGCGCGATCTCACGTTTCTGGGCAGATCGTGTCCACTATTCAAAACGCCAGCAAAAATACATGATCCATGGCGTTACAGGACCAAACGAATACGAAAACAATATCAATAACAACTGGTACACCAATAAAATGGCTACTTGGGTCTTAGCTTATACCTTAGCCAGCTATGAAGCCTTCAAAGACGAAGCGACGGTCACGATCTCTGACGAAGAACAAGCCAAATGGCAAGACATCATCGACAATATGTACTTCCCAGAAGACCAAGATCTTGGTGTGTTCGTCCAGCATGATACCTTCTTAGACAAAGACTTGATGCCCGTTTCCGATCTTGATTCAAAACATTTGCCGTTAAACCAAAATTGGTCGTGGGATCATATCTTGCGCTCTTGCTTTATCAAGCAAGCCGATGTTTTGCAAGGTATCTACTTCTTCGGCGATCAATTCAGCAAAGAAGAAAAACAACGGAACTTTGATTTCTATGAGCCGATGACAGTGCATGAATCTTCCCTTTCTCCAAGTATCCATGCGATTTTGGCAGCGGAATTAGGCATGGAAGAAAAAGCGTTGGAAATGTATGAGCGGACTGCTCGTCTTGATTTGGACAATTACAACAATGATACCGATGATGGCTTGCACATCACTTCTATGACCGGCAGCTGGTTAGCGATCGTTCAAGGTTTTGCTCAAATGAAAACTGATCACGATCACTTAGGGTTTGCGCCATTCTTACCTAAAACGTGGAGCCGCTACGCCTTCCACATCAACTATCGTGGACGTCTGCTCTTTGTTTCCGTCAATGAGTCAACGGTGACTTTGAAGAAAATCAGCGGTGAGGCATTGCCAATCAAGTTGTATGGCAAAGACTATGTTTTAGAAGACGAAATCAGTACAGCGATCAACTAAACAAGCCTTCTGAAAGAAGAAATGTCTGCATTTCTTCTTTCTTTTGATTGGCTCTACCCTTGTGCCGACACTTTGTGATACTATAAGCTAAAAAAGGAGGGAAATCAGTGAGCATTACGGTCAAAGATGTCGCCAAAAAGGCTGGCGTCGCTACATCCACGGTTTCTCGTGTCGTAAACGATCATCCCAGCATTTCTGAAGATACCAAGAAGAAAGTGCGCAAAGTAATGGCAGAAATGGGCTATGTCCCCAATCTTGCGGCTCGAAATCTCGGCAAACAGATATCTAGTGCCATCGGCGTGATCTTGCCGCCCCTTGATTCGAAAGAACGACTAGGAAACCCCTTTTATTTAGAAACGATCGAGGCCATCAACGAAGAGGCCCGTCATCATCAAATGACAGTTGCCGTCGCCTCCGCCCGTGATTTTACTACGTTGCTAAAAAACGTGGAACGGATGCACCTGCAAAAACAAGTAGATGGCTTTATCTTGGTCTATTCCGATGAAAAAGACCCAATCATCGACTATCTGGTCGAAAAAGAAGTTCCTTTTACCTTGATTGGTCAACCATACAGCAATGAAGACAAAATCGTTTTTGTCGATAATGACAACCAGTTGTTAGGCAAGCAAGCAACCGAGCATCTGATCGCCCAAGGGCATACGAAGATATTATTTGCTACCAATACGACCCATGAAAACCTGTATTTCGAGCGTTTCTTCGGCTACCAAAAAGCCATGATGCTGGCAAATCTCCCCTTTTATCCAGCATTGACCTTTGAAAAAGCGGAAGATTACGTCACGTTCGAAGAGACGATCAAAGAATCCCAAGCAACGGCCATCGTCGTGATCGATGATCTGTTTGCTGTACGGATCATTCAATTAGCGACGATGTATGGCTACAAAGTCCCCGACGATTTATCCATCATCAGTTTCAACAATTCGATCTTTGCTACTTTGACCCATCCGTATTTGACTAGTATCGATATCAACGTGTTGTCCTTAGGAAAAATCGCTACCGAACGGCTGATGGCGCAATTGAATCATGAAGATTCAAACGGCGTACAGCTGGTTGTACCACATAAGCTGATCAAACGAGAAACGGTCTTAAACCGCAACCAGTTGAACTGATCCGCTGGGTCTTGTCCACTTCCCCTTACATGCAAAAGCACCCGCTGTCCCTAAGGATAGCGGGTGCTTTTCATATTTTTATTTATACTCTTTGCTTTCCAGGCGGAACAATGGACTCATTGGTGTATTTTCGTGAATGCGGAGAACGGCTTCCCCCATCAATTCGGCACAAGAAATGTAGTGCAGTTTTTCTGGATGGCGTTCTTCGCTGGTCCAGCAAGAATCGGTGACACAAATACTTTCAATCGCTGATTGATCCAAAATTTCTTTAGCAGGCGGTGAAAGCAAGGCGTGAGAGACACAAGCATACACTTCGCTGGCACCAGCTTCCTTCAACAAGTCTGCCGCTTTTGCCAATGTATGGCCGGTATTTAAAATGTCATCAACCAAAATACATTTTTTCCCAACGACATCACCAATCACATAGCCGCCATCGGCTTCATCTTGATCGACGATCGCGATCGCTGTATCTAAGTATTCTGCCAAACTACGGGTCCGTTGGACACCGCTGTTTTTTGGTGAAACCACGACATAGTCGTCACCCGTCATTTTTTGTTCGCGATAGTAATGGGCAAACAATGGGATCGTAAAGAGATTATCTACTGGGATGTCGAAAAATCCTTGAACTTGGACGGCATGCAAATCAAGCGTCAAGATTCGAGAAGCCCCTGCTTCCACCAGCATATTGGCAATCAATTTTGCAGTGATCGGCTCATGCGGATTGGCCGTTCGGTCTTGCCGTGCATATGCGTAATAAGGCAAAACGACATTGATGGTCTTCGCACTAGCCCGTTTCATGGCATCGATCATGATCAGCAGCTCTAAATAGTGATCATTGACGGGTTCATTCGTTGATTGAATGATATAAATATGGTCGCCCCGCACACTTTCTTCAATATTGATGGCAATCTCTCCATCACTAAACTGTGTCACTTTTGACTTCCCTAGTTCTGTACCGAAAACTTTCGCAATGTTTTCTGCTAATGGTAAATTTCCATTTAAACTAAAAATTTTCAACGAACTATCTTTATAACTTTCGCCCATGATTGCCTCCAATGAATGTGGTTGTTTTCTTCTATTCTAGCACAAAGTGACTGTTTTTTTAACCGTCTCGTTCAAGGAAGTGTGACGGTACCGTTTACCCAACTGGCGGGAATCACTTTTTTGTAGTTGCCCCAGTTGTCATGAACTTTAAAATAGCGTTCTCCGCTGGCGGTTTCAGCGTAGGCGTAAGCCACGACCCAATGATTGCCATACGTGCTGCCTAAAGGCTTCAAAATACCGATGATCACCGGTTTGCCTTCATCGATTCGTTTGCACGCTCGATGCCAGCCGCCAACAACAGTCGCACGTCCGCGGTAAGGCAATTGGAATTGATCGAAAAACCGAGTCAATCCATGACTGACTTGCCAAGCGATCGTCGGCAACCCATGAGGCTGAATCAGCACCCGCAGCATTTCCGTCACTACTGTCAGATCTCGCTGTTTTTTTCTACGAAACGCTTTCGGGATGATCGTTTCATCGATGTAATCTTGATAGTAGGCCAAAAAGACGGCTGCCGCATAGGTGCCGCATAAATACCCTGAAGGAGTGACCCACTGCTTATACGGACGAAACCGCTCTTCGGCGATCCCTTTCCACTCTACTTGTTCCATCTCGTTCACCTGCCTTTTTTCTTATTATACCTTAGATTCTCCTCCTACTTGGATCAAAACCCTTTTTCGTCTAGAAAACTTTTCTTTGCGTCCTTACAGATTTTGTTTCATAATAGTAGAAAGCGAGAGGAGCGAAAGACATGACAACCTTGTTAAAAGATGATTTTTATGACTATGTAAATGGCGAGTGGCTGGAGACCGCTGTTATTCCAGCTGATAAACCCGCTACGGGTGGATTCCAAGATCTCGTTGACGGAATCGATTCCTTAATGATCGCAGAATTTGAAAATATGGCACACGATCCCCATGCTACGCCAAAAGGCCGCATGAAGGATGCTGTGGCTTTTTACCGCTTAGCCAGCGATTTTGCCCAACGAGAGGCAGCTGGCGCTACTGAAGCAAATGCACTATTAGCAAAAATCGAAGCGTTGCGTTCTTATGAGGAATTGAATCAGCAACTGGCAAGTTTCGTTTTAGATGGCATTGCCTTGCCTTTCCAACTAGATGTCGATGCAGACATGAAAAATGCGCAAATGAATACTTTGTCTGTCTATCCGCCTGCTACTATTTTGCCGGATAAAACCTATTACACAGAAAATCCCCAAGCAAGCGAAATGCTGCAAGTCTACTTTGAGATGGCCGTCAACGTTTTAGTTGCTTATGGAAAAGACCAAGCAGAAGCGGAATCGTTGGTAGAGCAAGCGATCGCTTTTGATAAATTGATCGCCCCTCATGTGCGCAGTGCGGAAGAAAGTGCGGATTATAGCAAAAATTACAATCCTCGCTCCTTGGAAGAATTTGCAAAGCAAGCCAGCAAGATCGATTTTAGACAACTCTTGACAGCCCTTTTACCAGGTACACCAGAAGAGCTGATCGTAACGGAACCCGCTTACTTTGAAGCCTTTGACATTATTGTTTCTGATAGCCATTTTGAACTCTTGAAAGGCTGGATGATCGTCAACCAAAGCTTGCGCTATACTAGCTATCTGAGTGAAGAATTGCGTCAGTTAGGCGGAACCTACAGTCGCTACTTATCAGGGATCGATGAAGCGGCTCCCCAACAAAAAGCGGCTTATTACTTAACGATGGGTCATTTTAGTCAAGTGATCGGTGATTATTATGGACGCAAGTACTTTGGGGAAACGGCGAAAAAAGACGTCAAACACATGGTGGAAACAATGATTGCTGTCTACCAAGATCGTTTGCGCAACAACACGTGGTTAAGTGAAGAAACTCGCCAAAAAGCGATCATCAAATTGAATCGTTTAGGCATCCATGTCGGGTACCCTGATCAAGTTCCTGCCATTTATGACCAATTGCATACCGATGAAGAGAAAAGTCTGCTGGCAAATGCCCTGCATTTCAATCGTTTGTTCCGAGAAGATGCCTTCAAAAAATGGCAGCAGCCCGTGGATCGCGAGGAATGGGAAATGTCCGCCGCTACCGTGAATGCCTACTATCACCCATTTAAAAACGTGATCGTTTTCCCAGCGGCAATCTTACAAGCGCCCTTTTATAGTTTGGAGCAATCCACCAGCGCAAATTATGGGGGGATCGGCGCGGTCATTGCTCATGAGATCTCCCACGCCTTTGACAACAACGGGGCAAAATTTGATGAATATGGTAATTTAAACAATTGGTGGACAGAAGAAGATTTGGCCCACTTTGAACGCTTAGCTCAAGCGATGATCGACGAGTTTGATGGCCTGCCCTTTGCCGGCGGTACCGTAAATGGAACGTTGACTGTTTCTGAAAACATCGCCGATGCAGGCGGACTAAGCTGTGCGCTAGAAGCAGCGCAAAAAGAAAGCGATGTTTCTTTAGCAGACTTCTTCACCAATTGGGCAAAGATCTGGCGTACAAAAGCCAAAGAACAATACCAACAGCTCTTACTGTCGATCGATGTCCACGGACCAGCGAAACTACGTGCCAATATCCAAGTCCAAAATATCGATGAATTCTATACAACCTTTGATATCAAACCTGGTGACCCTATGTATCGTGCACCAGAAGATCGTGTGCAGATCTGGTAAACAATAGCGTAAGAAAAAGACAAACCATATCAAGCTAGGGTTTGTCTTTTTGCTATGGATTTTTTAGAAGTGATAGATGAACGAGACAACTAACGAAAGAACCCCCAGAAGAACACGAATGATACCTATGCCTACAAAAAAACAAACCAAGACATAGAACATCTTGCATTTTTTATCTTCGTAATAAAAGGCTTGATAATAGTTGAAAGCCAATACACACCGCAACAAAACATAGAACATCATAAAAAAATGAAGAAAGTAGAGTCGCTCCAAATGATACGCAATTTGCTCCAATGGTAATTTTCGAGAGATGCTCCTAGTCAAAGAATCAGCAGTGAAAATTAAGATTAAAAAACCAGGCAAGAAGAAAAAAAAGAATTCAATGCCGGCGATATGTTTTTTGTGTTTCGGAACCAATTTATGACAATTTGAACTGGAGGTTCTCTCAAAAGCTAGAAGAAGCACACAAAAGCTCACCGTCGATAAACCGACAGCAACGAATTCCGTTTTTCCATGAATTGTCAAAGGCCATATTGGGGAGCTATGATATTTTTCAAAAATCATTGCGGCACCCAGAATAACATAATCAATAAGGGAATAGATCTTCCCTTTTCGCTGATAACTATCAAGGGGTTGATATCTTTTTTTCAAAACATTAAAAACCTCCTCACAATTTAAATGAAGCAATCCAGTAACAAACTTATTCGATTGAAAGACAATCTTTTAATCACCTAAAGCTTGTCTTTTGCTAATGGATTTTTTAGAAGTGATAGATGAACGAGACAACTAACGAAAGAACCCCTAGAAGAACACGAGTGATAACTATGCCCACGAAAAAACAAAGCAAGACATAATACATCCTGCATTTTCTATCTTCATAATATAAGGCTTGATAATAATCGAATGCCAATACACACCGTAACAAAATATAGAACATCATAAAAAAATGAAGAAAGTAGAGCCGTTCCAGATGATAGGTGATTTTCTCTACCGGTATCGTTCGCGATAGTAAACCAATCAAGGGATCGGCAGTGAAAATCAAGATAAAAAAACCAACCAAGAAGAAGAAAACGTGCTCAATTCCAGCGATATGCTTTTTGTATTCAGGAACAAGCTCATGACGGTTTAAACTTGAAGTTGTATTCCAGGCTAGCAAAAGTATCATTGCGGTTACAGCTGTCAACCCAATTGCGCGAATATCTGAATTTCCAAGAGTTCTTATAGGTCTAATCGATAATCTACGAGGCCAAATTTGGGAGCTATGATATGCTTCAAGTAATATTGCAGTCCCCATAATTGTATGATCAATGATGGAATAGATTTTTCCTTTTCGCTGATCACTATCAAGGGGTTGATATCTTTTTTTCAACACATTAAAAACCTCCTCACAATTTAAATAAAGCAATCCTGTAACAAACTTATTCGATTGAAAGACAATCTTTTAATCAGCTGAGTCTTGTCTTTTGCTAATGGATTCTTTTAGAAGGGGTGAATAAATGAGACAAATTAAGTAAGAGCTGCACGAAGAATACGAATGACACCTACGCCCACGAAAAAACAAAGCAAGACATAATACATCCTGCATTTTTTATCTTCATAATAAAAGGCTTGATAATAATCGAATGCCAATACACACCGCAACAAAACATAGAACATCATAAAAAAATGAAGAAAGTAGAGCCGTTCCAGATGGTAGGTGATTTTCTCTACCGGTATCGTTCGCGATAGTAAACCAATCAAGGGATCGGCAGTGAAAATCAAGATAAAAAAACCAACCAAGAAGAAGAAAAAGTGCTCAATTCCAGCGATATGCTTTTTGTATTCAGGAACAAGCTCATGACGGTTCAAACTTAAAGTTGTCTCCCAAGCTAGCAAAAACACCATTGCGCTCACAGCCGACAACCCAATCCCACGAATATCTGATCTCCCACGAATTATAGGTCTAATTGGGGAGCTATGATATGTTTCAAATAATATTGCAGCCCCCATAATTATATGATCAATGATGGAATAGATTTTTCCTTTTCGCTTGTATAACGTCACTTGATCCGTTTTCCCCAATACAAAGCCCCCTATTCTATTCATAACTGAGTATATTTTTGAAAAAACTTTTCCTATGGCACTGAGGTATGGACGTAAACTCCGAAGACACTATTTGCGAAATAAAAAGTTTATGGACATGATCCACATATAGAAGAGTGCACCTCCTACTAGAAATAAAAAGCTGTATACATAAATATAGCCCATGTAGCATTTTCTTTTTTTGTAATAAAAGGCTTGATAGTAGTCAAAAGCGAATAAACACCGTATCAAAGCGAACAGTAACATACGTAGATTGAGAAAATACAATCGATCGAAGTGATACATAATCTGTTCCAAAGGTAATTGGTTTCGAAAAAGCAAATGATTAATTAAGCTTTCTGATCTGAATAAAAGCAAAATAAAAGAGACGAGTAAACCGAGAAAAAAGCTGATTTCTATACTATGTTTTTTTTCTTTAGGAATGTTTTTATGCGCATTCAACAAATAGGTCTTATAAAGAGAGTAGGACATTAATACGCTAAATAAGCCACCTACCATATACTCGTTCGTCCCCGGAATATGTAAATACTTAGGAATCGTAAGCGGAAAAGAATGATATGCACTAAAACAAAGGGCTGAGGTGATCACTAGATAATCAATCAAAGCATACAATTTTCCTTTAGTTGTATCATCGTCGAATATCTTGAATTTTTTCACTTCCCTCCCTCCTCTTTTAGCAAGCAAGGTTATCTGCTTAGGGATACCTCCAAAAATTAAGACGAAATAACTAATCCTACATTTTTTAAACAAATTAATCAAATTTAAATAAAATAATTCATTTTTGTATTTTTATATGATAAATTCAACTTGTATAACACGTGTTGTCAAACTTTAATTATGAGGAGGAATTGAAATGAAGCAAAAATATTCAGTTATATTGTTACTTGTCGTTTTACTGAGTGGTTTTTTCTCACCAATCACGGCATATGCTGTCAGTGAGAGTGGCAATTTTGCAGATGTTCCTGATGACCATTACGAAAAAGCGAATCTATTGGTCGCCCTTGAAGAAGAGCTAGTAGAAATCGGTTTATCTTTGGAAATCATTGCTAATACGAGTATCGATTTTGAAAATTTACAGTACCAGTCACTATTGCCAGCAGAGGAGCGTTCAGAAAGAAATTTACCAGCTGTTACGCCGGTCGTTCCTTTTGAGTTTCCTAAAGTCAAACAATTTGCCACTAGAATTTACGGGAACAATCCCACCAATGATCAACTTATGCACACATTTATGCTTTATTATTTTGATGTGCATGATTATGAGCGCAATGCTGGGCTGGTGGGTGACAGACTTCCCCTTCGTTACTACCCTGAATATTACACCTTCAATGACACCAACGCTTACAATGCCTTTCTTAGAACCACTACGGGAACCAAGTACTTGAATTTTGCGTTATCATCTTATGATACGGTAACTAGTCTCAAAGATTATTTTTCAAATCTAGATATCTATAACCTTAAAAATCATGTCTCTAACGTAAAAAAATCCATTGCGGGATATAAGACCTTAGAACATGGAGCCTCTTTTATTGATGCTATTCATAAATATTTCACTGAAGAAAAATCTTCATTAGAATCCATAAACTCCCCAGAAAAATTCATGGAAGAAATTTCCAAGATGATCGATACACAAGAAACCATTGATCAAGCTTCGAAAAAGGCTTTAAAAGGGATGTATGACACCGTTTTAGACTCTGTCTTTCTTTTACTCCTGGGTGCAAATCCAATTGGGATAGCGGGAATTGCTACCATGTATGTTACCGCTATGGCGACAATGTACGTATCTATTATTGATCTTGCTGCCATCAATACTTTAGCGGGTACACGAAACAGCCGGCTAAACTTTAGACAGCTTAATAATTGGGGTATGTGGTAGCAAATAAAAATCAATTTGTTACATAACCCACCAATTAATATATAAAGAAGGAGCCTTCGGAAATCAATTGATTTTCGAAGGCTCCATCTTCTATCGTTGTTTATTTCTGTAAAGCTTTTTTCATCATACTGATCACAGAATCAAACTGGGAATGCTCATTGACGACTTGATCGGCTTTTTGCCGATTGGGGCGGTCTTTTAGAAAGTCGAAGATTTGGTTTTCATTCTGGATGCCTAATTTAGCCATAAACTCATCCAAGTTCTGAAAATCCGTATACTTTTGTAAGAAGTCATTGTTCAACAACGCCTTTACATCAAGATCCCCTTTTTGATACGCTTGATAAAGGCTAGTCAGTTCACTGAAACTGAAATTTGCTTTTAATTGATCCATCCATCCCATTTATGCTTCCTCCTTCGCAGAAATGATTTTCGCGCCTAGGGTATTTTCAAAATGGCGTAGTGCCCATTCATGTCCGACCGCGTCAAAGCTGGCAACGGTATCTGCATCGATCACCAGTTGGTAGCCTAAATTATAGGCATCCACTGCTGTATGCAAGACACAGATGTCGGTACAAACGCCGGTCAGGTACAATTCCGTAATCCCTCTTTCCCGCAGACGGATGTCTAAGTCGGTACCGCTAAAGGCGGAGTAATGACGCTTGTCGATCCAATAGACATTTGGCGCTTCCTGATAGTTTTCATAAAGCGGTGCTAGACGGCCGTAAAGATGTCGCCCCGTACTGCCCGCAAGATTGTGGGGTGGGAACAAGCGGTTTTCAGGATGATAGTTGTCTGTTTCCTCATGACGATCAATGGCAAAAACGACATACTCACCGGCTTCGATAAAGGCTTGCGTCCGAGCCACTAAGGCAGCTTCAATCGCTTGCCCAGCAGCACCCGTGGTCAATCGTCCCTCATCTGCAACAAAATCAAACGTATAATCAATGGATAGTAATGCTCTCATGCTTCCTTCCTCCTCGTACGGATCGGCTCTCCTGTTTTTTAAGTTACTTTAATGTTTCAACGAATGCCAAGACCATTTCAGCGGAACGCTTGCCAGCTTCTAAGATAAACTCATCAAAAGAGACGGTTGCTGCGTGGTCGGCGGTGTCGCTGATCGCGCGCACGATCAAGAAAGGAATATTGAATTGCTGCGCGGTCTGTGCGATCGCGGCGCCTTCCATCTCACAAGCCAAGGCATCTGGAAAATGTCCTAAAATCTCCTGTACTTTTTGCGGGTCATGAATGAAGCTGTCACCGGTAACGATCAGTCCCTTTTTCACGGTATGATGGGTCGCTTCTGCGGCTTTCGTCATCTCACTGATCAAATAGCGGCTGGCTTCATAATACAAAGGCATCCCGCCAGGCAGCTGGCCATATTCATAACCAAAGCCCGTCACATCGACATCAAAATAGGCCACTTTATCTGAAATCACTAAATCCCCTACTTGTAAGCCGTCACCGATCCCACCAGCTGATCCAGTATTGATCACCATATTGACCCCGTATTGTTGGATCAATAAACTAGTGGTGATCGATGCCAGAACTTTGCCGATACCTGAACGAACGACGATCACTTCATGATTGCCGATACTTCCTGAAATAAATAGTGCGCCGCCGCGTTCCCAAGAAAGCGGTGAAATCAACTGTTCCCGCAACGCCTTGATTTCTTCCTCCATTGCACCAATAATACCAATTTTCATGTGTTTGCCTCCTACTTCTCGTTTATTTTTCATCCTTTAAAATGAAAAATAACAGAAATTCCCACGTATCTACTGACGTGTTTTTCTCCTTTCATGATAAACTAGTTTTGACGAAACGAACAGTTTTTTGTCATTATAAAAGGAGGCACTTATGTCTGAAATTTTCAAAGCCATGGCAGCAAAATACGATACCCCTGAACGGATCGCGTTAGCACAATTAGTCACCCAAACCCTTGAACCTTATTTTAAAGACAACCAGCACCACACTCTGATCGATATCGGCGGCGGTACCGGCCTGGTAAGTCTGCCCTTAGCAGCTTATGTCCAGCACTTAGCCATCTGGGATACTGCCCCTAACATGATCGAGGTTTCTGAAAAAAAAATCAACCAACTGCAGCTGGCCAATGCTTCTGCAACTGTCCACGATCTGCTGCAAGAATCCTTACAAGCAAAAGCAGACGCTGTGCTGCTATCCCTCGTCTTGCTGCATATTCCTGACACAGCCGCTATGATGGAAAAACTATACGCCTTGCTACAGCCAGGAGGAACCCTTTATCTAGTGGATTTTCTCAAAAATCCCGCCGTGTCTCACCCGCTCGTTCATAATGGGTTCGATCCTTCCGCATTGAATCAACTGGCAGAGACGACTGGGTTTACTGCCACTTCCTTTACCGTTTTTCATGAAGCGGATCATTTGTTCATGAATCAGCCAGCTGCCATGTTTTTAGCTATTTTGAAAAAGCCGACCGAATAACAAAAAAGCCGCACTTGCAGAAGATGCAGGGGCGGCTTTTTCTTAGTACTAGAAGAATCACAACAAAAAGATCGCTAAACCAACGACGACTAACAATAAAGTGACGATCACAATGGCTTTCATTAAAAAACGGTTCAGATCCCGAGATTTCTGGTTCTCACCGGCACGGGTCTTCGTGATTTCTTTGTTTTTCTTGCGCACTTTTCGGTAGTGGTTATCAATTTGTTTTTCTTTTTGTTTCCATTCCTTCTTGCTTTGCTTTTCTACGATTTGCTGATTGCGTTCAGCTGCTGCTTGTTCTTCTTCGCGTCTGCGTCGAAGCTCACTGCGGGTGATCAATGGTTCTTTAGGCAAGTCCGTTCCTCCGTTTCAAGTCCAGCAACTCCCAAAATTGGATCGCAAACACGGTCTTCGCATCACAGATCGTTCCATCAGCGATAGCGGCTTGTGCTTGCTCTAAGGTCAATTCATAGACTTCCAGCACTTCATCTTCGTCTTGCGGTAAGGGATTTGTCACTTTTTCCAGTTCTTTGGCATAATAGACGTGCAAGAGCTCATTAGCAAAGCCTGGTGAAAGGTACATCGAAGAAACGTGCTCCAGCGTTTTTGCACGATAGCCGGTCTCTTCTTCTAATTCCCGGGCGCCAGTCAAATCTGGACGAGCGCCTTCTCCTGGATCGATTTTTCCTGCTGGTATCTCTAAAATCACTCGCTCTAACGGTTTTCTGAATTGGCGAACAAACAGCATTTTGTTCTCACTTGTCAAGGCGATCACGGCAACACCACCAGGGTGAAAGACTAGTTCGCGTTTACTGGTCCCGCCATTTGGCAAGGAGACATCATCAACGACCACATCAATGATCTTGCCATGGAAAATTTCATTCCGTTGGATCGTTTTTTCTTCAAAATCTTTAAATTCTAACATCTATCGACACCTAACTTTCCTCATACGTCTTATCTATCAAACACTTTAGCATAATTTAGAAAAAATATCTTCTTAAGAAATAGCAAGAAAGCTTATGAATTTACTAAAAATCGGAAAATCCACCCCAAGTCTGATATTTTTCTTTTAGTGAACATGCTAAAATAAAGATGTCGAATAACCCAATCTACTTGTCCAAGAGATTTTTAGGAGGAGGAAAAATGAAAAAAAACATCTGGCTGATCGTTGGTGCGATCGTCCTCATCAGTATTATTTTTAACGTAGTAGGCGATTCATTTGCGAGCCTATTATTAATCGTCGGTGCGATTTTAGTCTACGTCGGTATTAGAGGGCGTAAAGTTCCAGCAGCCGATCCACAAGTTTTGCCTTCTTTAACGAGAGAACGAGAAGCCCATTACTTGAAAAGCGGAATGACTGCTCGTGAGATCGAATTGTTCCGTGAAACGATGAATCAGACGAAACACCAAATCGATAAATACCAAAAAAATATCACTAGCAATAACAAGTTAAAAGCCATTGACTTGCGTCACGATGCCTTGCGTGCCTCAAAAGCTCTTTTCAAAGAACTCGTGAAAGACCCGACCAAACTGCCTTTGGCAAGTCATTTCCTTTATACACACTTGCCCAACATGGTCGATTTGACCGATAAGTTCATTGAAATCAATAGCCATGAGATCAAAAGTCGTGAGACCTATGATAAAATCGAGGAAAGCACCCAAATCATCGAGCAAATGGCTTCCTTGATCGCCAAAGACTACTCCCAATTTGTAGCAGACGATCTTGATGACATGGATGTTGAGTTATCCATTGCCAAACAAAGCATAAAACGAGATAATGAATAGGGATAGATTCTGATTGGCAACAAGAAAAGAATCTAAAAAAAAATCTAGCCCAGGCTAGATTTTTTTCGAAAGCAGACAATTATTAGGAGGAGTTATTATGAGTGAAACACCAAATCAAGCAAAACCCGTAACGGATACGCTTGACGATTTATTGAACAACCCATTTTCAACCCCTGTCGACACTTTGACCACCACTCAACAAGCGGAAATCAGTCAGCTGAAAGAACAACAAACGGCACCGCGTTTGATTGATAAATTACCGCCAGAGCGTCAAGCACAGGCCCAAGAATTAGCCAGCAAAATCGATGCGACCGACCAGCAAGCGGTCATCACCTATGGTGCAGCTGCCCAAACCAAACTTGGAGAGTTTTCCCAATCCATGTTGAACCATGTCCAAGCAGCTGATATCGGCCCTGTGGGCGACTCATTGACGGAGTTGATGTATCGCTTGCAAGAAGCCAATCCAGACGAACTGCGTGCAGGGGAAGGCAACTTATTCAAGCGGATGTTTGGTAAAGTAAAACAATCCATTTTTGAAATCACCGCTAAATACCAAAAAATCGGTGCCCAAATCGACAAGATCGCCGTCAAATTGGATAAAGAAAAAGACGGTTTGCTAAAAGACAACATGATGTTGGAACAGTTGTATCAAAAGAACAAAGATTACTTTGATGCATTGAACATCTACATTGCCGCTGGCGAGTTGAAGATGCAAGAATTGCAAACCAAAATCATTCCTGAAGCCATGAAAAAAGCAGAAGAAACGAATGATCAAATGGACGTACAGATCGCCAACGATTACACGCAATTTCTTGATCGTTTAGACAAGCGAACTCATGACTTGCGCTTGGCACGTCAAATCACGATCCAACAGGCACCGCAAATTCGCCTAATCCAAAACACGAACCAAGCGTTAGCAGAAAAAATCCAAGCTTCTGTCAATACAGCGATCCCACTATGGAAAAACCAAGTGGTCATTGCCTTGACTTTATTGCGTCAAAAAGATGCAGTTACGGCACAACGCCAAGTTTCTGAGACCACCAATGATCTATTGAAGAAAAACTCAGAAATGTTGAAAGTTTCTGCTATTGAAACAGCGAAAGAAAACGAGCGCGGCATCGTCGATATCGAAACCTTGCAAAAAACACAAAACGACCTTGTGGAAACGATCCAAGAAACATTACGGATCCAAAAAGAAGGAAAAGAAAAACGTCGTGCTGCCGAAGTGGAATTGGGTCATCTAGAAGAAGACTTGAAAGACCGCTTATTGGATTTAACCAGCAACAAGTAAACGAAATGCCACACATTAAAGAAAGCCCCTCTTTGGTGACCTAGATGGTCAGCCAAAGAGGGGCTTTCGATGTTGAAAGTAGGAACTGCATTGAGCGTTTACCTATTTTTTCACCAACTCTAATGGTGAATCGATTTGTTCAGCGACTGTTTTTCCTTGGAAATGGTCAAACGCTGCCTGCAATGCAAGGCGGCCCATTTCTTCTGGTTTTTGAGCGATCGTTGCCGTCATTCTACCTTCTTCGATGGCTTTGAGGCCGTCTTCAGTACCGTCAAACCCGACAATCACCACGCCTTCTCGGTTTCCCATCGCTTCGGCTGCCCCTAAAGCCATTTCATCGTTTTGAGCAAAGACGCCTTGAATGTCATTGTTGGCTTGGAGGATATTTTCCATAACCGTTAATCCTTCTGCTCGATTGAAGTTTGCGGATTGCTTTTCAACAACATCCAGTTTGTCTTTAGCATAATCATCAAAGCCTTTTCCTCGCTCTCTGGTTGCAGAAGCACCAGGGACACCTTCAAGTTCTACCACTTTTGCATTTTCCCCTAATTGTTCGAGAATAAATTCTGCTGCCATTTTTCCACCTTCTTCGTTATTGGAGGCAACCGTCGTCAAAAGCGTTCCTCCATCGCTACTACGGTCGATGGCAATAACTGGGATGTTGGCATTATTAGCGGCTTCAACAGCTGGGACGATAGCAGCAGAATCAACGGGATTGATCAGAAGCACATCCACGCCTTGTTGGATCAAATCATCAATATCATTGCTTTGCTTGGCAGTATCATCTTGGGCATCAACAAAGCGTACATCGGTGTCATTTTCCTCAGCCAATTGATTGATCCCCTCTTGCATGGAAACAAAAAACGGGTTATTGAGGGTGGAGATCGATACACCAACTGTCAATTCTGAAGCTGCTTTTTCCTCACTTTGTGTCTCACTACTGCCACCGTTGTCCAATGTTGCCGCTCCACATCCAGAAAGTACCAATAAGCCTGCTGCCAATAAAAACATTTTTTTCATAATAGATCCTCCTATTTTTTATTTCCTTTTCCGATCCAGTAACACTGCAATTACGATCACGATCCCTTTAACGATTTGTTGATAAAAACTTGAGACACCCAATAGATTTAGACCATTGTTCAACGTACCAATGATCAATGCCCCGATCAACGTGCCAAAAATTCTGCCTCTTCCACCAGATAAGCTCGTACCACCTAAAACGACTGCTGCAATCGCATCCATCTCATAGGCTTGCCCTGCTGTTGGTTGCGCAGAATTCAGCCTAGAAGTGATGATCATGCCACTGATTGAAGCCATCAATCCAGAGATCGAATAAATGATCAGTTTTATCTTATCGATTTTCACCCCAGCAATAAAAGCGGCCTTTTCATTGCCACCGATGGCATAGGTTTTTCGTCCGAAGGCGGTGCGATGAAGCAACAAGAACAAAAGAAAGAACACGAGAAACATCAATACGACTGGAAAAGGAATCCCGAAAAGATACCCACGACCAATAAAGCTGAATAGAAAGCTGTCACCTAGTCCAGTGATTGGATTTCCATTGGTGTACACTAAGGTAGCGCCCCGATAGATCGTCATCGTTGCTAAGGTTGCGATAAACGGTGCCATTTTTCCTTTTGAAATCAGTAGTCCATTCAACGCACCAAGGATCGCTCCACTTAGTAACCCAATCAAAATAGCGACTAAAGGTGACACCCCGTTGGCCATCATTCCTGCTGTCAAGGCACTGGAAAGTGCCAAGGTGGACCCTACAGACAAATCAATGCCCCCAGTCAAAATGACAAAGGTCATTCCGAATGCAATAAAGCCATTCGCTGCGACTTGCCGCAAAAGATTCAACAAATTACTGGGTGATAAAAAGCTTGGATTTAAGGCAGTGACAGCAGCCACTAGAGCAATCAAAGCGAGTAAAGGTCCCAATTTACTAATTGATTCCGAGAGTTGTTTTGTTTTCATACCACTTTTTTCCATATTAGTTTCCTCCTGTCGCATACGTCATGATCTTCTCTTGTGTGGCTTCTTGCCGAGAGAGTTCCCCTGATATTTTTCCTTCGTGTAAAACAATGATGCGATCGCTGACACCTAGCACTTCTGGTAGATCACTAGAAACCATCAAAATCGCAATACCACGTTCCGCTAACTCATTCATCAGCTGATAAATCTCTCGTTTGGCACCTACGTCTACTCCGCGTGTCGGTTCATCTAAAATCAATACTTTTGGTCCGACACCGATCCACTTCGCCAAAACCACTTTTTGCTGATTTCCACCAGAAAGCTCGCTGGCTAAATTCTGGGCACTCATCGTTTTGATGCGTAAGCGCTCGATCATTAACGCAACGAAACTGGCTTCAGTCTTGCTATCGACCATGCCTGTTTTGACAAAATTATCAATGCTGGGCAAACTAATATTATCGGTCAGGGAAAAGTCTAAGACCAAGCCTTCCGTTTTCCGATTTTCTGTTAGAAAGCCAAAGCCATTGGCGATTGCCTTTGAAGGCGAAGAGTTTTTCACTTCTTGCCCTTCGACGATTAAGGTACCGCTTTCAATTTCATCTAAACCAAATATTCCTCGCATGACTTCTGTGCGTCCAGCACCCATTAAACCTGAGAACCCAAGGATCTCACCTGCTCTGACTTGAAAATTGATGCCTTGGTAAACTTTAGAAGCTGCTGTTAAATTTTTTACTTCAAAAACGACTTCACCGATCTGCGCTTGTTTTTCTGGATAATAATCAGCTAACTCTCTACCGACCATTTTCTTCACGACCTCATCCATCGTTGTATCCTGCGTCTTTTTCGTATCGATCGATAGACCATCCCGCATCACAGTGATCTTGTCACTTATTTTGAAAATCTCCTCCATTCGGTGAGAGATATAAACGATCGCTACGCCGTTTTCTTTCAAGCGACGAATGATTTGAAACAAATTATTAATTTCCTTATCCGACAAGGCAGCAGTCGGTTCATCCATGATCAACACCTTGGCATCAGTCATCAGCGCTTTCGTGATCTCGATCATTTGCTGTTGCCCGACTGAAAGTTCATCCACTTCTTTTTGAAGGGGGATCTGAATCCCTAATTGTTCAAAGACTGCCTGCGCTTTGCTTGCCATTTTCTTCGTATCTAGTAGCCCAAAGGTGGTTTTCAATTCCCGATTCAAGAATAAGTTATCCAATACAGTCATCTGTTCCCAGTTATTCATTTCTTGATGGATAAAGCTCACACCGGCTTGTTCGGCTTCCTTCGGATCGGCGTAGTTCGTTTCTTTGCCATCGATCAAAATCGTCCCTGCATCTTTGGCATGTAACCCAGTTAAAATGTTCATCAACGTTGACTTGCCTGCCCCATTTTCTCCCATTAGGGCATGGATTTCTCCAGGGTACAATGTTAGTGAGACATCTCTTAACACTTGATTCTTCCCAAAGGATTTCTCAATATTGCTCATCTCGACTTGCACATGATTTCCTCCTGTCTCTTTAGAAGATAACGGCTGCTTGTAAAATAATGTTTGAATAGGGTGTCGCTTCCCCTGTTCGAATAATGGCTTTGCTTTCCTTTGTTTCTTCTTTGAATGCCTCATGTGGAACAAAACGAATCGGAACATTCGGGAACGTTTTTTGAATCAATTGCCACTGCTCCGCATTCTCCGTTTTTATTTCCTCTGCTAAAACGATCGCCTCGACTGCCATCTCTTGTTGCATTACCGATAACACCTCTTCAAAACTCGGACTACCTAGTTTTAATGCCAGATCGATTTTTTTCACCCCTGTGGGTACTGGCAACCCCAAGTCCCCAATCGTAAGCTGATCAGTGTGGCCTAAATCCGCCAATAATTTGTCGATCTCACTATTTAATGCCCCATGCTTCTTCATACAATGGACTCTCCTTCATTTCCTTTAATGTAGGCATTCCGCCTTGAGCACCATATCCTTTGACGGAGATTGCTGCTGCTAAGTTGGCAAAGGCAATGGCGTTTTCTAAGGGAACACCTGCTAAAATCCCTACTGCTAATGCACCATTGAAGGTATCACCAGCTCCCGTAGTATCGACCGCAGCAACTGGAAAGGCAGGAACTAAGACCTCCGACTTCCCGTTGTGGAAAATCGCTCCTTTGGCACCTAGGGTAACGATCAATCGATTAGGGTAGGCTGCTAAAACGTCAGCAAGCTTTTGATTGGGGAAAAGTAACTTAAACTCATGTTCATTAGGGGTCAGATACCCCACCTTAGATAACATACGCGGATTGAGCTTTCTCGCAGGTGCTGGATTATATAAAACAGGGATTTTTGCTTCCCAACACCAGTCGATGATGGCTTCATTGGCTTCTTGGGGAATCTCGTTTTGCAAAATCACTAAATCAGCCTCTGTGATGTTTCCTTTTATTTCGGAAAAGCGAGCTAAATCAAGCGCATTATTGGCACCGGGTATGACAATGATGCTATTGTCATTTTCATGCAAAATGATATGCGCGGCACCAGATGGAAAATGTGTAACGGGTTCCACATTCTCCGTAGAAACGCCATTCACGTTTAAGTTTTCGACGATTTCATTTCCGAAACGATCGGTTCCTACATGGCCTAGCATTGCTACTTCTGCGCCTAAACGGCTAGCGGCGATGGCTTGGTTTGCTCCTTTGCCGCCAAAATTCGTGTCAAATTTTTCCCCAAAAACCGTTTCTCCTTGATTGGGTTTCACCTTCGTAGTGACTACAAAATCTGTTGCCATACTACCAATGACGATGATCTTATTCAATTGGCGTTCCTCCATTTCTTACTGTCTCTCTTTCTTCTAAATGAACAGGAAGGATGATTTTTTTCTGTTCAATAAATTGATCGTTGATCAATGCAAAGAGCATTTCTGCTCCTTTGTAACCTACTTGATAAGCAGGCTGATGGATCGTCGTCAAGCGTGGCACCACCAATTTACTGATGGGAATATCGTCATAGCCGATCACTTGAAGTTGTTCTGGGATCTTTACGCCATGATGATAAGCCTCTTGCATGATGGCAATCGCATGGGTATCACTTGGGGCAATCACACTATCGACAGTGGGATGTTCTAAAAAAACTTGTTTCGCTGTCAAGGTCGCATCCTCTAAGAGAAAGGATGTGGATTTCACTAGTGCATAAGGAACTTGTGCTTTTTTCAATGTGTATTCAACACTCAATAAACGATCCCGAGCACGGGTGACAGATTCAGGCCCAGCAATCACGACTACCTTTTTGGGGTCACCTTTTAAGATCGCTTCAGCAGCAAGTTCGCCGCCTTGAAGGTCATCCGAATAAACCCCATATTCGACATCTTGATCGATCCGATCCAAGACGACCGTCGGAATATTGCTTTGGGTACGATTTTTATTTTCGACAGCGGAAAGAATCCCCGCCACATTGTTTTGCTCAAACGCACGTAAATATTCATTGGCTTTCTCATTGTCTTCTTGAATGTTGCCAAGGATGACTTGATAGCCTTTTTTTTGTAGAAAGTCTTCAACGCCTTTGGCTACTAGCGGAAAAAACGGGTTGGATATATCAGGAAGTAGCAAACCAATCAATTTTGACTTTTTCTGATACAGCGAACGTGCGACTTCATTGGGGGAATAATTCAGTTCATTGATCGCCTGATGGATTTTCTCACGGGCTTTTTCGCTCACATAGCCAGTCCCATTCATGGCTCTTGAAACTGTCGCCACGGAAAGTCCAGCTAAATTGGCGACATCTTTAATTGTTGGCATGTTGCTCCCCTCCTGTGTAACCGATTACACACCTATCATAGCCGAACTTTGTGAAAATTGCAAGGAGAAATAAAAAAACTTTTTCCCTTGGTGTCCCCTTCTCCTAAAAAATGCGTTTTGCTGCATAAATACCGCATTTCGAGGAAGCGAGACTTTCTCGAAATGCGGTAAAAGATTTGATGAGCGCAGCGCATATCTTTTATTTCCTAACGGTAAAGCTCATTTTTCAATGAAATGAAACTTCAAAGTGATTGACGCCGTCTTGATCCACCGTCAAACTGATTTGTGCCTGCAGCATTTCTGTGATGGCTTTGGCGATGGCTAAACCTAACCCATAGCCACCGTCTTGATGGTTGCGAGAAGGATCCCCGCGGTAGAAGCGATCAAAGACATAGGGAATTTTTTCTTCTGGGATCGGGCAACCACTGTTGGACACTTGCAGCACCGTTTTTCGTTGGCGTTCAACGAGTGCCACTGTGACGGTTTCTCCAGTAGGTGTATATTTCAAGGCATTGTCCACCAAAATCATGGTCAATTGCCGTAAGGCTTGCTCATTGCTTTCAAGGCGCACCTGTTTAGCGATCTGTTCCTGATAGTGGATCCCTTTTTCCAGTGCAATGGCCTCCATGCTTTGATAAACACTTTGCACGACTTGACTGGCATCGATCACCGAACGCACGACTTCTTGCTCGGCACTTTCGAATTTGGTCAGCATCAATAAGCTATTTACTAGCTCATCCATCCGTTCGGAACCTAACTGAATGTTTTCCAGCCATTTCATTTGGCTTTCCAAGGTTTCTTCTGGACTGCCAGCTAATACCTCGGCATTGACTTGAATGATCGCCAGTGGTGTTTTCAGCTCATGGGAAGCGTTAGAAACAAACTCTTTTTGTTTGCGCCAAGCCAGTTCCACTGGTCGTAAGGCTCGATTGGCGACATAAAAGCTAGCGATATAAATACTGACTAAGGCTAAGACCCCGATGATCAAAAGCGTGGTTCTTAAGTTGCTTAGACTGGTTTTGTAGTCGGTGACGTCAAAGAACAGCACTTGATAAAATGGCTCGTAATTATTGATACTAGTGGAATATTCCCCCATCGAATCATGATTGATCGAATAATGACTAAAGGAAGTCACCAAAAAGAGCGCATACCGCCAATTTCGGCCATTCACCTTCACTTCGTTAGGGATCTCCCCTTGTTTCGCCGCTGCATCGACCAAGGCTTCATAAAGCTCGTTTTGATCGACGCTCTCATCAATACTTTGAATCACGACATCCATTTGGCTAATGTCAAGTAGAGCGATCTCTCTGAGCTCACTAGTACTATTCGTGATGGTCAACATCATTGGATACTCAGGTTCTGTCAGTGATTGCCGCACTTCCTCCTCATCCAAAGGTACCGCAGCTAGGGTGTTTGCTTCTTGCGAGATCAATGATTGGATCTCGTTTTCAATTTGGGTGGCATTCAAAATATAGATAAAGGTAAAGGCACCTAAGACAATGATTGAGATCAACGCCATATTGAACCACAGCATTTTATTTCGCAATTTTTTTAACATGGCGGCTCCTTGCTCTGCAAAATATACCCCGCATTGCGGATCGTGCGAATGCCGATATCCGCTTCAAGCAGCGTCAGTTTTTTCCGCAGCAAAGACACATAGATTTCAACGCGGTTTTCTTCCACATCGGGATCAAAGCCCCAAATTTTATTGATGATGGTTTCTTTTGATAAGATCACTTTGGGTCTAGATAAGAACAGTTCCATCAGTTTCATTTCTTTGGGTGACAACACCACTTGATTGCTAGGCGTGGCTAACTGCAGCTCATTACGATCTAAGCCCACGTTGCCAAAGGCTAATTGGTCTTCTTGATAATCCAAATCTTTTCTTCTGCCTAGCGAACGAATCCGTGCCAGCAGCTCTTTCATTTGAAAGGGTTTCGTCAAGTAATCATCGGCTCCTGCATCCAAGCCGAGTACTTTGTCATCGACTTCGCTTTTGGCCGTCAACATAATGATCGGCGTGCGAATATTTTGCTTGCGTAACGTCTTTAGCAATGTGATCCCATCGATTTTTGGCAGCATGATATCCAAAACGAGAATGTCATATACACCACTCGCTGCATAATCTAGTCCGGTTTCGCCGTCAAAGGCCAAATCAACGGAATAATGCTGTTTTTTCAATAAGCTGGCAACCGCTTCTGCGATCGATGGCTCATCTTCTACGAATAAAATCCGCATTGGTCAGTCCCCCTTTTACACTCATCATTTCTTTTTCAATCACTTTTCGGTAAGCACAATCATTCCTGTAGGATCATTCCAATTGTTCTCCAATAAAACGTTCTGTTGAAACGATCCGCACGTGTTCGCTGGATTGATGAATTCACATGTGTAGCAACAATGCTACCATACCGCTTAGTAAAAACACAAACAGCTTTTTCCTAAGGTCTTGAAAATTCTCTTGATGACGCATGGGTTTCCTCCTTTTGCAGGTTGACTAAAAAAGAAAGCGACTATTCAGAATCAGATGCCGCAGGGGCTGTCTGATTGCCTAAACTGATATCAAAGGTAATCGTATCTTCTAACGGTAAAAACTGATTGAACTTGCTCATCCCCACGATTGTCCCGTAGGGTTCTGCTGAATTGACATAACGGACTTGATAGCTGATGTTCGCCCCTTTTGAACGGAATTCATCAAAGAAGAGTTTTTGCAGATCCCCTTCAAGGATCTCGCTTCGACGGTAATCTTTGATATAAGGTTGACCTGCCGAATAGACGACTTCGATGCCTTGGTCATCTTTGCTGGTTAAGACGGTCCCGGCGGTCTCACTTTGCGAGATCAATTGTCCATAGGGCAGACTCTGAGTAAACTGCATCCGCATCCGCACAGTGACACCCTCAACAGCGGCCTGGGCATCATCTGGTAAAATCGTTGAAAAGTCTGGTACGGTGACCCCTTTCCCTAGGGAAATCGTTACTTGAAACGCATCCCGTTTCGCGATTTTTTCTTTTGGTGCCACGCTTTGTTCAATGACTTTGCCTTCTTCCACAGTATCCGAAGCCTGTTCTTTGACTTCAAGCTCCAGCTCATGGGCTTTCCCCCATGTTTCTACCTCTGCACGGGTTTTATCACTAAAGTCTGGTACTTCAATATCTTTTTCAAAGGTTTCTTCGCCTTTGGAATAAAAGACTCGTCCGACATCTCGACGATGATAGTTCTCTCGTGAGACTTCTTTATTGGTAAATTCTACTCGAATCGGTGCTTTTTCCTCGATCTCATCGTGGTATTCATCGACGATCGTCAAATTGCTTGCTTGATTTTTTTCGATCCACTCTGCTGCCTCGTCCCTCGTCATTTCCATAAAGTCTGGCAATGCCAATTTCTCTTCTGGATCAGGTCCTTGGCTCACGGTTAGATGCAGAGTGCTTCTTTTTCTGACTCGACTTCTGGCAGCTTCTGCTTGGGCGATCACTTGATTGGCTGGGGCTTCATCATAGGCTGGTGTGACATCAACCGCAAGATCATGTTCCGCTGCCCATTCTCTGACCTCTGAGATCTCTTTGTCCACAAAGTTATCCAACCGGACATACGCCAATTGGAAAAATAAAAAGCCGCTGAGTATAAAGAGTCCAAGCAAGGCAGCTAACCCTAGCAGTCGTTTTTTTCGCCGCTTCTTTTTGAAGGAGGGATCATGTTCGATCCCCTCTTCTAAAGAAGCTGAACCTTTTTCTTTTCGGGAAGCACGGGAAGAAGGTACTTCGGCTGCTGCTGATTCCTTGTCTGGCTGTTTCGGTTCTTCTTCAAACTTCGATAAAAAATCACTCATAGGCCGTCAACGCACCTTTTTTTAAGTAAAAAGTCTGATCTGACTGCTTGGCGATCTCGGTCGAATGGGTCACTACGATGATGCACTTGTTGTGGATCGCCGCTAGTTCTTTAAAAATATCCACGATTTCTTGTTCCATGCCTTCATCCAAATTCCCGGTAGGTTCATCGGCTAAAATGATATCAACGTTGGTCGCTAAAGCACGAGCGATGGCGACCCGCTGCTGTTCCCCACCGGAAAGCTGATTGACGAAACGATCGGCTTTCGTGGAATTGATGCCGATATAGTCCAGCAAACGATACGCAATTTGATCGTGCTGATCCGGGAGTTTGTTGTCTGAAATCGCCATCGAAACAAGGACGTTTTCTAAAGCCGTCAAATAAGGGATCAAGTTGTAACTTTGAAAAATCAAACTGATTTTGTTGCGGCGATATTCTTCATAACCGATCGTTTTGATATTTTTTTCTTCAAAAAACACTTCCCCATCGGTTGGCTGATCCAATGCACTGATCAAGGAAAGAAAAGTGGTCTTTCCTGAGCCTGATTTTCCTAAGATCGTGTAAAATTTACCTTTTTCAAAGGAGATATTGGTTTTATCTAAAATTTTCCGGCGATTCTCGCCATCTTGGTAGTAATACGTCATGTCTTTTGTTTCTAAAATTGCCATGTTCATCGCTCCTTACAGCATGATTTTTTTCGGATTCAACCGTAAAATGTACAACAGCGGCACCACTGCCGAAAGCAAGATCGTCACGATCCCAGTCGCTAAAAAGGCGATCACATAAGATAAGGTATATTGAACGCGAAACGCCTCGTTGATCGTCGCTTGGTCGATTTTCGGTGCCCCCACAAAGAATTGTTCCATCCCTGCCTGGTTTGCCTCTAGCATACTGCTGGCTAACAAAGATTCAGAAACCATCTTGCCCAGCATATTCCCTGTAACCAAGGAGATCAGCATTGCACTGACACCAATCAACAGGAGTTCGATCACAATCTGTGCAAACACGTATTTCCGGCGTTCCCCTAACGAAAGGTAGATGCCTAACTCATATTTACGATCACGGGTAAACAACACAATGATCAAGGAGATAATAATCAAGGAAGCAATCACCGCAATCACTACGACATACGAGGAAATTTGTGATAAGCGATTCATACTGGTTCCCACACGGTCATACTCATCCGTAGAAGCATTGACCTTATAGCCATTTGGCAAGAGTGGTGTCACCTCTTGTTTGAATTGTTCTGCATCTTCTGGTTGATTCAAAATAAATTGCGGGGTAAAGAAATCCTCGTCAGATCCGGGGTCTGTCGCTGGAAACGCCGCTTGTCGCCCCGCACGTTCCTCTTCAACAATCGTTTTCACAGCATCATTTGGCATATAGATCCGATTGAAGGGACGATCATCAAAAGCAAACGAGCTGACTCCCCCCTCTTGTCCTTGTTCATTCGCTTTTTCTAAGCTGGTATTTTTAAAGATCCCGACGATTTCGATAGGATAATCATTGCCTTTTTGTTTCTCTGGATCTCCACCAGATGAATAATCGATAAACTGTCCATCTAATACCATGGTGTCACCAACGGTCAAGCCGTTTTCCTGAGCCACCTCTTCAGAAATCAACCCTACACGTTTTCCGGTACGCTGTTCCTCTTCTGTAAAGAAGCGTCCCTGTGTTAAATTCACCGTATCTTCTTCAAAATCCAACGGTTGTAAGAGATTGGTTCCTGTTAAATAGACCCAAGAATCCATACCTCCAGAAACCATGATATTCTCGTTTTCAACTTCTGGTCTAAAACTATAGGGTTTGAATTTATCAACAGCAATCATTGCTTCTCGCAAATAGTCATACTGTTTGACTTCCGAGCGCTCGCCAATTTGTTTGATCAGCTCCTCCGGCAGCGGCTGAATCTCCTCCATACTTGTGCCGCCCTCACTATTTGCCATCAAGGCTTCATAGTCGATATCGATCGTTGCGAGGGAACCTAATTGGTTTTTGATCTGCTTTTCGACATTTTGAGTCGACTGATTGACCGCAATTGCTCCAGCGATTACATTTCCTAAAATTAGAATAACAGCAAACAATATTGCAGATTTTCCTCGCTTTCTCGTCACACTCAGCCATGCCCGTTTCATATAATTCAATTGCCAACATCCTCTCTTTTTTTCTCTAACAAAAGCATACTGGATGAACCTTTAGCGAATCTGTCATTTGGAAAATTTCTCAAAAAAAGCAGATTCATAGAGGACTTTTGATCAAGAAAGACTGTCATTGCAATGATCAGCACCAGAAATGACCACTATTTGAATAACAAAAAAAGCCTCCTAAAACGCTGCTTATAGGAAGCTCGGCTATATTTACATAAAAAAAGACAAAAACCGCATCCGGGTCTTTGCCTTTTCACAATCCTATTCGTCAATTTTCTCATTTAATTCGCTGTTACGATAGCCATATACAAAATAGATCGCGATTCCGATCACTAAGGAGATCCCAAAAACGATCCAGGTCGCCGTTTGTAGACGGGTCATCAAGAAGAGACAGCTGGCAACGGACAACAAAGGCAATAACGGTACCAGTGGTACTTTGAATTCGCCTTTAGCAGGTGGGCCCATCATCTTCCGCAGCTTGATGATTCCTAAGGACATTAAGATCATATACGACAATGCCGCAATGTTGGTCAATTCTGCCAAGATATTCAATGGGAAAGCTGCCGCAAAGAAGAAAGCAAAAACACCCGCGATGTAGGTCGCTTTCTTTGGTGTTTGATGCTTTGGATCAATGGCTTGCATCGCTTTTGGCAATAACCCATCTTTACTGATGGCATATAACAGACGCGCCAAGGAGTACATCATAGCGATCGTCACTGTTAATAAGGTCAAGATCGCACCCACAGAAATGATTGATCCGACAACCCCATGACCGACATAACGCATCGCAAAAGCTACCGGATCATTGACTCCTAATTCCGCAAACGGAACGATTCCCGTCATGATCAGTGTGACAATGATATAAAGGACAGTTGCGATCGCAATGGAACCAATGATTCCTCGAGGGACATTTTTCTTGGCATCTTCGACTTCTTCCGCTGCCATTGCGACGGCATCAAAGCCAAGAAAAGCAAAGAAGACTAACGCTGCACCATTAAAGACGCCTGAAAAACCAAAGGGCATAAAGGGCTGCCAGTTGTCTGGTTCCACGAAAAAGGCACCAAAGACGATAAATAAGAGGATCACGCCGAATTTGACCCATACCATGGCATTGTTCAAACGTAACGCTTTTTTCGCTTCTTGGCTGACCCACAAGGTTACAAAAATAATGACTAAACCAGCGATCAAATCAATGTAGGTCCCCTTGCTTGGGTCATAACCGCCCGTCAACGCGGTTGGTAAATGGATATCCGCACTGGCCAAAAAGCCTTGCACATAGCCTGACCAGCCAGATGCCACCGAAGAAACGGCCAATAAGAACTCGCAAATCAAAAACCAGCCTGCCAGCCACGCGGTAAATTCACCAAAAACGACATACAGATACGAATAGGCGCCCCCTAAAACGGGGATCCGAGAAGCAAATTCCGCAAAAGAAAGCCCTGATAACACAACAACGATACCAGCTACAACAAAGGAAAGAATCAATGCCGGTCCGGCATACTCAGCAGAAGCAGTCCCTGTAACAACAAAGATACCTGTGCCGATAATGGCGCCGATCCCCAACATAATCAAATCTTTTAACTTCAACTCTTTTTTTAAATTCGTCACACTTTCCCGTTGTATGACTTTTTTTCGAAATAAATCCATAACTCCTCCTCAAAAATATACGTTTATGTTGCTTTCATATACCCCAGCAAAACACCGCCGATAATCACCAGCAGACAACCAATCACCACATACCGCAGTTCTTTTTTGGTTTTCTTTTCGCCGAGAATAAAAATCCCGCCTAGCGTTGAAATGATGATTCCCATCTGCGACAATGAGAAGCCCACCGCTAGTCCGACTTGCTGAACCGTGATCAGCATGCAGACATTGCCGATGCCCCATAACAATCCTGACAAGGTATTTTTCCCTACAAAACGGTCGACCTTCGTCTTTCTTAAAGCAAATAGGCTGGCACCGATCAGCATCCCGACACTTTGTGGCAAAATGATCGCCAATGGGTCCAATCCTGCCCAAGTAATCAAAATCGTATAGGCGCCGTACCCAATCGTGGATGAGATCAATGCCCGAAATCCTTTAGGAAAATCAAGCATCTTGCTGCCGGCTTCTACCGGACTTTCACCATCTTGGCGAGCGGTCAGATAAGCCCCGATCACCAATAAGATCAATGCGCTAACACCTAATGCATAATCGCGGGTCTGGGTCCATTCCGCAAAAAACAATGCACCGGCGACCGTATTTAAAATCAGCTGCATGCCGGTTGAAAGCGGCAGTCCAACAGACACACCTAAATATTTCATGCCATGGAATTGACCGTTTTGACCGACGGACCAAAAGAGACCAGACAAAAGACCGATCAAAATCACCTTTCCATCAATCACTGGCATCGTCACAAAATATACGACCAGAGAAAAGAAAAAGGCACCAATCGTCATTCCTAGCGTTTGCTGGTTCGCATCCCCGCCAAGTTTGGCACTTACTAAACCAATACTGCCCCACGCAAACATTGGTACTAATGCAACGAGTATCTCCATTTCATTCATCCTTACCATTCAATTTTAAACACAAGCTTTAGTGTATCAGTGAAAACGTTCTAGGGACAAGTGATTTTTGTCAAAAAACACAAAAAGATACTCGAAAAAAAGCAGATTAGCGTTTTTCCTCATAATAACTCAACAAGGGAAAGAACAGCGTCATGGTGGTTCCTTTTCCAACTGTCGACGAAGCCGTTAGCTCGATGCCTAATTCCTTCGCTAAACTTTTCGCTAAAAAGAGCCCTAATCCCGTCGAGTGGGTGTCCGTTTGGCGCCCATTTTCGCCCGTAAAGCCTTTATCAAAGATGCGACGCATGTCTTCTTTAGGAATGCCGATCCCACTATCTTGCAAGTGAAGATAGGTTCCTTGGGCATCTTTTTCGATCCGAATTGTCAGCTGCCCATTTTGTGGTGTGTACTTAACGGCATTGCTGACCAATTGTCGAAAGATAAAGCCGAGCCATTTTTCATCGGTCAACACTTGCTGATCCTCACCTTCAACGGCATAGTGCAGGTTCTTTTGGATAAAATAATTTGCCTGACTGCGTAAAACCGGCTGGATGACGGCTTTCAATGAAATTTCTTGGACCAGATAATCTTTTGAAAAGCTGTCCAAACGGGCGACGTACAAGACTTGCTCGACGTATTCGTTCATGCGGTTCAATTCATTTTCTAGTAAGATGAATTTTTCATCTGGAATATCAAATTCGATCGAATGCAAAAGCAATCGTGATGCGGCTAAAGGTACTTTGATTTCATGGACCCACGAATCGATGTATTCCTTTTGTTCTTCTTGATTGCTGACGACTTGCTGCATCAATTCTTGGTGCTCTCGGATCAACTGATTGATGTAAGATTCGATCCGTTCTTCTTCCGCCGAGCGTGCTCCTTGCAAGTAGTTTTGCAGCAAGCTGTCTCCGGGCTTGGGGGTGATTTTTTGCCAAAAACGCCGCTTAGATAAGTAGCTGATTGCCAAAAAGAACACCATCAAGACACTTTGCATCAAAAAGAGATAGCCGACTGTACCCCAATCCATCGGGGAATGAGGAGTCAGCCAAAAAACTAAGACCGTCAACACGAAAAAGACCAGCCAGCCAATAAACAGCAGCCAACGATCTTTCAAAAAACTGCGCAAAACCCGCCACTTTGTCATGGTACGATATACCCTTGACCAACCTTGGTTTCAATGTAGCCATTCATCCCCGCTTGTTCGATTTTTCGTCGCAAACGATTGATATTGACCGTCAAGGTATTGTCATCTACAAAACGCTCGTCATCCCATAAGGCCCGCAAGATTTTTTCACGACTTAAAATCTTGCCGTGATTTTTCATCAAAATATACAGCAGGCGGTATTCGTTTTTGCTAAGATCGATGCTTTCGCCATTGATATACATGCTGCTGTTGTCGATATTGAGGGTCAAACCGTTATGCACTAACGTCTCGCTGCTGCTTTCTACATAGTTGTAGGAACGGCGCAATAAGGCATTGATTTTTGCAATCAGAACGTCGATCTCAAAAGGTTTTGTCACAAAATCGTCCGCCCCCATATTCATGGCCATGATCATATCCATATTGGTATTGCGACTGGAAATAAAAATGATTGGTACTTTGGAAGCTTCGCGGATTTTTTGACACCAATAGTAGCCATCAAAAACCGGCAAATTAATATCCAGTAAAATCAGTTGGGGCTCTTGTTCTTCAAAGTCAGTCAACACTTGATGGAAATCCGTCGTGCCAAAGGTCTCAAACTGCCATTTTTCTAGTTCTTCGATAATCAGTTGGCGAATCACCGCTTCATCTTCTACTACCATTATTTTTGCCATATCCGTGAATTCCCTCACTTTGCGTAATTTTCTCCTCTTTACTTTATCAAATATCAAAAACGAATGCGAACATTAATCGACGTTTTTAGCAAACCCTAAAAAACCTCTTCACTGTCCTGAGGAATCAGTGAAGAGGCAAACAAAAAACGGACGACTAGGTTACTCGATGATCTCAACAGTCTCAATTAGTAGTTTTCCGATAAACAATAAAATCCCATCGAAAAAAAGCACACTCATGTTGACACCTAATAGCATTGATAACCGTTCAACGACATCGATTTTTGGTCGTTTGTTCAAATAACGAAACAAGAAAAAATTCACACCATACGTCACTGCCATGATCAGCAGCATCAAGATCACCATTTTAGTTCCCTGCTTTTCTTCAAATTTTTGGTTGCTGTGCTAAAAACTGTGTCAGTTTGCTTTGATCGATGGCTTCATACTGCGATAGGAAGCGACCGATCGCTTGAACGACTGCCGGTAGATGACCCGCTTCATCATTTTCGATCTGCAGCACCAGCAGTGGTTCGTGCAGGCTCATTCGCAGCAAGAACCAGCCTTGGCCATAGGGCGCTGCCAAGTTGATGCGAATACCTTCCTCATTTTCTGGATCGATCTGCCAGCCTGGCAGCAAATGATCGGCTAAATCCGCGATCACTTGGCGACCATAGTCTTGATAGTCGGCTTGTTGGATCGCAAAGCGCAATTCTTGGGTCTCGGCGGGTTGTTGCAACGCCGCGATCAGCTCATCCAGTGTCGTGCCTTGCTGTTGCAATTGAGGCAGCATCATCAAGAGCTTGGCGATCACGTACGCCCCGTCATCTAAAAAGAAATTTTCTTTAAACGCGGCATGCCCGCTGGTTTCGATGGCTAACTGTGTGTCCAGTCCTGCTTCATTCAATTCGATCGCTTTGTTGATCACATTGCGGTAGCCAGAAATATAGCGTACTTGCTGTCCTCCCAGTGCTTCGATAAAGGTTTTTAAATGATTAGAGGTTGGCGAATTGGTGACGATACGCGTGCCAGGGTGTTCCGCTAAGATGATCTTGCTTAATACAGCGATCATATTGTTGCGGTTCAAGGGCTCACCGCTTTTGGTCACGACGGCCGAGCGGTCGACATCGGTATCGAAAATAATGCCTAAATCAGCTTGTTCCCGCAAGACGGCTTCGCGAATACTTGCCATTGCCTCTTTATTGTCTGGATTCGGGATATGATTGGGAAAATGCCCATCCGGTTCTAAAAATTGCGAGCCATTCGTATCTGCTCCCAGCGGCAGCAATACTTTTTCAGCAAAAAAGCCGCCGGCGCCATTGCCTGCATCAACAATGATCTTTAATCCAGCCAAAGGTTTTTCCTCATTGGTTCCAATCCCTTGGCGAATTTTTTGCAGTAGATCTTGGGCATAAGGCGTCAGCAAGTCTTTTTGCTGATAGCTTCCTTTTTCCGCTGCCTCATGAACGGTAGTGTGGGTCAAAATATAGTGGATATCCGTTTTTTCGGCACCGCCTTGGCGGCTGAAAATTTTTATTCCATTAAAGTAATAAGGCAAATGACTCGCTGTCAGCATCACACCAGCATCACAGTCGAAATCCGCAAACTGTGTACTCATAAACATGGCAGGTGTCGTTGCCAAGCCGCAATCGATCACTGCCACGCCTTCTTGCTGCAGCTGTGCCATCAACACTTCTTGCAGTGCTTCGCCACTCAAGCGACTGTCACGACCGACTCCCACGCGAAAAGGACCGCTGCCCTTTGTTGCCAACCAGTTGCGCAAGCCCGAAGCAACTTGCCGAACCGCTTGCTCTGTCAGTGTCACCTGCTCTTTTTCTGTTGCGATCGCAATTCCTCGAATATCAGAACCATTTTGCAAATCAACGATGTTCATTTCCTCCACCCCTTCTTGTAACCGGAATCAATTTTATTATACCAGAGAAAAAAGGAAATGAAATTGCTTTTTAGTATTTTTTACTATAAATAGTTTGCTTCCCTTACTCTTTAAACGGAATCCCTTCCAGTTGCAGTAGTCGGCGTTTGGTTGCTAACCCGCCCCGGTACCCCGTCAAGCGGCCGTTTTTTCCTAACACCCGATGACAAGGAACCACGATCATCATCGGGTTACGCCCCACTGCATTTGCGACAGCGCGGACAGCAGCCGGTCGTTGAATGCGCAGCGCCAAGTCACTATACGTAGTGGTTTGCCCATAAGGAATTTGGGTCAGTGCTTGCCAAACGGTTTGTTGAAATGGTGTCCCGACAAAATCAAACGCAAAAGTAAATGTCACTGGTTCCCCTGCAAAATAAGCTTGCAGCTGCGCTTCAATTACTGGATCAAGGTCAACTGTACTACTGATTTCAGCCAATGGAAAGAACTTGAGTAATTCATGATGATCCTGCTGCCGACCAAAATAAACTAGCCCTTTTTCCGATTGGACCACTTCATACCACTCATCATCTAAAACGATCTTTGCCAATGCTAGTTTCATATTTTCACCTCATGGAATCCATTTTTCGCAGCACAACTGCTTATGTGCTGCCGCCGTTGTGCGGCTATCTCAGTGACAGTATACCATTTTTTCGAGCTGCGCAAAAAAACCGACTGGCTTATTGCCAATCGGTCGTTGCAAACAAGGGAAAAAATAGGTAGATCGCCAGTCGCTGCAGCTTCAAGCCGTAGCCATGGCAGGATCAATCCAATTCGATTTTTCCAGTATAGAGCTGATAATAGGTGCCTTTTTCCGCCAATAGCGTTTCATGAGTCCCCCGCTCAATGATACGGCCATGATCCATCACCATGATGGCATCGGAGTTTTGGATCGTAGATAATCGATGGGCGATCACAAACACGGTCCGTCCAGACATCAAACGGTCCATCCCTGATTGGACGATCCGCTCTGTACGGGTATCGATGCTTGAGGTGGCTTCGTCTAAGATCATCACTGGCGGATCAGCGATCGCTGCCCGCGCAATTGCTAACAGCTGACGTTGCCCTTGGGAAAGCCCTTCGCCATCGCCCGTGATCACGGTGTCGTATTTTTCTGGCAAGTGGTTGATAAACATGTCGGCATTGGCTAATTTTGCCGCTGCCAGCACTTCTTCATCACTAGCATCCAGTTTTCCGAAGCGAATATTCTCGCGAATCGTTCCAGTAAACAAATGGGTGTCTTGCAACACGATCCCTAAGGAGCGGCGCAGGGATTCAAGATGGATTTTTTCAATATTGATGCCATCATAACGAATCTTCCCGTCTTGGATGTTGTAGAACCGATTGATCAAATTGGTGATCGTTGTCTTACCAGCACCTGTGGCACCGACAAAAGCAACTTTTTGCCCAGGATTTGCATACAGATTGATATCATGTAAGACCAGTTGATTGTCGACATAGCCGAAATCAACATCTTCAAATCGCACGTCTCCCGTCACTTCCGTATAAGTAATGGTTCCATCCTCGTGGGGATGTTTCCACGCCCACGTGCCTGTTCGTTCTTTGGTTTCAACTAGCTGACCTTGCGACCATTTGGCATTGACCAGTGTGACGTAGCCATGATCGATTTCTGGCGTTTCATCTAATAGATGGAAGATCCGCTCGGCACCAGCTAACGCCATGATCACAAAGTTGATTTGTTGTGACACCTGGCTGATAGGACCATTTAATGAACGGCTCAGCTGCAAGAAAGAAGCGATCATCCCGACCGTTAGGCCAGAAACACCATTGATGGCAAACAGGCCCCCAATGATGGCGATCAAGACATATTGGACATTCAGTAAGTTCATCATGATCGGCATCAAGGTATTGGCATTGACATTGGCTTTAGTGGCACTTTCTTGTAGTTGGTCATTTAAGGCATCAAATTCTTCCATGACGATTTTTTCATGATTGAAGATCTTGACGACTTTTTGCCCGTGCATTATTTCTTCGATATACCCGTTGACAGCGCCTAAATCTCGTTGCTGTGCGCCAAAGAAGCGGCCGCTGCGGCGAGAAATGATGCGGATCACATTCAGCATCAAAATAATCGACAGCATCACGAACAAAGTCAATGGGACACTGATGGAGAACATGGCGATAAAGACAGAACAAAAGGTTACCGCCGCCATCATCAAGTTGGGAATACTTTGGGAGATCATTTGGCGCAACGTATCCGTATCGTTGGTAAAGTGACTCATGATGTCGCCATCTGAGCGGGCATCAAAGTAACCGACGGGTAGAGACTGCATATGCGTAAACATTTGGTCACGGATTTTTTTCTGCGTTCCTTCACTGATCTTGACCATCATAAAGTTATAGATCAGTGCGGCCAAGATCCCAATCAGGTAGATGATCGCCATTTGAACGATCGCCCGAAACAAGCCGCCAAAATCAGGATTGGCTTGCCCTAAAAGCGGTGTGATATGATCGTCGATCACGACTTGTAAAAACAACGAACCGCGAACGTTGGCAAAGGCACTTAATAAGATCATAACAACGACGAATAGGAGTTGTCCTTTGTAGTCGCCAAACATCGTCCGCAATAAGCGTTTCAATGTGCGCTTGGGATTTGCTGCTTGTCTATTCTTCACCTTCACCAAATCCTTTCTGCTGCGAATGGTACACTTCTTGATAGATGGCATTGTTTGCCAATAATTCTTCATGGGTACCGATGCCGTTGATTTTGCCATCATCCATTACGATGATCCGATCGGCGTCTTCGATCGAATTGATCCGTTGGGAAATAATGATCGTCGTCGTTCCCGGGATTTCTCGTTTCAAGCCTTCACGAATACTGCGGTCGGTTTTGGTATCGACGGCACTGGTAGAATCATCGAGAATCAAGATTTTCGGTTTCTTCAACAAGGCACGAGCAATCGTCAACCGTTGTTTTTGTCCACCAGAAACATTGTTTCCTCCTTGTGAGATCTGCGTTTCATATTTATCAGGAAATTCTTGAATGAAGGGATCGGCTTGTGCGATCGTTGCCACGCGCTGGATCTCTTCATCCGACGCCTCTTCATTGCCCCAACGTAAATTGTCGTTGATGGTGCCGCTGAAAAGGACATTGTTTTGCAAGACCATACTTACTTGGTCCCGCAATGCTTCTAAATCATAGTCGCGAACATCATGACCGCCGACGATGACACGCCCTTCAATCACATCATATAAGCGCGGGATCAGCTGGACGAGGGTGGATTTCCCGCTCCCGGTTCCACCAATGATCCCAATGACTTCACCGGATTCGATGCGTAGATTCGCATCGGTCAGCGCCAACTTGTTTTTGTCATTGGCGTAACTAAAGCCGACATTTTCAAAAATGATGGAGCCGTCTTTGATTTCTTTGACTGGCTCGTCGGGATTTTTCAAGTCACTTTCTTCATCTAATACTTCCACGACCCGTTCTGCCGACGTTCGTGCGATCAAAATCTGCACGAAAGCCATCGACATCATCATCAAGCTCATCAAAATCTGCATCGTGTAGTTGAACATGCTGACTAATTCACCAGTCGTCAGGCTACTTTGTTCCACGATCAACTGGGCACCAAACCATGACAAGAGCAACATACATGTATAGACTGCAAATTGCATCAATGGCATGTTAAAAGAGACGATTCGTTGCGCAAGAGTGAAATTCCGATAAACATCGGTGGACACTTCGCCAAACAGTTCTTCTTGTTGTTCTTCCCGGACATACGATTTCACGACGCGAACCCCTTGTAGATTCTCTTGCACCACATTATTCAAGCGGTCATAAATGCGGAATACTTTTAGAAATAGCGGGTGGGCAAAACGAATCACTAAGGCAAGGCCAATCGCTAAGATCGGTAAAACAACTAAGTAGATCGTCATAAGTTCTGGGCTGATGGTGCTAACCATTGCAAGTGAGAAAATCAGAACTAACGGACTGCGGACCAGAATACGAATAATCATTTGATACGCATTTTGGACGTTGGTCACGTCAGTGGTCAAGCGGGTGATCAAACTGGAGGAAGAAAAGCGGTCAATGTTTGAAAAGGAAAAATCTTGGATTCGGCGAAACAGATTGTGCCGTAGGTTGCGGGCAAAACCAGCCGAAGCGATTGCTGCCGTTCGTCCGCCAAGCGTTCCTAAAAGTAATGCGATCAAGGAACATAAAAAAAGCAAGCCGCCATCTCTTAGAATCACACCGGCGTCTCCTTTTTCGATCCCTTGGTCGATCATCATGGCCATGATCAGGGGCATAATGACATCTAAGGCAACCTCTCCTGCTACATACACAGGGGTCAGCAAGCTGTCCTTCTTATAGCTGCCAACATTCGCGAGTAATTTTTTTATCATTTGTTTCGTCCCTTCTATAGATGGCACTGCGGAGCCATTTTTTATCGTTACCATCAAGTTTACTTTATCGACCCAGCGATTTCAAGCGGCTCGCTTGTGTTTTTTTTACAATTAGTAAGTAAAAACACCCTTCCAAAGAAGGGTGCTTGCTTTTTTGATGCGGTTTGAAAAAGCACTTAGTAAGGATTATTCGGTAGCGTTTGAACCAGCGGTACTGACCGGTTCATCGGTATCATCACCGCCATCATCTGTCGGCGGAGTTTGGGTACTGCCTTGCAGATTGCCGCGGCTGATCCCGATGGTGATCCACGTTTCTAGGGGAATAAACTCGCCGTAGCGGCTCATTTCAACAACGGTTCCTTTTGGTTCAGCCGAATCGACATAGTAGATTTCGTAATAGACGTTGGCGCCTTTTGATTTGTATTCATCAAAGAATAGTTTTGGCAAGTCGCCTTCCGTTGCTTGGAAACGGATGTCTTTTAAATATGGTCGGCCTAATGAGTAGACGACTTTGACGGTTGGCAAAGTATCACTTTCGCTGTATTCTTTGCCTGCTTCTTCCGACTGGCTCAAGAAACTACCATACGCCACTTGATCGGAATAGACTGTGCTGACTTGCAGCGGGATTTTTGATTCTAGTCCTTGGGCTTCTTCGATCGTGTATTGTGAAAAATCTGGAACGGTCAAAGCTTGGCCTTTTGAGACCTTCACCACAAATTCATCTTTTTTCGCGAGTTTGCTGCCTTTGACTGGTTCTTGTGAAACCACCAGATCCAGGGCGACACTGTCAGAAAAGACGGTTTCTTCTTTGTATTTCAAGTCATTCTTTTTCGCCCATTCAGAAGCTTCACTCTTGGCTTTGCCTGTAAAATCAGGTACTTCAATATTTTTTTCAAAGACCTCTTTCCCTTTTGAATAATAGACACTCAAACGGTCTTTGCGTTTGTATTCCGCCAAATCAAGCTCTTTGTTGGCCGCCTCTTGTTTAATAAAGGCTTCTGCTGCTACGTTGTCGTCAAATTGTTCGATCAAAGAGAGGTTCTCGGCTTTATTGCTGGCGATCCATTCTTTTGCTTCGGTCACTTGCATCGCTGAAAAATCTGGCAGCTCTAAGCGTTCTTCAGGATCAGGCCCGAGACTCGCCGTCAGTGTCAATGTGGCACCCTTCTTGATCTTTTTGTCAGGGTCAACACTTTGGTCGATCACTTGGTTGACGTCTTTGTCAAAGTCATATTCTTGCTCCACTTTGATAGCAACGCCTTCTTCCACGCCCCACGTCCGCGCTTCTGACAAATCTTGGGCAGTGAAATCTGGCACCTTCACATGGGTCATTTGATAGTAGACGATCCCGATCACGGCAACCGCCAAGGCGGTCAGTAGGGCAATCAGCAAGATTTTTTTCTGCTTACGCTTTTTGTAGGTCGGATCAAATTCCGTTTCTTCTTTCCCAAACCGGCTGACTGGTTCCTTTGACGCTACCTTCTCCGTCGCAGAACTCGCCGCTTTTGCTTCAGTCGTCTGTGTTTGTTGACGGGCTGCCGAACGACTCAGTGGCTCACTAGCGGTCGACTCTTCTGATTGGTGAACCGTCGTCGGCTCTGCTGGTTTGCCCGCTTGCTCCGCGCCACTTGCGTTTTGATCTACGACAGGTTCGCTGGTTTTTTTCTCGCGATCGGGCGTGGGCTTCTTTTTGCCATCATAGTTGTCCGGGCTAAAATTTGATAAAAAATCACTCATGTTTACTCAACACACCTTTACGTAAATACAAGACTTCATCCGCTTGTTGAGCGATCTCGTTGGCGTGGGTCACGACGATCACACATTTGTTGTGGACGTGTGCCAGCTCTTTAAAGATATCGATGATCTCCTGTTCCATTTCTTCATCCAAATTCCCGGTTGGTTCGTCCGCTAAAATGATATCGACATTGGTGGCTAACGCCCGGGCGATCGCTACCCGTTGTTGTTCTCCACCAGATAATTGATTGACGAGACGATCGGCTTTTTCTTTAGTGATGCCTATATAATCCAGCAAATTGTACGCCACTTCTCGTTGATTGTCCGGCAACTGATTTTTCGTGATTGCCATCGGCACTAAGACATTTTCGACTGCACTCAAATAGGGAATCAGATTATAGCTTTGGAAAATAATACTGATGTCGTCGCGGCGGTAATTCTCATGCCCAATTTTTTCGATATCGGTGCCTTCATATAATACTTGCCCACTTTTCGGACTATCCAGTGCACTGATCAAGGACAAAAACGTCGTTTTTCCCGAACCAGATTGACCTAAGATGGCATAAAATCGGCCTTTTTCAAAAGAAACAGAAGTCTCTTTCAGTATATAGCGACGCTGATCGCCGTCTTGGTAATAGTAATCGACTGCTTTGGTTTCTAATAAAGTCATCGTTGGTTCCTCCTACATCATGATTTTCTTTGGATTCAAGCGTAAAATATACAATAGCGGTAAAATCGCTGAGAGTAAGACAGTTCCTAAACCTAACAGCAGATACGTGATGATGTAGCCGGCTGAGAAGGACACTTGATAAGCATTCTTGATATCCATGTAATCAATATTAGCTGCCATCAAACCGCCAGAATAAACACCTCCCATCTCATTTTGATTGCTCATCCAATCGTTTTGCATCAAGGTATTTGAAACGGCACCACCTAATAAGTTCCCTGTCACTAAGGACAATAGCAGTGCGGCTAAACTAACCAGCAAGACTTCAATCACGATCTGACCAATGACTTTCCCCCGACTTTCCCCCAAGGAAAGATAGATGCCTAATTCTTGTTTCCGATCTCGTAAGAAAAGCAAGACCACTAAGGAAATGATAAAGATGGTAGCGATCGATGCAATGATCACGATGTAATTTGCGATCACCCCTAAACGAGTAAAACCACCGGCGATCTGCTCGTATTGATCCGTATTGGCAATGACGCGGTAGTATTGCGGCAATAACGCACCGGCTTCTTGTTTAAAGGCTTCGACGTCATCCGTTGAATTTAGGACAAAGATCGGTTGATAATAGGCGTCTGACTCTTCTTCGATCACTTCTTGACCCCAAAGCTTTTCAGACTGCAATTTGTTAAAATCTTGCACTAAATTATTGCTAGCATAAAAGGTGTTGATTTGATCCATCACTTGCCATATCTGATCACTATTTTGAGAATTGCTTTGATCTGATGAACTGCCTTGATTGCTTTGATCCTTTTTAACGACAGAAAAGATCCCTGCAATGGTCACAGGATAATCAAAGGTTGCGACACGATTGCCACTTTCAGCCGTTTCGTCCGTCGCATCCTCACTATCGTCACTCACTCCCTCGCTTGAACCACCTTCCATCATGACTTCTGCCCGTGTATCCCATACCAATTGATCACCGACACTCAGGTTGTTCAATTCTGCGATCTCTTTACTGATCAATACCGCATTCGTCAACTCACTGACATCTTTTTCTGTTAATCCCTCGCCTTCATCCAAGCGAATCAAGCCTTCTTGCATGTCTAATGGCTCAACCAAATTTCCGCCCTTCAAAGAGAAATAGTTGCCACCCATGCCAACCGAGCCATCCTCCGGCGTATAGGCTTTCAATTTTGTTGTTTCTAACCAAGCTTGATTTTGGTAATCAAAATATTTCACATAGCTTAACTGACCGATTTGCTCATAAACATCCAGCGCTGGTGGTTTCGGATAAAAATCTTCTTGAGACCGCTCTTCGTCCGAAGCATCCGCATGATCTTTTTCGAAACCTTCCCAATCCATTTCCACCGTAGCTACGTTCCCCATCTTGCGTTTCGTCTCTCGCTCCACGTTGGCAGTGGATTGTTGAATTGCTACAGCACCAGCGATCACATTGCCTAGAATAAATAGAACTAAAAATAAAATAAATGATTTCCCTTTTCTTCTGGTGATACTTTTTAATGCACGCTGCCAAAAGTTCATTGTTTTTTCCTCCAGTGACATTATTTTTTAACAATTATTCCATACTTCTCCCTCAAGAACAATCGCAATAAAGGATCGTTTTTCGAATTTTAAATATTAAAAAACGAGTACAAACGATATTTCCATTTAAAAACCCTTATAAAAGAACAAGAAAAAGATGTTAAATAACAAATAAAAGAATGGTATTTTTGCTAACAGTTTTGTAAGATTTCCCGATTTCAACTTAAATTTTACTTGAATTCCATCAAAAATGCTTGGCGCTTTCGAGAGTATAAAAAAACGAAGGAATTCTCTCACTCTTTCCCAGCGAGAAAATCCTTCGTTTTGTATCACTTATTTTTCTTTCGTATCGATCACGATCGTCACCGGGCCATCATTGACCAAGGCGACTTGCATATCTGCACCAAATTTTCCAGTAGCAACAGTGATCCCTTCGGCTTGTAAACCTTCATTAAAAGCTTCGTAAAGCGGGATCGCAATACTTGGCGGTGCCGCTTGAATGAAGCTGGGGCGATTGCCTTTCTTGGTCTCCCCATAGAGGGTGAACTGTGAAATACTCAAGACGGCGCCATTTATACTTTCCAGTGACCGATTCATTTTACCTTCTTCGTCTTCAAAAACCCGCAGATTTTTGATTTTTCTTACGAGATAAGCCACATCGTCGCCTGTATCCTCATGGGTGATCCCCAATAAAACCATAAACCCTTGTTGGATCGCACCGACGATATTCTCCTCAATCGACACGCTTGCTTGACTAACTCGCTGGATCACTGCCCGCATTCTTTCTCATCCCTTCGTACGTCTGACGCTGTAAACATCTGGAATCTGCTTGATTTTATCAACGATCGATTTCAAATGGGTCAAATTCTGAATCGCCACCGTGATACGGATCGTTGCCATTTTGTCTTTGTTGGTTTTGGCTTCGACACTCACTAAGCGCTTCGTGACAGTGTTGACTGTCTGTAAGACATCATTGAGCAACCCAGAACGATCATAACCGTAGATCTCAAGATCGGCATCGTATTCTTTGTTGATGTCGGTGGCATCTTCCCACTCAACATCGATCAAACGGTTCGCGGCGTCTTTGTTTTGAACATTGGGACAATCGCTGCGGTGGATCGAGATCCCTCGGCCTTTGGTAATGTAGCCGACGATCGAATCTCCAGGGACTGGATTGCAGCAACGGGAGATGCGGATCAACAAGTTATCGACCCCTTCAATGACAATGCCGCCTTCGTGACGAACCTTCATTTTTTCTGGTTCTTTTTTCGCCGGTTGATTGATCATCTCTTGGACTTGCTGCTTTTGCTTCTCGATTTGTTTCTCGCGCCGTTCTTCTTCGGTCAAACGGTTGGCTAAGGTCGTGGGACTGACTTCCCCATAGCCGACGGAGGCAAATAGATCATCTTCTGTTTGGTAGTTGAACCGTTCGCAGGCTTCCGCCATTTTGCTTTTCGTCAAAAATTCTTTCGGCACAAAGCCCATATCTTGTAAGGTACGAACCACTGCCTCATGCCCTTTGATGATGTTTTCATCACGATCTTGGGCTTTAAAAAATCGTTTGATTTTGTTCTTCGCTTTGCTGGTAGCCACTAGTTTGACCCAGTCGCGGCTTGGACCAAAGGAATTTGGTGAGGTCAAGATCTCGATAATGTCCCCATTTTTTAGCTTGTAGTCCAATTGGACCATCTTGCCGTTGACCTTGGCACCAGTAGTTTTGTTACCGATGTCGGTATGGATGCTATAGGCAAAATCCAGGGGACTGGAGCCTTGAGGCAACTCCGTCACATCACCTTTTGGCGTAAAGACATAGACTTTGTCGCTGAAAATATCGCCTTTGACACCTTCCATAAATTCAGAAGCATCATAGCTTTCGTCTTGTAGTTCCAAGATTTCTCGGAACCAGCCAACTTGTTGGGTCATTTTGTCGGCTCTAACTTTTTCGGTCTTGCCTTCTTTATAGGCCCAGTGCGCAGCAACCCCAAATTCAGCGATCTCATGCATTTCATGGGTCCGAATTTGGATCTCGACAGGATTGCCTTTAGGACCAATGACCGTCGTATGCAGCGATTGGTACATGTTGGCTTTTGGCATCGCGATATAATCCTTGAACCGCCCAGGCATTGGTTTCCATTTTGTATGGATCGTTCCCAAAACCGCATAACAATCTTTGATGGAGTCAACGATCACTCGGATCGCCAACAAATCATAGATTTCATTGAACTGTTTCTTTTGGTCTTTCATTTTGCGATAGATCGAGTAAATATGCTTTGGTCGGCCATAGATTTCAGCATAGATATCTAGTTCTTCCGTAGCGATCCGAATCTCTTCCACGGTTTCGGAAACGTAGGATTCCCGTTCTTCTCGCTTTGTCTGCATCAAATGCACGATTCGGTAATATTGCTGTGGATTCAAATAACGCAAAGAAATATCTTCTAATTCCCATTTGATGCGGCTGATCCCTAAACGATGAGCCAATGGGGCATAGATTTCCATCGTTTCTTGGGCGATGCGGCGTTGTTTGTCTTCCCGCAGATGTTTCAACGTACGCATATTATGTAAACGGTCAGCCAATTTGACCATGATGACCCGTAAATCTTGCGCCATGGCGATCAACATTTTTCGATGATTTTCTGCTAATTGTTCTTCATGAGATTTGTACTTGATCTTACCCAGCTTGGTCACGCCATCCACTAGCATCGCTACATCGGCACCGAATTCTTCTTTCAGATCGGCTAACGTCACATCGGTATCTTCGACGACATCATGCAAAAAACCAGTTGCAACGGTATGAGGATCCATCTGCAATTCTGCCAAGATCCCCGCAACTTGGATTGGATGAATAATGTAAGGCTCGCCGGATTTACGGAATTGTTCTTTATGGGCTTCTGTCGCGTAATCTAATGCTTTTTGGACAAAGGCAACATGCTCTTCACTCATATAATGAGCGACCAATTTGATGACATTGGGCCCGGTCAATATAACTTCTTTTGCCATTCATTCCGCCTCCTGCTTTTCTTTTTTGTGCTATCAAAAAGGCAGACAGAAGTCGCTGTTAACGTTTCGTCACGCACCCAAAGCCTTGCGGACAAACGTTCTAAGCATGGGACTCCTGTCTAACCTGCAGTTCTTATTTAGTAGTATTATTATACAAATTTTTCAGCTATTTTTCAATCGCTGTTGTTCAAAGCACATCGGGCGACGGCTGGTCCTTAAGCAATTCTTCAAAAACATGATACGAGAGCCCGATTTTCTCAGCGCCAGCAGCCTGTAGTGATTGCAGCGCTTGTTCATCTACTGTGTCAGGATTGATCTGGATCGACAGTTGACTGCCACCATCTAAGGAAAACAAGCTCACGTCATGCAATGCTTCTGCTAGCGGTTGTTTTTGCCCTAACACGATCTTTGACCAAGCTTCTTCTTTCAAGCGTTGTGCTACTTGGATCTTCGTCAATTCATTCATGATCTCGGTTTGCACAGCTAAGCGGATCTCTCCTCCTGTCAAGGTCAAGGAGCGGATCGTTTCAGTCAACTCCGCAAAGCCACGATCATTTTCCATGAAGGAAGAAGCTGGCAGCCAGACTTCCAAAAAATCGGCGCCTTCCATAAACGCCCGACCGATTTCAAACGCCACCTTTGCCAATGTTCCTTGGGCAAGGGGGTAATCGATCACTGCGCCGATTTGTAGGGAAGAGCCTTGTGCCAAGATTTTCGCCCGTCGAATGGCACTAGGCAAAACGACGACTTCCTTTAAGGTCGTCTTATATTGATTGATAAAATCCTTCAAGACCCAGTCGGTCAGATCGGCCGTCAACAAACGGACACTGATTGCTTCTTGGTTCTTATTCATCAACTCACATCCTCTTTAATTCCGTTAGCACACTGACAGCACTTAAAAAATAAAACGGTGCTGTTTCTGTTCGTAAAATTCGAGGGCCTAACCCGCATAATTTAGCGTTGTTTTGCTGGGCTTCTTCGATTTCGGAGGGGGTCAGACCGCCTTCTGGACCAAAGATCGCTAAAACTTTGCTGCCAACAGGCAATGCGGTGATCACTTGCAGCAGCATCGCCGCTTCTCCTTGTTTGGCTGATTCTTCATAAGCCACTAGGACCGCATCATACTGACTGAGGCTTTGCCAAAATGCTTTGGCGTTATCCAGCAGCGTGATGGCTGGTGCGATCTGCCGTTGGGACTGCTCCGCCGCTTCTTGGGCGATTTTTTGCAGCCGCTGCTGCTTTTTCTGTAATTTCTTTTGATCCCATTTCACGACCGAAGTTTGCGCTGGAAAACCGATAAAGGCTGCCGCCCCCAGTTCCGTTCCTTTTTGAACGATCAATTCCAGCTTGTCGCCTTTCGGGTAGCCGCTAGCGATCGTGACCTGCAGCGGCAATTCCTTGTCCTGCTGTTCTTTTTCGACTTCCTCTAAGTACACCGTTTCTTCATCGGCTTCTTTGATCTTGGCAATAATCGCCAAATGATCCTCAAAAACTAAACCGACTTTTGCCCCGGGAGTCATGCGCATCACTCGGATCATATGGTGGAAGGGTTCTCCCGAAACGGCAAACACCGCTTTTGCTTCATAAGGCTCCTGTAAAAAATATCGCTGCATCTTACTCTACCTCTGGTTTTTTAAAGGCGATCGCATACCAGTCTTTTTGATTGAACAACTGATCGATCTCAAAGCCTTGTGCGATCATGGCATCGATCACTAATTGTTTTTTCGTCTCAATGATCCCAGAAACGATCAAGGTCCCTTCTTGCTTCAATAGACGCCACGCATCAGGGATCATCAATAAAATGATGTCCGCTAAAATATTGGCAACGATAAGATCAGCAGGGACCGTCACTCCTTGCAAGAGATCATTGGCCTGCACGGTCACATCGTGAGCAATAGGGTTCATCGCCATATTTTCTTGGGCGGACCTCACAGCGACTTCATCTAGATCATATGCGAACACGTCTTTGGCACCTAAATATTTACTGGCGATACTCAACACGCCTGAGCCCGTCCCGACATCTAAGACGGTTTCACCGCCTCGCAAGTAGACTTCTAGGGCTTGTAATGTCAAACGTGTCGTAGGATGTGTGCCTGTCCCAAAAGCCATCCCCGGATCAAGGATGATGATCTTTTCATCTTCTTGCAGCGGTTGATAGTTTTCCCAGCTCGGCACGATCGTCAGATAGCGGGAGATACGGACTGGATGGTAATATTTTTTCCAGGCCGTCGCCCATGCTTCTTCCACGACCTCGCTCGTTGTGATGGTGTTTTTGCCGATCGCCAAACCATACTCTGGCAGACGGTCGATGGCTGCTTTGATCGTCGGCAGCACTTCTGGTAAAAAGATCGTCTCTGGGAAATAGGCACTGACTTGGGCGCCTTCTTCTAAGGTCGTATAGGTTTCTTTATCCAAAATTTCGCCATACGCATCGCTTTTAAAATTTTCGATATCTAAAACGTCCTCGATCGCTACCCCACTTGCTCCGTGTTCCATTAAAATATTGGCGACTGCTTCCACTGCTTCGCTAGCTGTCGCTACGGTTACTTCATTCCATTTCATGTTCGTTCTCCTTAGTAACTAGGGTACGGGATCATGGTTTCCCCAGCTCCCGCTTGATAGTTCGTCATTTTCTCCACAAATTCTTCTTCGTTGAATCGCAATTCAAAGATCGCTTCTTCACTGTCATCGTTCAAGAAATCAAGCAGATCGCTTTGGCCTTCTTCTAAAATTTCTTGAATGTAATCAACCAATCCGTCTAACAAGGCTTTTTGGATCCCTTTTTTCCCTGCATAAGGGATCGTCGCTAAATAATCTTCTTCATCAAACGTTGATTTTTGTGGATCATACAGCAAAATCCCATCTTCAAATTCAATGATCGCTTCTTCTGATGCCACACCTTGTGCATCGTCGATCTGCACGTGGTGAGGATTTTCAGCAAACAAGCGCAGCACCAATTCGATCGTATGATTTTTGGCATCCCAATCGATCGCCACATCATAGTCGGTGATTTTTTTCGTTAATCGCTGATCTAAGTAAGTCAATATCGTTTCTTTCGCCATCACTATTCCTTCTTTCTTAACACCATCCATGGTCTTGCTGAACAGCGGTTTTTCGTATATTTGTCAAATACGGATTGCCAGCCACCGCAAAACGAAGCGGCATCTGGGTCCATTCCCCTTTATTTGGGATACCGATCCGAGGCAATGCCAAAATTTCTTTTGGGGTACGTCGGCGCTCAGGAACCAAATGCAGTGGGCTTGTAAAAATCGATTCTCCATAAAGCTCAGCGGGGATCTGCAGTGCCTGTACCAGTTTCCCGGGGCCGTTGGCTACATCCGGTCCTGTTTTTTGTCGTTGTTGTTCCATCAAGGCGATCCCATCCACCGGTTCTAGCCCGCGAATCATGATTCCTTGCGGGATGCCTTTTGGCTGCGTAATAAAGTTGACGATTCGATGCGTATGCATCGTATATAAATAAATCGTACCTGGTTCCTGATACATCGCCCGAACCCTTGGTGTGTTTCGCATGCCCACACTATGAGCCGCCAAATCATCGGGACCTAGATACGCTTCACAATCCACGATATACCCACCTACTGTTCCTTCTGGGGTCTCATGTTCCAAATACATTCCTAATAAGGCACGTGCGATGGTCGTTGTCGGCTGTGTCGCAAAAAGTGCCATTAATTCATCCATTCTCATCACCCTCTTTATTCTACACAATTCTCGGCGAACTTACTATCTTTGACTACAGAGTTACGACGATCTCAACGATTTCTTTTCAACGAACCTGATTTTTGCTGACTGAGTGGAAAATAAGCGCCCTGTTGTTTCTGTAAAGACGCAAATCAGCTTGTTTATGAGAATATACGTTCTTATGTTATACTTACAGGAAAAGGAGAGGATCGTTTTATGCAGCAGCCACTTGCTTATCGAATGCGGCCACGGAACTTAGATGAAGTCGTCGGACAGCAGCATTTGGTTGGCCCGGGGAAAATCATTCGCCGAATGGTCGAAGCCAAAATGCTTTCTTCGATGATCCTATACGGACCGCCGGGAACCGGAAAAACCAGCATTGCCAGTGCGATCGCCGGCTCGACACGCTATGCGTTTCGCATGCTGAACGCCGCCACGGATACAAAAAAAGACCTGCAGATCGTGGCAGAGGAAGCCAAAATGAGCGGTACTGTCATTTTATTGCTTGATGAAGTCCATCGACTAGACAAGACAAAACAAGACTTTTTACTGCCCCATTTAGAAAGCGGCAAGATCATTATGATCGGTGCCACGACGGAAAATCCCTACATTACGATCAATCCAGCGATTCGCAGTCGGACACAGATTTTTGAAGTCAAACCGCTCCAAGAAGAAGATATTTTGACCGCCATTGATCAAGCCTTAGCAGATGAAACTCGCGGACTTGGATCAGAAACCATCGTATTGACCGATGATGCCCGCTTGCATCTCTCGCGAGCGACCAACGGCGATTTACGAAGTGCGCTAAACGGCTTAGAGCTCGCTGCTCGTTCCACCCCAAAAGGACCAGACGGCATTATTCATTTGACCTTAGAAATCATCGAAGAGTGCGTGCAGCGCAAAGCATTGACCCATGATAAAGATGGGGATGCGCACTATGATGTGATCTCTGCTTTTCAAAAATCGATTCGCGGCAGCGATGTGGATGGTGCGCTGCATTACTTAGGTCGTTTAGTAGAGGCAGGCGATCTGGCGATCATTTGTCGGCGCTTGATGGTCATCGGCTATGAAGACATTGGTTTAGCTAACCCAGCAGCCGCTGCTCGAACCGTCAATGCTGTGTTAGCCGCTGAACGTTTGGGCTTGCCAGAAGCTCGGATTCCGCTAGCCGATACAGTGGTCGATCTATGTCTGTCACCAAAATCCAACTCTGCCTACATGGCATTGGATGCAGCGATCGCAGATATTCGCAGCGGTAAAGCTGGCGATGTCCCGGATCATTTACGAGACAGTCATTACAAGGGTGCCCAAAGCTTGAATCGGGGTGTCGGCTATCAATACCCGCATAATTTTGATGATGCCTGGGTCGATCAGCAATACTTACCTGATAAGCTGAAAAATACTCATTATTACCAACCAAAAGCCACCGGGAAATATGAGCAAGCATTAGGTCAACGGTACCAGCAGTTGCAGCAGCGAAAGAAAAAAAACTAGGTGCTTAGAAAAAATAGTGACTTTTTGGTATCGTTTTCAAACAACTTTATTGCACCTTCGTCATTCCTATGCTACTATAAGGGTGGGAATTCTGTGATGTACGAGTTGTCCCTTTTGTGTGTTGACCGAACATTTTTATTGATATCTTGGGATCCGTCTTGTGTCAATGCTGGTAACATGCCTTTTCCTTTGGTAGTTCGAAGCTTAGACCGTGGAACCCACCTGCTAGAATTTGCGGGATCAATACTATGGGAAAAAGAACGGCATCAACGGATATTACCCATTCTTTTTAGAATGTGCCATCTGTTTTTAACAGATGGCTTTTTTGCGTTCTCTAACTGATAGCAACAGTGAAACGTCCTTGCCTGACATCAGAGTAAGGGTGGCTTTTGCTATTCTTTCTAGGGTTCGCTATACTAAACCTATCAACTTAGGACAGGATGGCGTATGTTTATGATTCTTCTATTATTTACGATCGTGGCACTCGTATTATTCGGCACCAGTTATTTGCTTTATGCCAAACAAGCGATTTTTTTCACTTTGATCCCTACCACCGAGGCGAATAAGGTCTTCTTAAAAACCTATAGTCTCATTCATTTCCTTTTAGGCGTGGTGGCATTGGTTGTAGGCTTTGTCGATAAGGAGCTGATTGCCTTGTTTTATTTGGCTTTATTGCTGCTCTCTTCCGCATCTTTCAGCATCTTGCTGGCACAAAAAATGAAAAAAAAGGAAGATTAGGTTTTCTTTTTCCAGAAAAAAGCATTACAATAAAAGTAGAAGATAACAGATGGGAGTGTTTCTTATGTTACAACAATATCAACGAATCATGGTAGCCGTCGATGGGTCTAGTGAGTCAGAATTAGCCTTCAAAAAAGCCGTGAACGTGGCACAGCGGAATGATTCTGAATTGGTTTTAGCACATGTGATCGACACTCGTGCCTTTCAAACCGTTTCTTCTTTTGACGGCATGCTTGCTGAACAAGCAACCGAAATGGCCAAACAAACCTTGAAAGACTATGAGGATTATGCCCGCAAGCATCAAGTAACTGCGGTCAAAACTGTGATCGAATACGGCTCGCCAAAACCGATCATTGCCAAACAATTGCCCGAAGATCACGACATCGATTTGATTATGATCGGTGCCACTGGTTTAAATGCCGTGGAACGAATCTTTATCGGTTCCGTTTCTGAATATGTCATTCGCCATGCCGGCTGTGATGTGTTAGTTGTACGGACAGACCTAGAAAACAAAGTCCCAGCAAAAGACCACACGAAAGCTTAATAGTGAGACGACCTGCCGCTGCTTGGCAGGTTTTTTTGTACAAAAAAAACCGTGACAAAAGCAAAAGAGGCAACGAGCGCTCAGGTCTCATTGGTCTTTTTGACTTTGGTCACAGCTCTTTGACAAGTCGGTTATCCAAACTTGTACAGCAAAAAATGAAAGCAAAGTAATAGGTACTCCTATCTAACCATGTTTCCGCTTGATTGTAAATAGTTTTTCTGAATTTTCTGAATAAATAGTTAATTTACCCATCCTTAAATAAAAAAAGCAAAGCGTCGCTTCCCTTAGGAAAAACGACGCCAAAATCTATGGTGATAATGGGCTATCCAAAGGACGCTGGTCAAGAGGATCACAAAGAAAACCGGACCATTCAATAACCAAAAATCAACCGAAGTCGCAGCAAAGCCGTAAAGGATGATAACAATGATGGAAAGAAACAGCGTTGCGATCGTTCCAATGGCTAACCCAAGACTACCCGCCCCTCTCGTAAACAATTGACTGATGTTGGTCCAATCCAAAAGCAGCAGCCGATAATCACGAGCAAAATATTTCAAGCACAAAAGAAAACTGCTCCAAAGTGCCCCGATTAGAAAAGAGACAGCCAAAATCAGCGGCATTTTGAACAAAAGGACTGCTGCCAGCACGATGACTGCCGTTAAACTCAGCTGCAAAACGACCCCAAAGCGGAATTTTTCCCGCAAGTAGCGCTTCATCGATAGCGGCAAGGAGCGGACAAACAAGAAATTCTCCTGATCCAGTGAGATCAAATTACTGATAAAAGAAGTCGGGTTGACCATCAATGCTGCCAAGGCGATCCCAGCCACAAAAACGACACCGATAAACCGCTCATCCAATTCACTTAACTGAATCGCTCCTGTAAACACAAAGGACACTAAGAAAATGATGGGCATCAGCAACGAAGAAGAAAAGACTTGCATGATCAAATTCGGATCTCGGATCAACTGCGAATTGTAATTAAACAACAGCTGGCCCAAGCCTTGATTGGGTTTATGCTTCCGACGAACACTCCCTTGGTTGGGCGCCGCGGCTGCCACTTGCTCATAAAACTTCGGCAAGATCAACCGATAGAGGGCAAAAAGCAACACGCCTGCTGTGACGATGATCCCTAGCAAACTAAGCAAACCAGTCGTTTGAAACGGTGCCACCATCACATAATAAAAGGGCAATAAAAAGCTGATCGCTCCCCGATCTACCACGTCTGTCTCATAAGTATTCACCTGATTCATCATTAAGACCCCGATCACAACAACCAGCATCGTCACGCCTAGCAATAAACTAGTGACCAATTTTTTATGCTTCAAGAAAAACTTGGTGCGGGTCAGGCTGAAGACGATCAAGCTGCAAATGCTGAAGATCAAGACTAAAAACAAGCCGAACAGCAAGAACGCCCATAAGATCGTCAACAAGAAAAAGACGTTTGCCCGAATCCCTGTCAGGAGAAATAAGACCAACAGAGGAAAAATAAACGGCGCAACGGTGAGAAACACCACCACGATCTTTGCCAGAAAAATTTCACTCTGTCGAAAAGGCAGCGGCAAATACGCTGGCAGATCTTGACTCTCGAAAAAGACATTGTAAATGGACGAAATCCCTTGGGAAAAGCCTAAGATCCCGAACAAAGCGACATAATAGGTAAAAAAGCCTGGCATCTGACTAAAATCCAATGTAATCATCGTCAACCCATAGACTAGCAGAAATACTACCCCAGAAAACGCATATTGAAACAACAAATAACTGGTCAAAGTCGAACCAGCCTTGCCTTTTTTGCGGGCTTTATCTGTCAGTTGGGGATTGGCATACCGCAAATTAACGGAGGTCAGAGTCAGAAATTGTTGTTTTCGCATCTACGCTTCCTCCGCTTCTGCAAGAATCGCTTCTTCTTGACTTCTCCCAGTCATTTGCAGATAGATCGTTTCCAAAGAAAGCGACGGATGCTGTGCCAGCAAATCTGCCACTGAGCCATTGTACAGCAGCTCACCTTTTTTCAAAATCGCCAATTGATCGCACAACTGCTGGGCGGTGTCCAAGACGTGGGTGGAAAAAATCACGGTCTTGCCCTTGGCAGCGTGCTGTTTCATCATTTCTTTTAAATCATACGCCGCTTGGGGATCTAAGCCTTGTAATGGTTCATCCAAGATCCAAATGTCTGGATCGGGGATCAATGCCCCAATCAGCAGCGTTTTTTGCCGCATTCCATGGGAAAAGCTGGCGATGGTCTCTTCTTCATGAGACAGCATATCAAACAAGCGCCCTAATTTTTGCAAACGCTCGGCCTTTTCCGCTGCTGGCACCTCATACGCGGCGGCAATCAAGTCCCAATACTCCCCTGCCGTTAGCTGTAAAAACAAATCTGGCGTGTCCGGCACATAAGCAATTTGTTTTTTTATCGCTTCGCGATGTTCCACGAGGGATTGGCCATCAAAATAGATTTCCCCACTCGTCGGTTGCAAAATACTCACTAAGCTTTTGATCGTGGTCGACTTCCCTGCTCCGTTGTGTCCCAGAAAGCCAAAGATCTCCCCTTGACGGATCGTCAGGGAAAGATCAGACAACGCTTTTTTTGGTCCATACTGTTTCGTCAGATTCTTGATCTCAATCATTTTCCTGCCTCCTTATTCCATACCTATTGTTATCTTACGCTGAAAAGCAGGAAATGAAAAATGTTTATTGCCATTTTTAACAAATCAATTGACAGGAGCTGCAAAAACAAAGATAATAAGAGCACTTTAGGGGAGTAGCACATGGATCGTTCCATGATCTTAGATCAACAGCAAGCGGGAATCCGCTGGTTTAAGATGTTTCTTGCAAGACCTAAGTGGCAAGGGGCCGCTTAGGTCTTTTTGCAGTTTAAAATGGAGGGAAAACAGTCAATGAGTTCAAGTAAAATGAAAAAAGTGACCGCCGGCGGACTTTTAGTCGCCATGGGGGTGGTCTACGGTGATATCGGTACGAGCCCGCTTTACGTAATGAAAGCCCTGGTGGAGGACAATGGCGGACTACGCACCTTAACACCCGATTTTATCTTAGGCAGCGTCTCGCTCGTCTTTTGGACGCTAACGCTGTTAACGACGATCAAGTACGTCTTGATCGCATTAAACGCGGATAATCATGGAGAAGGCGGGATTTTCTCCCTTTATACTCTAGTTCGTAAAAACAGCCGCTATTTGATTATTCCAGCAATCATCGGGGGCGCAGCCCTGCTAGCAGATGGCGTGTTGACGCCAGCCGTGACGGTGACCACTGCCATCGAAGGATTACGGGGGATTCCAGTCTTTTTTGATCGCTTCGGCAATGACCAATCGATCATCGTCGGCATCACCTTAGCAATCTTATTGGTCCTCTTTGCCCTGCAGCGCTTTGGGACTGAGTTTGTCGGCAAAGCCTTCGGACCGATCATGCTAGGCTGGTTCACTTTCTTAGGGATCGTCGGGATGATGAACTTTGCTGGTGACCTTTCGGTGATTCGCGCCCTTGATCCCCGTTATGCGATCAATTTGCTCTTTAGTCCCGATAACAGTGCCGGTCTCTTTATTCTCGGCAATATCTTTTTGGCAACGACTGGTGCGGAAGCCCTCTACTCAGACTTAGGTCACGTGGGCAAGAAAAACATTTATGCCAGCTGGCCCTATATCAAAATCTGCTTGATGCTAAATTACTTTGGTCAAGCGGCGTGGTTGCTGCAAGTCTATCAAAACCCGACTTATCAAGAAATCGAAAACTTGAATCCATTCTTCCAAGCGTTGCCGCAAGGGTGGACAGTCTTTGGTGTCAGCTTTGCCACCCTCGCTGCCATCATAGCTTCGCAAGCCCTGCTGTCTGGCTCCTTTACCCTGGTTTCTGAAGCCATCAAGTTGAAACTATTGCCGCGGATGCAAATCATCTATCCGGGGGCGTCTATCGGGCAAATGTATATTCCTGCCTTGAACACCTTGCTGTGGATCGCCTGTTCTGGCGTGGTCTTGTTCTTCCAGACCTCTACTCGGATGGAAGCTGCTTATGGATTGGCCATTACGGTAACGATGTTGATGACCACTATTTTGCTGTATTTCTACTTGCACCAAAACAAGAAGACCCGTTTCTTGGCACCGTTCATCACGCTCTTTTTTGCAGCGATCGAGGGGATTTTCTTTATCTCCAGTGCGACCAAATTTTTCCATGGCGGTTACGTTGCCATCTTATTAGCCAGCGTGATCATCGGCGTGATGCTGATTTGGGAATGGGGCAATCGTATTCAAGAAAATGCTGCCGAAGAAGTTGCGCTTTCTACCTACATCCCTCAATTGAAACAGTTGCGGGAAGATGATTCTTTGCCGTTATCTCAGACGAACGTCGTCTTCATGGTTCCTAAACTGCAAGACGATCAGATCGGTCAGCAGTTCATCTATTCCATTTTAGACAAACGGCCAAAACGTGCCAAAGTGTATTGGTTCGTCAATGTGGAAGTCACCGACGAACCCTATACGAAAAAATATGAAGTTTCGATGGCAGATACCGATTTTATCGTTAAACTAAAGCTTTATCTCGGCTTTCGGGTGCCGCAAGAAGTCAATCTCTACATTCGCCAAATCATTCAAGAATTGATGAAAGATGGTCGCTTGCCGCTGCAGCCGCAACGCTACTCCTTAACGCCTGGACGCAATGTGGGCGATTTCCAATTCGTGATGATCGAAGAAGAGCTGTCGAATGCAACTGCATTAAGCAAATGGCAGAAGCAAGTCATGCAGACGAAGCTTTTTATCAAACGCCATACCATTTCACCTGAACGCTGGTTCGGCTTAGAATACAGTGATGTGGTTCATGAGACCGTTCCATTAGTCATCGGTCAGATGAAAGAAAGCTCTCTGACAGAATTACGCATCGAGGAACGCTAAGAAACCGCCAGTACTGGTTGAACTTTCTGATACTTTCAGGTACACTGAAAAGACAAAGACACAAAGGAGGGGAAACTACCATGATGCGCATGACTAAAATAACAAGTAATGAAAATTACCAACGATACCATATCGCATTTAGCCATGCAATTGGTTTTACAGTTGCTGTTGACGGGACGAGTCTGTCCAAAACAGTTAAATTTACGTAAAATCAATGGCCATCTCAAGGTATTTTTCTCAAGGAAATCTGAGTTTAAATAACACTGGCCATGGGTATCCATGGCCTTTTTGAGTGGTCTCAAGGAGAGAGATCATGATTATACAAGCAATTGCTATAAAAAAAACCATCGGCGGGAATCCGTTATTTGAGGAGTTAGCCTGCCAAATCGAAGCTGGAGAAAAAATTGCCTTAGTCGGCATTAACGGAACGGGCAAATCAACCTTTTTACAAATCTTGACTGGCAGTGAAGGCGTCGATAGCGGCGTTATCAGCCGCCAAAAAGGCTTGAGGGTCGGGACGGTCGAGCAAGAGTTGACAGTTTCTGAAGCAACCGTTACCCACTACCTGCTCCATTCTGCTGCTACCATTCAAGAACTCAAACAGCAAATGAGCCATTACGAAGCCTTGATGGCAGAACCCGATACTGATTTAGAGAAGTGTCTGATCCGTTATGGCGAGCTGCAGCAGCGCTTTGAAGAGCTGGGCGGCTATGGATTGGAAGACCGAATTTCCGCGATCTTACAAGGCTTAGGAATTCCCCATCGACAGAACGCACGCTTAACAGAGCTTAGCGGCGGTGAACGGGTTAAAGTCGCTTTAGCCAAAGTATTAGTTGCTGATGCTGACCTGCTGTTACTGGATGAACCAACCAATCACTTGGATCTTTCCAGTATTCGCTGGTTGGAAAATTATTTACAGAATACGAAAAAAGCGGTTCTAGTCGTTTCGCACGATCGGCACTTTCTCGATCAAGTCACCACCAAGACCTGGGAACTGGAAGAAGGCGCCTTGATTGAGTATCCTGGGAACTATAGCCGATTTCGTGTCTTAAAAGAAGCTCGCTTGGCGGAGCTGACCAAAAATTACGAGCTGCAGCAAAAAGAAGTCCAGCGGCTGAAAGTCATGATTCGTCGGTTTCGTCAGTGGGGCCATGAAGGAGACAATGAATCCTTCTTCAAAAAAGCCAAAGAATTGGAACGCCGCCTAGCGAAACTTACACTGGTCAAACCGCCAGCGCCCCCGAAAAATCGGCTGCAAGGCTTGGCAAATGGCGGGAAATCAGGCAAAGAGGTGTTCATCGTTCGTGACTTGCACCAGCAATATGCCGATCAGCTCCTATTCAAAGACAGCAGTTTTGCAATCTACCGTGGGGAGCATCTAGCCATCATCGGCGACAATGGTACCGGAAAATCAACCTTACTCAAATTACTTCTCGGTGAGGAGCTTCCTAGCGGCGGCACTATCAAGCGCGGCAGCAGCTTACAAATCGGCTATTTGCCCCAACAGCTACAGTTTGCCGATCCTGAGAGCCGCTTGTTGGCCTACGTACAGATGTTGACAGGAAACGAAGAGGCTGCTCGTCGGCAATTGGCCAAAAGTGGGTTTTATCAAAGTGATGTGGCCAAACGAATCAAAGATTTATCTGGTGGTGAAAAAATCCGTTTGGCGTTACTGAAACTCTTTTTAGAAAAAATCAACGTCCTGATTTTGGATGAACCAACCAATCACCTCGACAGCTATGCCCGAGAAGAAATTGAAGAAATGCTGCAAGATTATCAAGGGACCCTGCTGGCGGTCAGCCATGACCGCTACTTTTTACAGCAGCACTTCCAAGAAGCCCTGGTCATTGCACAGCAGCAGATCACGCGCCAGTCCCTGAGCCCCTTGATTGACTAAGAGATTGATTCGCAACAAAAAAACTTGATTTTCCTGCCATATGCATGGGTTGTTCAATCCATGCATACGCGGAAAATCAAGTTTTTATTTTTTGATCAATGAATGTTGCCGATCAAGTTGCGGATCGGTTTTCTAGCTAAATACAAGATGATGCCGACAACAACGGCTACTCCGCCGACGATGCCATAGTACATCCCTTCTGTTTGCGGTGTATAGAACCGAGCGATTTGCGCATTGATGGCTTGTGAAGAAGCGTCTGCTAACAACCAAATCGCCAAGGTTTGTGCTTCGAAGGCTTTCGGCGCTAGTTTGGTCGTCACCGACAAGCCCACCGGTGAAAGACACATTTCCCCTGCAATCATGATGAAGAAGCTCAATACCAACCATAATGGGCTGACCCGTTCTTCTACTCCAAACAAGAGGCTTGGCAGCATTAGCAATAGAAAGGACAAACCGGCTAAGACTAAACCGATGGCAAACTTCACTTCTGTCCGTGGCTGACGAGAGCCTAGTTTGGTCCACAACCAGACAAAGACAGGTGTCAATAAGACGACAAAAAGTGGATTTAAGGTTTGATACAAACTTGCTGGAATATTGATGCCGAATAACGTTGATTGCGTACGGTCAGCGGCAAACAATGCCAAGATCGATGAGCCTTGTTCTTCCAATGACCAAAAGACGATCGCTGACAAAAACAGCGGAATGTAGGCCAACACTTTTTTCTTTTCATCTGGTGTGACATCTTTCGAACGCAGCATTTTGGTAAAGTAGTAGATCGGTAAGAAAATACCTAGAACACTGATAAAGTTGATGAAGAAATCAACCGTCAGATGGCCAGTTGCTGCTGCTGCGCCAAACAACACTGCCAACGCGAGAAGAACCAGAACGACTGCTCGGAAGAAGGTTTTCTTTTCGGCTGCCGATAAGGGATTCGTTGGCGCGATCGCTACACTTTTCAACGTGGTTTTTCCTTGCACATAATACTGCACCAACCCGATGAACATCCCGATAGCAGCAATCGAAAAGCCTAAGTGGTAGTTGACCTCTTGTCCTAAGATCCCGACGATGATCGGTGCTAACAAGCCGCCAATATTGATCCCCATGTAGAAAATCGAGAAACCAGCATCCCGACGGATATCGTCTTTGCTGTATAAATGCCCCACCATACCCGACACGTTAGATTTCAAGAGTCCGGTTCCGATGACGATCAGCATCATGGACACAAACAACGCTGGAATCCCTAAAGGTGTTGCCAAAACGATGTGTCCTAACATGATCAAGATCCCACCATAAAAGACGGATTTATTTGATCCTAACAGACGGTCCGAGATCCAGCCGCCAACAATACTTGACATATACACTAAGGAACCGTAAATCGACATGATCGCCACAGCCGTTCCTTTTGGCAACCCTAAGCCGCCGTTGGCAACTGCATCGTACATGAAGTACACCAGAATCGCCCGCATACCATAATAACTGAATCGTTCCCACATTTCCGTGAAGAATAAAGTCGACAGCCCTCGCGGCTGACCTAAGAATGTTTTTTCTTTTTCCATATGTAATGGCCCCTTATAAAAATTAATGAAAATAAAATAGCGGAATTTTTCTGAAAATTCACAAATGCCAGTTTATTCCCATTTGGCAACTTTTACAAGGGTATTTCCCTGAGAACATCTTGTAAAAAAGGAGGGAAATTTAAATTCAAATGAAAGCAAAATGAGAAGCCCTCCACCTAGGTGCAGTATGAGCCAATTTCCATATGTATAATTATTAAATTTTCTGTTTAAAAAATTAGAAAATGGTCTTCACCAATTTTTCTCTCTAGCCCCGTTTTGCGGACTTTCCTACAAAAAAACACATGCAAGCATTTCTCTTGCATGTGTTTCAGCTTCTATTCTAAGGAAGGTTTTCGCTTAGCCGCGTAAACGTTCCACATCGCGAGCGATCATTAATTCTTCATCTGTTGGGATCAAAAGTACTTTGACTTTTGACTCTTCAGTTGAGATCACTAATTCTTCGCCGCGTTTGGCATTTTGATCGGCATCTAATTCGCAACCAAACCAAGTCATGCCTTTGATAACTTCGCTGCGGACGTGGGCATCATTTTCACCGATACCAGCAGTAAAGACGATCGCATCGACACCGTTCATGGTCGTTACATAGCCACCGATGTATTTACGGATGCGGTCAGTAAAGACGTCATAAGCAACTTTGACTTCTTCTTTGTCGTAGTTTGCTTCTAGATCGCGCATGTCGCTGGAAATACCAGTTAAGCCTAATAAACCAGATTTTTTGTTTAAAACATCCACCATTTCATCGATGTTCAAATCTAATTTTTCCATTAAGTAAGGCAAAACAGCAGGATCGATGTCACCAGAACGTGTTCCCATCGTTACACCAGCTAATGGCGTGAAGCCCATTGATGTATCTACTGATTGTCCGCCGTCAACCGCAGTGATCGACGCACCGTTCCCTAGATGGCAAGTGATGATTTTTAATTCTTCGATTGGTTTGCCTAACATTTCTGCCGCACGCTCAGAAACATAACGGTGGCTTGTACCGTGGAAGCCATATTTACGTACTTTAAACTCGTTATAGTACTCTAATGGCAAGCTGTATAGGTAATTGTGTTTTGGCATCGTTGCATGGAAAGAAGTATCAAAAACAGCGACACTGATGATTTCAGGCAAGATTTTTTTGAAAGCAGTGATCCCCATCAAGTTTGCTGGGTTGTGTAATGGCGCAAATTCAGCCAATGCTTGGATGCGTTCCATCACTTCGTCTGTGATCACAACTGAATCAGGGAAATCTTCTCCGCCGTGAACGACGCGGTGACCGACGCCAGTGATTTCATCATAAGCACCTAAAATGTTTAATTCGATCAGTTGATCCAATAACATTTTTACAGCTACTTCGTGATCGTTGATGTCGATGATTTGTTCGAATTTTTGATCTTCCCCATATTTGATGGTAAAGATAGAATCTTTCAAACCGATTCGTTCAACGATTCCTTTAGCGACAACTGTTTCCTCTGGCATTTGATATAATTGCCATTTTAAACTTGAACTTCCAGCATTGATTGCGATTGTTTTTGACATGATGATCTCCTTATCCGAATTATATTACAGATTTGCTGCTTTCCAAGCCGCAAATTGTTCAAAAAGTTTTGTGATGTTCTTTGGTTCTTTCAGTGAGGCTAGCTTGACCAGCAAGACTTCTTCTGCTTGTTTGCTTGTCCCTCCGTGGTTTTGTAAAAGCAATATACTTTTACGTGAATGTTCATTTTTAAAGAGTTCTTCAGGAAGCTGAATCATTCCTTGCAAATAAACCTTTTCTTTCAGCCATTTTTTCAAAAATTCACTCTGTTCCGTTTCCAAGAAATTGCTTGGTAGTAAGAACAAACCGTAACCGCCAGCTTTGACATAGTTCATCGCTTGTTCCATCAACAAATGATGGGCGTAACTGTGTCCTTCTGGAGCCGCCGTAATAAAGCTGCGGGCTTTGTCATCTTGTGGGTAATAGCCCACCGGTAGATCGCTGATCGCCAGATCCATCGGTTCGATCAAAAGCTCTTGCAAGCCATCTTGATGGAACAAATGCAAGGGCGCTTTGGTCCATTCGCCAGTTGCAGCTACGATCGCCAACAAGGTTTCGTCAATATCCACACCGGTTCCTTCTACTGGACGCTTGGCTAATTGCAGATTCAGCAAGACTGTCAATAAGAGATTCCCCATGCCTACCGATAAATCAAGAAGTTTCACTGGTTGATCGGCACTACTCAACTGCTCGATCAAATAGACGAATAAAAACCCAAGACTATCTGGTGTCAGTTGGTGATTGGCCTGCAGGCGCTCCGTTTGGCTGCCTTTCAACAAAACCAACTGCGCAAGCTTGCGTTTTTCTTCTGCCGATAGTTCCATTGCTCGAATTTCTTGATAGATGGTTTCTAAACGAGCAGCAGTTGCTTCATCTGGTACCCCATCGATCACGCGAACTTGGTATTGATCAACAAAATTTTCGATCGTCTCTACGTAAGCATCAAAAAAAGACGTTTCCAATGCGTTTTGAAGCAGTTGGATCGCTTCAACGGTCAAATGAAAAGACGTTTCCATTTTTTCTGCGGACATCTTGCACCTCTTTTCAAAACTATAACAACATATATACCTGTTTAATTTTAGCCGATTCATCCAAAATAATCAATCGCTTTCGTTTAGAATAATTTGTGAAGCTGTAAACATTCTTTTTCTATTTCTGTATGAAAAAGGATGGTCGAAACAACCATCCTTTTCCTGTACTATTCTTCTTGGTCATCTGTGTCTATTTCAGGCTCTTCTTCAGGTAACAAAAAGGTAAATGTAAAGCGGCGGCTTTTGACATGGCACTCGATCTGTAAGAGTTGTCCTTGCCGTTCATAGGTCAACTTTCCTACATTATAAAGTCGTGACCCTTGATCTGCCAATTCGTTTTGCAAGAATTCCGCATGAAACAGTTCGCTCATGATGCGGGCTTCATAGGTTTCAATGGTTTTTGTATAAAAAAGGGCTGTTGTGCGGCTGTTTTCTAACACTAGCAATAACATCAAGCTCAACAGCTGCACAAACAACAATGCTGTGAGTAAAATACCGCCTTTATGCCGCCTCTTGTGTGTGAATTTTCCATTGTCCAATTTTCTGCTCTCCATTCTCAAAGGAAACGGTAAAGCGGATCGCTGCGCCAATTTTCTCAAAAGACACATCCGTTACTTCTGTCAATAGTGGTTGATACCCATTGTTGTCCCGCTTTCGCAGCACGCGATTGATGCGATCGATGGTGACCGAATTGTTTTGACTGCTTCGCAAATACAGTGTGGTCTCACTGACCGATAGATAGGTACAGGTACTTAATTCCCGTTCCAGCTGAAACAAAAACACATGCCATTCTTGATCTTTGCGAGCCATGATCTGCTGATTGACGGGTGCGAGGTGCTTAACGATCCCGCTGATCAGCAATAAGAAGATCGCCAATACCCATAAAGACAACAGACACTCCAACAAAGTAAAGCCTTTACTCTTCATACACGATCTCCCAGAGCTGCTCGCAGCTTTGGATGCGTGCTTGTTGATGCTGCGCTGCTTGCCAAAAGCGAACTTGATAGACTGCCTGACGCTGCGTCGTGTAGGTAATGGTTGACGCATCAAAGGAGTGGTTCTGGACTTCTTCATACAGCACCCGCAGCATTTGGGCTTTTTCTTGCAATGCCGCACTTTGCGTCAGTGAAGCGGTCTGCATTGCTAAAAACAGTAACACACAAGTTGCCAAGACCCCAAAGCCAATCAGGCTTTCTGCTAAGATGAACCCACTATTCAACGATTTTTTCATAACGGCCACTCCCAAATAAAAACTTATAGCTGATGGTTTGCTTTTTCTCCTGCCAATAGAAAATGATCCTTCGCAGACTGCTGTTGTTGCCGGATTGACTACTAAAAAGAATATCGGGAAACGCCTGCATCGCTAGTTGAGGAGGAACGTCGATCTTGGTGACTGGCTCAGTTGCAGCGCCGTAAAATGAAACAGTTGGTGTTGGCTCTGCTTGATAGATTGCTCGAGTTTGTGTGTTATCGATGATGGCCGATTGCTGCAAGGTATAGAGTCCTTTTTCTAAGCGAGCACAAAAGCCGAAAACTTCCGCAGATCGTTGATAGTACTCGATAGCCACGACGGGGAAAAAGAGGAAGAGACTACTGACCAAGAGTACCAAGAGACTTTCCATCAAGGTAAACCCAGAAAATCCCCTAGTGCCATTGTTCTCACTTTCTCTGCTCATAAATCGCATATTGTTCCTCAGATACATACCCTTCTGCAATCAATTCTTCTTTCGAAGGCACCCGATCTTCATTTAGACGAAAGAGTTCGATCTGGGTTTCCACTACTTTCACGATCGCCGCATTTCCTTTCTCATCAATGATTCCTCTTTGATTGGCAAGATTTGGGACAAACAACAAAACCAAAATACTGATCACTAATAAAACGACTAGCATTTCAACCAATGTAAAGCCTTTTTTGACACGCCAAATCCCCTGCTTGCGAGGAGATGCTACTTTCTTTTCTATCATTCGATCACTCCTTGGATATTTCCATAGATTGGTAAAAACATAGCGGCATAGATCCCAACGATCATTAAAGCAACCAACAAAAAAATCAGAGGCTGAACCCAGTGAATGGCTTTTTCGATTCGTTGAAACAAGCGTTCCATCAATAATTGACTGTATAAAAAAAGCTCTTCTCCTAACTTTCCTCGTACTTCTCCTTGAAAGACGATCAAAGAAAATTCGGGTGTGAGAAACGAGAAATGACGAAGTTTTTCTGGGAGTTCGCCCCCAAGTGTCAAGGTCACTCGCAGTTCTCGTGCTAATTCTTGGATCAAGGTAGCTTTATTGGTGTGCTCCATACACTCGATGATCTGTTGGATATCTAACCCTTGCTGAAACAACTTGCCCCATTCCAATGCGGAAAAACTCGTGTGATAACTCGTGTACAATGCTCCGAACAATGGCAGGTGGCTGAAAAACACAGCTTTTTGCAAGGCAGTGCGGCGGGCAAACACCCAGCGGCTGATCACAAAAAGCAGCACACTTAACAACAAGAAGAGGATAAGTACTGCTGGTGCCCAAGTGATGGCGCGAATGCCCCAATGACCTTCGTCGATCATGCCAGAGGCTAGCAATTGGGGCAATAAAAAGCGGTGCATCCCAAAAAGCGCAGCTATTAAAAAGACCAGTAACAAAAGCGGATAGGCAGCTACTTTGTACAGCAGCTGTTTTTGCTTGTTGACCAATTTATGGTAGTCGACCATCCGCCGCAAGGTCGCCGTGAGATCCCCATGCCTTTCTGCTAAATGAAGCTGACTTTTTTCAGTAGCCGATAACGACAACGGCGCTACCGCTGCTGCAAAGCTTTGCCCTTGGGCCAGATGGACAATCAGCTGTTCGATCACAGGTTCAGAAAACTGGCGGCTGCGCAGCAGCACTTGGAGGCTTTCTTGTAGGGAAAAGCCACTCTCCAATAACACCGTGAAGGTGACTAAGAGGGCTTCAGTTGCACGGCGTGGTAGCTGGGGCTTCTTTTTCATAAACTTCATCGCTGATCCACCCACTTTCTTTCACTTGTTTTAGTACGTGTTGCCACTGTTTTTCCACTTGCCCCTCATAAAAGTGATATGCCAGCAATCCATGAGGTTCATTCGCTTCATTTGGCAACAATCGCTGATAAATGATCCCTTGCAACGCGTGCGCCAGACGATCGTCTGTCCCGAGCAATTCCAGCAGCCGCGTCTTGGTTTCTGCTACACCTCGGGCATGGATCGTGGCAAATACTCGGTGACCTGTCAGAGCGGCTCGTACAGCGGCTTGCGCCGTTTCTTTGTTACGAATCTCGCCGATCAAAAGCAGGTCTGGACGATGCCGCAAGGACAAGCGAATCAATTCATCATAGTCTTGTTCGATCTTCAAATTGGTTTGCAGCTGTAAAAAGCGCGGCTCCTCGATCTCCACAGGATCTTCGATGGTAATGATTTGCCCCTTGGTTGCCCGAGCTAATTGATACATGAGGGTCGATTTCCCTGAGCCAGTGGGACCGGAAAACAAATGCAGTCCTCTTTGTTTGGTTGCCTGTTGGATCTGTTGGACGTCTTCTGCAAAAAAATAGCGCAGATGCTCCTGAGTCAAAGGATAAAGAAACCGCATCACGAGACTTTCACGCCCTTGGTAGTCACCGACTGTGGAGATGCGCAGCCGCTGCAGCTGATCGCCTAACGGATAACTGACTGCTCCTAACTGAGCTTTGCGTCGTTCTCCCACCTCCATTCCTCCTAAAAATTTGAAGCGAGTGATCAGCTGCTGGGCTTCTTCGTTGGTCAGTACTTGATAGGTCTTTCTGAGATAGCTTTTACTGAAAATCACCTCCATCTGTGTACCGCTCGGCAAAATGGCCAGATCCTGCATGCGTTCTTGTCTGCCATAGTGAATCAACTCATCTGAGAATGCTTGAATATCCACGACTTATCCCTCCTAAAAAGAAATACGCAAGCCTTTTGAGAATAGAAAAAAAAGACGAAGCAAATTTGCTTCGTCTTTCGTCACTTCTTTATTCCTGCGGGTCTTTTGCCACAAATTGGGCTTCCACCCGATAGATTCGCTGCCCGCGGCTTGAGAATTTTTCTTCATATTCCGTCATGATATTGTTCTCAAAGGTACTGTTATGCAGGTCCAACCAAACTTGTTTGATGATCATGCCATATTGAGAAAAGCTCGCTAAGGAATACTCAAACAATCCTTGGTTGTCCGTTTTGAAATGGATCTCGCCATTAGGTCGTAAAATTTGCTCGTCCACCGCTAAAAAGGCTTTAGAAGTCAAACGGCGCTTCTCATGCTTCTTCTTAGGCCATGGATCAGAAAAATTCAAGTAGATCTGGTCTACTTCATTGTCCGCAAAATAGTTGGTCAAAGCCGAACCATCCACATGCAGCAGCTGCAAGTTTGGGATCTCCTGCTCGATCATTTTATCCAATGCGATCGAAACGACACTGATCTGCATCTCTACCCCAATATAATTGATTTCGGGATGAGCTTTCGCCATTTCCGTAATAAATTGACCTTTTCCCATGCCGATCTCGATGTGTAGCGGATGATCATTGCCAAAGCGTTCATGCCAACGCCCTTTCCATTCGGTAGGCTCTGCAACGACGTATTGTGGATGAGCTTCAATCAGCTCTTTTGCACCTGCACGTTTTCTTACTCTCATGTTTCTTCCTTTCCGAAAAAACAAGATGGAACCAAATTGCCTCGCTCCATCTTCTCTTCATTCACTATAAATTCGTTTTAATTGTAAAATCTCTGCATTCATGGCTTTGTAATCGCCCCGCAGATAATATTTTTTGACCTCTTGCAGCATACTCAACAATGCATACCAATAAATTTTTTCGATCACTTCGCTGCTGCTATGGATACCGTAGCGCACCAGCCAATGGGACCAGCTGGATAGCGGCACATAGTGACCTAAAATAGTCCCGATATCGATTGCTGGATCTGCAAACATCACGGAATCCCAATCGACTAAATACAAATAGTTTTGACAAACCAGCCAATTTCGATAGTTGACATCGCCATGGACGACCGCGGCTTTTTGCTCGTCAAAAGCTGGAATATTGGCTTTTAAATACTCGGTGACCAAATGAATAAAACGGTTTTGAGCCACCGCAGAAGGCAGCTGATCTTGATAATCCATCAGCATTTGTTCAGGCGTTCTGACTTGTCCGCCGATTTTGCTTAGCATCTGTGCCAGCGTTTTTGAATGATGCAAGTGATACAACACATCAATGACGTCATTTCTTTGGCCGATCTCATCGGGATCTAAGACCCGTCCATCCAGCCATTCTTGTGCGGAGAGCGTATCCCCATTTCCCGTCCGTTTCGTCCAGACGAGTTTGGGTGCAATGCCCTCTTTAGAGAGTGCCGCAAGCATCGGGGTCGTATTTCGTTTGATAAAGACTTTGTCGTTGTCCTTGAGCCCGATATAGGCTTTCCCGGTGTCGCCTTTGATCGGCCGCATACGCCAATCTTGATCCAAGCGAATATCCATCCTAGCTTCTCTCCTTATTTCGCAGTACCTCTTATTCTAGCTTCCTAAAGGGTCGCCGTCAAGCGCATATGCGTTCGCTTTTTGTAAGAGAGGTTTCCTGAGGATCAGGCGTGCATTTTCTTTAATCGCCCTGGCAAGTAGATGCCTAAAAAAAGACCCGCAAAGAGGAAGAAGCCCACAAAAGCGATGCCCCCTTGCCAAACAACGGGCAAGCGCAAGCAACAGATCACGCCGAAAAAAACAGTCGTCACAAGCAAAAGTGACCCGATAATTTTTTTGATTGCTGCGGCTTTTTGTTTTTCTGGCACGGGATACAAATGGGTCAAAACCATGTATTGAAATTCATTGATCAAAGGGATCAGTTGGAAACCGATCAGATAAAGAAACAAGCAGCCGATCAGCAGACTGATCCAAAGCTCATCGACAAAGAATAAGACGAAGCCACCAATCAAGGATAAACGGACATAAAGACCGCCGTATTGCCCACCACGAATCACTCGGCGCAAGTAAAGATAAAGATACGTATTGCTTTGGGCTGGTTTGATCTTTGCCAGCAACCAGTCGAGGTATTTGCGTCGTTTGGCTTCCGTCGTGATTTGGGGAACATCTGTAAACAAGTTGATAAACCGATAGATCCGTAATAAGCGCGATTGCTCGGCTTGGATCATATAGTCCCAATCCAAGAGCTGACGATTAGATTTCACGCCAAAGAGGAACCAGATTGCTTGGAGGATGCTGATCACCAACCCTAGCCAAGGTGCTACATAAATACTGGCAAGTGTGGCAGCTAACGCACTGGCGAACCAGATTCCTCGCTGCTGTTTGACTTGCTGCTGTGTTTCTTGATACAACCGAATCCGCTGCAGTGAAAGATCCCCCAATTTTAACAGCCACATCATTCCTAAAAAGAAGGGAAAGGAAGCAAATGTACTGTTTGCTGTGACCACGACTAAAGGCATCGTTGCTCCTACGGCTAAAAATAAGACCCCAAAGGGCAGCCAGAGAGAATAACGCAGAGCTTGACTGAGGTAACTTCTCATTTGCCCTTCTTTGGCTAACAGAAAAATCAAATCTGCCGGTTTCGTCAGTGTCGCTAAACGTCCCAGCGGTAAAACAAAGAGCCAAACAGCGACCACGATGACGCCGCCTAATGGAAACGGCCGCGGCAATGTTTTTAGCAATTCCGAATAATACAGCCCTAGGCCTCCCACTAAGAAGGTGCTGATCAAAGCAAAATGATCATTGAAGACATAGCGCAAATAGCGTGTCATCTGTTTTTGATGCCGCTGTAAGCGTTGCGAGAAAAACTGCTTCATGCTTGACTCTCCTTTGTCAGTGCGAGGTACAGATCATCAAGGGAGGCTTCTGGTGCTTGAAATTGGCTTCTTAGCTGCGCCAATGTCCCTTGTGCGCGGATCTCACCGTTATGCAGTAGGATGAATTTGTCACAATACTTCTCTGCGGTTGCTAAAATGTGGGTGGACATCAAAATTGATGCCCCGGTTTGTTTCATCTCATTCATCAGTTCCAATAACGCATTGATCGCTAAAGGATCTAATCCTAGAAAAGGTTCATCAATGATGTAGACGCTTGGCTCAATCAAAAAGGCACACAACACCATGACTTTTTGTTTCATCCCTTTTGAGAAGTTTGCTGGGAACCAATCGAGTTTGTTTTCTAAGCGAAAGGTTTTTAATAAACGCTCCGCTCGCTTCATGGCTTCTTCTTGCGGAAGATCATAGGCCATCGCTGTCACTTCAATGTGCTCTCTTAAGGTCAATTCTTCATATAAAGATGGGGTTTCGGGAATATACCCGATTTGTTTGCGGTATTGCTCTGGGTTCTCCTTCAAGGTCAAGCCGTCGATCGTGATCGTCCCGCTGTGAGGTTGCAGTAACCCGATGATTTCTTTGATCGTCGTACTCTTCCCCGCCCCATTCAAGCCAATCAGACCAACGAGCTCACCATCGCCGATCGTAAAATCAATATTTTTTAAGACTGGCAGCTGGTTATAACCGCCTGTCACATTTGCTACTTGTAAAGTCATTCTTTTCCTCCGATTCGCCTAATTACGGCTTTCTGTCAACGTAGGCTCTTTTTTTCAATCCGCTAGCAAAACCGTTGCTTATTTTTCTTTATTCGTGACTTGTAAGATAAATTCGTTTTCTCCCACTGTAATGGTTTCTTGCGGCAATTCTTGGCTGCCAAAGCGTTCTTGCCACAGTTGTGCATCACTCGCTGGAAAAATGACCATTTGGATCGCACCGGCGGCAAGGCGGGTAGTAAAGGCTTGAACAGCAGCAGGTTCAGCATAGGAAACCAGACTGATCCTCAGCTCTTCTTTTTGATACCCTTGGTCGATCGCCCAGGTCTCAACGGCTGTCTCCAATTCACTTTGCACCGTAGGGTCCATCGCTGTTTCAGTGACGATGGCGGCATTGACTACTTCTTCTTTTGGACGCGTTAGCGAATAGGTGATCGAACCTGCGAACACCACAAACAGCGTGATCGCAATCAACCATTCTTTATAGGCATAAGCCAAATAGCGGAGCTTCGCTGAAGTCGTTGTTTTTTTCTGTAAGGTTTCTTTGATGATCGGTTTCATAGGTTCCTTCTTTCCAATTGATTTCTGATATTAAGTCTAGGGTTGTTGGAATCTAAATGCAAGCGTTTCTCGCTCGCTTTTCGCATTTCTTTAAAAAAGCGCCTTTGTTGAAGGAACAGTTGCCTTGTTCCGACTTTTTCAAAGAGGAAACCAGACGAAAAAAAGCAAAATATGGTAAAGTAGAGGTAATAGATCAAGGAGGTTTTTTTACAATGGAAAATTGTATTTTTTGTAAAATCAACAATCGTGAGATCCCTAGCTACAAAGTCTACGAGGATGAGCAAGTTTATGCCTTTTTAGATATTTCCCAAGTCACCCCTGGTCATACATTGGTGATTCCCAAAACCCATGTGACGGATATTTTTGAGTACGATGAAACGTTGGCAGCAGCGGTTTTTGCCCGCATCCCTAAGATTGCTCGGGCGATCGAAAAAGCATTCCCTGAGATCGAAGGCTTAAATATCATCAACAACAATAAAGAATTGGCGTACCAATCGGTCTTCCATTCCCATGTCCATTTGATTCCTCGTTACAGCAAAGACGATGATTTCAAGATCCATTTTGGCAATCACGCAGACAATTACACGGGGGAAGAACTAGCGGCAATCGCCGAAAAAATTGGAAAGCAGGTGGACTAAATGATCGGCAATTTTCTTAAAGGACTATTATTCGGGTCCATCGCCGGCGGCTTAGGCGGTTTGCTTTTTGCACCGAAAAGCGGCAATGAAACCCGTGAAGAATTGATTCGCTATTTAGATGACACGACAGAAGCGACCTTAGAATTCAATGACAGCGTCAAACAGCTAAAAGATGCCGTAATGGTGACCCGCAAAACGATCGACGAAACGATCCCTGTTGTTACGGAGTCTTTCACGAAAGATTTGGAAGCCTTCAAATTCCAAGCCCAACCGCGCCTTGCTCGGATCAAGACCCAAATGGAGCAATTGAATCAACACATTACGACGATTCAAGCCCAAAGCGCAGCGGATGACAAACAAATCGAAAATTTGTAGTTTTTATGAATTTTGTTTGAAACATCCACTGTTTTCTTCCCAACCATTTCTAGAAGTGGTATAGTAGGTGCAGTGATTATTATGAATCTTTTTAGAATTAGGAGTGCTTAAACGAATGAAGAAAAAATTACTTTTAGTAGCAGTCAGTGCAATGAGTCTTTTTGCATTAGCGGCTTGTGGAAACTCAAGTGAGGAAATCGCAACAATGAAGGGCGGTAAAATCACTGTTCAAGATTTTTATGACAAAGCAAAAACAAGTTCAGAAAACCAACAAGCGTTGCGTCAAATGATCGTCTTAAAAGTCTTTAATGAAAAATACGGCGATGACGTGACTGAAGAAATGATCGACGAACAATTCAACAACGTGGCTGAACAATACGGCGGTAGTGATTCCTTTGAATCAACCTTGACTGCTTCTGGTTATACGGTGAAATCTTACCGTGCAGAATTGAAAGAACAGCTTGCGTTACGTGAAGGCTTAAAAGCCAACATGGATATTACTGATGAAGAAATGAAAACTGCTTGGGATTCTTTCCACCCAGAAGTAGAAGCACAAATCATCAAAGTAGCAAGTGAAGATGATGCCAAAGATGTCTTAGAAGAAGCGAAAAAAGATGATGCTGACTTTGGCGAAATCGCTAAAGAAAAATCAACGGATGCAGCAACAAAAGAAGATGGCGGAACGATCAAATTCGATTCTACGTCAACTGCTGTGCCAAACGAAGTGAAAACAGCCGCTTTTGATTTAAAAGATGGTGAAATCTCTGAAGTGATCTCTGCAACCAACACGTCGACTTATACGACGGAATACTATATCGTGAAAATGGTGAAAAACCAAGACAAAGGCAACGATATGGATAAATACAAAGATGAATTGACTGAAATTGCTCAAAACACGTTGTTGAATGATTCAACCTTTATGGCAGCAACGATCGGTCAAGAATTGCAAGCAGCCAACGTGAAAATGAAAGACTCTGACTTAGCAGACTTGCTTTCTGATTACATCACAGCTGCCGAAACAGAAGATTCAACTGCTGACTCTTCTGCAACGGATGCAACAGACAGCTCTGCAGCAGATTCTTCTGCTACTGAGGCAACCGATGATTCTACTGCAACAAGTGAAAGTGCTACAGATTCTTCTGCTGAATAAACAAAAAAAGAAGTGCCGTCATAGCGGTGCTTCTTTTTTTGTGCCGATTAGATTTCTATCTACGATTCAACTGCTTTTCCAGCAGCTAAAAAAGCCACGCTAAGCAAGCCTAGCGTGGTTTTTGTTCTTTCCGTCATTCACTTTAGTTGATCGTGCTACAAGGTCACCGCTACACTTCTTTCGGTACATAAAAACTCCGATTGTCCATGCCAAAAATTCGGTCTGTGTATTGACCAGGTTCCGTTAAACGAATCGACGTCAGCATCATTTGCATGGAAGCATCCAAATTATCGATCTGATGGAGGATCTCCGCTTCCATTATGCGGGGGCGAACAGGTGACCCATATTCTAATAAGCCATGGTGGGCTAAAACCATATGCCGCAAAACAACGATATCTTCTTCTTTGTCATCAAATTTCAAAGCCATACAGGCTTGCGTGATTTCTTCATCCACTAAGACCAAATGCCCTACTAGATTCCCCGCCAAGGTATACTCTGTCGTCATCGGACCTGTCAACTCGATCACTTTTCCTAAATCATGTAAAATAATGCCCGCATACAGCAGTGACGCATTTAATTCAGGGTATTCTTTGACGATCGCTTTTCCTAAGCGCAGCATAGTTGTCGTATGATACGCCAATCCACTGGCGAAGGCATGGTGATTGCGCTTCGCAGCTGGAAAATCAAAGAATTCCTTTTTATACTTGTTCAACAAGAAACGGACGATGCGATTCCAGTGAGGATTTGTGATCTCAAACAAGGTTTGACTGATTTCTTCTTCCATCTCTTCTTTTCGCAAGGGCGCTTTTTCCATGTATTGGCTTGGTTCGTGGGGTTCTTCCGGCTTCGCTAAACGCAAATGCATGATTTTGACTTGCGGATTGCCTTGGTAAACTTCTCGTTTCCCATCTAGTAGTACCACTTTCCCGGGTTCAAAACGGGCGATTTCTTCATCTGATGCATCCCAAAACTTTCCATCAATCGTGCCAGATGTATCCTGAAACGTGAAGGCAATAAACTTTTTGCCGTTTTTCGCGATCCGTACATCGGCATTTTTGATCAGTAAGAAAAGTTGAAACGTTTCATCAACAGTTAATTCACGAATTTTTTTCATGGGCTTATTTGGCCGATCAGCCAAATCTTTCACTTCCTTTACTCAGATCCTCGATAGGCTGCTGGTACTTCTGATAATAGCTTACCATTTCTTGGTCAGAAGACAAACAAATTACTTGATAACTTTGTCCAAACTCTTTTAATAGTGCTGCGAAGCGTTCCTTACGAACACTGTCATAATGCAACCAACCATCATCAATAATGATCGGGCACAAAGGATGATTTTTTTGCAGCGCTAGATAACCGAAACGTAACGCCATGATCAACTGATCCTTCGTTCCTGTGGACAAGTCAATGATCGAAAAGGTCTCGCTGGCATTTGCCGCTACTAACAGACCATTTTCCAGAAGAATCTTTTGATAACGTCCGTTTGAAAGCTGTTCAAAATAAGTCGAAGCGGCTGACAATAGCTGCGGCAATTGCTGTTCTGACAATTCAGTCGTGACATCCGTCAAAATTGAAGCCGCCAACTGACGACTGCCCCATGCCACAGCGAGTTCTTCAATGACCGCCTTCAGCTCACTTTCTTCTTGATAAAGCTGATTCAAGGTGCCGTTTTTTTGACTGGCTGCTGCTTCTAATTCCAAGCGTTGTTTGTGCTCCGTCAACTGCTGCATTTGTGCCTGAAGCTGTGTTTGCTGCTGCTTGATCTGGTCTTTTTGCTGCAGCAATTCTGCTTGTGTGACTGGTTTGGGATAGATCGGTGTTAACATCCCCGCCAATTCTTCTGCTCGCTGCTGCGTGCGCTGCGCTGCTTCCCATTGCTTCAACCAGAGGCTGATTTCTGCAGGGTGATCTAACCCTTGCTGCTGCAAGAGCGCACTGGCTTGGGCAAACAGCTGGTCGCGTTCGTTGCGGGTACGGGTCAATTGTTGGGCCAGTAACGTGCTAGGTTGTTGCAACCGCGAAAGCTTGATCGTTTGCATCTCTTCATGAAACTTCTGCAACATCGCCGCTTTTTCTAACAAGGTTTTGTTTTGCAGCGGCAGCCACTCCGCATACGGGCGGAATTGCTCCTCAAAGGGGGCCAATTCTTCCGTGACAGCTTGCCGTTCTTGATAGGCTTGCTTGCGCTGCTGCGAGTAGGCTTGATAGCTAGCAACATCTTCATCATAAGCGAATAGATGCGACTGCCAGTTTTCCACCGGCAAATCACCAAAAAAGGGTGTCAACGCTTGGTGGGCACGGCTGATCTGCTGCTGCTTTTGCTGCTGCTCATTTTCCAGCTGTGCCAACTCTTCGCCCAGTAGATCCAGCTGCATGAGGACCGTCTGCCATTCTTGCTTGACGCCTTGCTGCTTGTTTGGTGCTGCTTTCATCAGCGGCAAAATACTGCCGATGATCGATGAGATCCCCGCACCTAATGCAAGCCAGCGCCACGGACTTGGCAAAAAGATACCGATCACTGTGACTAGCCCACCGACGATCCCTAGCGGCCATAGCGGGCGAGAAACGGGCTTGCGGCCAATCAATTGAGGATGCTGCTGTTCTAAGCGGGCCGCGGTGGCTTGCAAAGATTGCGCTTTTTCTTCTAAACGCCTCATGCGCTTTTCGAGCTCTTCTAACTGCACACGTTCTTGCAGTAAACGTGTGGTTTGTTCATGGATCGAAGCCGTTACTAGCGGCGGCGATTCTCTGCTCCACTGGCGCTTTTCAATCAAGCGATTCAACTCTGTGATGGCGACAGTTTCTTGTTGATTGGCTGCTGCTTCACGATCTGCCAAACGCGCCATCGTCACTTGCTGCTGCAGCAAGTGACTGATCTGATGCTCGTGATCAAGGTAAAAGAAATACTTGTCTGATTCTTTTCCTTGCTCCAACTGATCTAATTCGGCTTCTTTTTTGCGAATTTCTTCCGTCAGCTGCTGATACTGCTGATAAAACTGTTTGATGGCTTGGACTTGCTGAGGATCGGCTAGCGTATCTGCTGGTGCCATTTGCTGCCACTCTTTATAAAGGCCCCAGTGACTCAGCTGTTGCTGATTTTCCTGATAAGCGTCATTCAATGCTTGATACTGGTGCCGCAAGTCTTGGATCTGTTCTTGCAGCTGGGCGATCTGTTGATACTGCTGTTGGATGCGGCTTTCTTCGCTTTCTTTTTCCGCAATCGTTTTTTGCAGTTTTTCTAATTGTTTTAACGCTTGGTTCAAAGGCAGCTTTTGCCCTCGTGGCTTGTATTGCTGCTGATTGGTGGTTTCATATTGCGCCACTTGCTGCAGCATTTTTTGACTGCCGCTGATCCCTAGAGAAATCAACGCTTGGTGCAGCTCATTTTCTTCTAGCTTATCGATCTGGGTCAATTGCTCTTGCTGAAAAGTAAAGACATCGAAGAACAATGCTCGATTGAGGGGCTGCAGGTGTTGTGCCAGCCATTGCTCATCGACCGTCTGGCCAGCGACATGGACTTTGGCACGACCACGGTCCACTTGCCGATAGCGTTCCACGATCACTTCACCGAAGGGTTCCAGCGCCAACCATAACTTGCCACCGTAAGCAGCACCGTTTTTGGGGGTATAGTCTTTTTTCTTGGCTGTCTTTTTCGGAAAGCCAAACAAAATGGCGGCAATAAATTGATACAACGTCGATTTTCCGATCTCGTTGTGCCCAAAGAGCAGCTGATTTTGCGGATGAAAGGCAAAGCTTTGTTCATGGTATTTCCCAAAACCGGTAATCTCTGCTTTTAAAATTCTCATGACTGCTCCTCCCATTGAAAGTCGTCTTTCAACAATTGCTTGGCTTGCTGCAAGACTTCTTCTTGAAATGATTCATGGGTGATCCCCCGCTGGATCAGTGGATGCTGCAATAGATCCGACAATCGATCCGCAAACATCTCTGGCGACTCATACATCGCTAAAAACTGCAGCATATAATCTTCTGATACCGCCAATGCGATCTTGTCTTCATTGGCTTGCTCGACTTCAAGGGCATAGATCACTTGCAGCGGCTCTGTTTGTGCCAACCGTTCATTGAGGTAGGTCAGCCATTCATTTTTTTCCGCAGCTGGAAACCAATCTGGCGGCAGCTGCTGCACATCGGTCAACACCAGATGCAGCAAGCGCGAACGAGGACTTTTTAAGCGCTCGATGATCGCTGGCAATACGGCATTCGAGGCAGTCACATCCGCTAAGGAGACCACTTGCTTTTGCCAAGCGATCTCTGCGATCTCCAAGCGCTCGATCGTTGGTCCCTGCGGCGTTAAGTCTGCCAAAATCACCCCAGTCGCCTGTTCTTTCTTGGTCTTTCCTTGAGGTGTACCTGGATAGAGAATCGGTGGCTGCTCTGAGAGCGTCTTAGGTACATGGATGTGCCCCAAGCCCCAATAATCATAGCCTTTTTGTTTCATTTCACTGATTGAAAAGGGGGCATACCGTTCACCAGCTTGGTCCCCGTGGTAAAGCCCGATATGGTAATCCACCGCTGCTCTTGCAGGAAATTCTGTTACTTTATTTTCAGTGATCCAAGGATGTTGGTAGCTAAATCCACTGATTGCATAGGTTTCACCGTTTTTCGTTGTTCCTTGAACCGTTTGAACTTCTTCTGATGAAAAGAGAATGACATTTTCTGGAAAAGCAAACCAATACCGTTGCGGATCATAATAATCATGGTTGCCGAAAATCATATAGACAGGGATCTGTGCTTCCCCTAGTCGTTGCAGTTGGGCAAAAAAGTCATGCTGCACTTTTAGACTCGGCCGTGCTTGATGGAATGTATCCCCAGCCAGCAAAACAAAATCGACCGCTTTTTCTAAGGCAACATCCACCAAATTACGGATGATTTTTTGATTGATGGCAGGGAGTTGGGTCTTCACTTTTTCAGATAACAAATGAACCCCTTCAAATGACCGGTCGATATGCAGGTCTGCACTATGTAAAAATCGCATTTCTTTCTCCCTCCTTAATGCTTCTATCATAACATTTCTCAGGCATTTCGTCAGCAAAATACGAAAATTTGTTCGCCTTTTTCATAAAAAAAACCAAAGAAGCGATTTTGAAACTTCTTTGGAAAAGGCTCTTGCAGTTGCAGCCGATTGCTCTGAAGATTCACTTGCTTCTTTGGTCTTTGTTGGTTGGCGATTACGCTTCGTATAGATCTCTTACAGGACCCATGATGATGCGGTTCAAGTCATTGGCTACTAAGCTGAAGGCTTGCTCTTTTTGCATCAAGTCAGAAACAATGCCGTCTTGCTGAATTTTTTGCGATAATTCTTGGGCTTTTTGCGCTTCTTCTTCTGTCATTTCTTCGCCAGCCATCATTTTTTGTTGCAGGCTTTGTTGCAACTCTTGAAACTCTTTGAATAACGCATACGCTTCTTCATTTGCTTTCAAGCGGTCGAAAGAACCTTTCAAATCTTGAAACTGTTCTGACTCGCGTAATTCACGTTCTAATTGGTTTGCTGTATCATAAATATTTGCCATTTTGACGCCTCCTCTTTTTTTCTAGTATACCATTCTTCTCAGGTTCTAGACTAGCAGTTGCCTAATTCCTTTAATTTCCGCTGATGGAATTCCACAAGCCGCCAAACAGTTCTTTCGTTCCTTCTTTGATCTTGCTGCCGAATTCCTTCATACCTTCTTTGGCGCTTTCGGCAAAGTCATCGATGGTTTTCTGCCAATCATTGCCATTTTGTGACGTACTGCTCTCAGGATCTGGTACTTCATCGGCTGCCATCAATTTTCCACCTGTCCAATAAGCGTCTGCAACTTGGAATTGGGTGCCTTGACTATAAGGCAGTAAGCTTTCGGCCTCTGCTTTGAATATTTTCCCAACGACTTGTCCGCTAGTTCCCGTTAAGTAATGATCTTCACTCACATGCTCAAATCCTAACCAAGTTGAAAGAACCATATCAGGAGTATAGCCGACGATCCATTGGTCATTGACCTTAGAAGCATCAAAGTTGGTCTCTGTCGTACCTGTCTTGCCGGCGATCGTAAAGCCGTACGGACTGGCACTAACACCCGTCCCGTTAGAGAAGGTGCCCAGCATCATGCTCGTCATTTTATCAGCGGTCTCTTTAGAAATCACCCGTTTGCCTTGCACAGACGTATTGTCAACGATCACGGCACCAGTTGAATCAACGATTTTGGTGATCAAATGCGGTTTGTAGTAATACCCGCCATTTGCGAAAACGCCATACGCTGCTGCCATCGTCATGGGTGATTCCCCTTTTTCCAAACCACCTAATGCTAAGCCATAATATTTGTCGGATTCGGTCAAGGAAAGTCCAAACTCTTGTGCTTTGCTGTACCCACGATCTAAGCCGATCTCATGCAACAGCCAAACTGCTGGCAGATTCAGGCTTTGGGCGAGGGCTTGATACATGACTGCTTCGCCAGCATAGGTCCCATCAAAGTTTTGAGCATCATAAAAATCGAGGGGCTCGTCTTTCAGGATACTGTCGGGTTCAAACCCAGCTTCTAGGGCAGGGGCGAAGACGCTGATCGGTTTGATCGTGGAGCCTGGTGAACGTTTCATTTGCGTGGCAAAATTAAAGCCTCTAAAGACGTGCTCGCCACGACGACCCACCACCGCTTGCACCCCACCGGTATTCGGATCAAGTGCGACAGAGCCTGATTGCACCATCGTGCCATCAGCGGCATTTTCAGGGAACAAGGCATCGTTTTTATAGGCAGCTTCCATTTGCGCTTGGTAGTTTTGATCCAGTGCTGTATAGATCTTGTAGCCGCGATTCATGACATCATCGGCGTCCAACCCATAGGATTCGGCTTCATCGATGACCGCATCGAAATAATAAGGATACTTATAGCCAGATTCTGAATTGCCAAATCCATCATACAGTAAATTAGCTAAGGCAACTTGTGATTCTTGGTCAGCAACGGACTGGTCCAACTTGCCGTTATCCACCATCAAACTCAAGACGGTATCGCGACGGTTCGTGGCGTTTTCCAGATTGTCGATCGGGTTATAGATCGAAGGACCTTTGAGCATCCCCACCAACGTCGCAGCTTCTCCCACGCTTAGTTCAGAAGCATTGACACCGAAATATTTTAGCGAGGCATCTTGAATGCCCCAAACCCCGTTACCAAAATAGGAACTGTTCAAATACATTTCCAAAATCTCATCTTTAGAATATTTCTTCTCGATCTCGATCGCTAAGAAAAGCTCCTTGGCTTTTCGACTAAAGGTTTGATCCAAGGACAGATAGGCATTTTTGGCAAGCTGCTGGGTGATGGTACTTCCCCCACCGCCTTCGGCACTGCGGTTGACCAGCATGCGCAGGGCTGCTCGAGCGATCCCCTTGATATCAAACCCGTGGTGATTATAGAAGTTGCGGTCTTCGGTTGAGATCAAGGCGTTGACCACATCACTGGAAATGGCATCAAGAGAAACGTACGTGCCTTTTTGCGAGTACAACTGCCCTGCTTCATCGCCATTGGCATCAAAAATCACCGTCGATTCTTTCAGACCTGACTCTAATTCACTGACTTTCGTATTTTTGGCGATATAAAACAAATACCCGCTCATGATTAAGATAGCAACTAAACTAAGTAAAATAAAAATTTTATTTACGTGGTATTTTTTCCAAACCCGCTTGCGCCATTGATGAAATTGCTGCAAATACGGTTTTAACCAGCGCCAAAAGGTCAGCCAACCGGTCTTTATTTTGTGAAGGATGTGTTTCCAATCCATTACTTCACGCTCCTTTGGTTAAGTGTAGCATAAATGACTTTCTTTGTTATACGGCTCTAGACGTAATTTCATTCGAAAAGAATGCTTTATTATTCTAGCATTGAATGCTCTGTTTTTTATTGTTTTTTTTATAAGAAAAGCTTAAAGATGCTATAATAGTCGGTAGCGAACAGCAAAGAAAGGACGTTTTTATGGAATACACCATGACTTTACCCGAAAATCACCCGCCCATGCCGCTTCGCGATTTGTTGGAACGGGAGTGGCTCGTCCCACGAAAAGTGCGCCATTTTCTGCGCACGCGGAAAAATGTAATCGTCAATCAGCAGCCCGCGATGTTTCATCAAGAAGTTCGTGGCGGCGATCAAATCACTTTGATCATTGAAGACAGTGATTACAGCTATCAGCCGATCCAGTTAGGCCAAGCAGACAAAGTCGACGTACGTTTTGAAGATGAGCACTTATTGGTGCTGAACAAGCCTGCGGGGGTCAAGACGCACCCCAATCAGCCATTAGAAGCAGATACCCTATTGAATGATGCAGCTGCTTACCTTGCGCCGAAACAGCAGCAGCCTTATGTGGTCCATCGTCTAGACAAAGAAACCAGCGGTGTCGTTTTATTCGCAAAAAATCCTTTGGTGTTGCCGATCTTGGGTCGAATGTTGGAAAACAAACAGATTTTCCGCCGCTATCAAGCCACAGTTTGGGGCAAACTTACGCAAGATCAAACGATCGCCAAAAAAATCGGTCGTGACCGTCACGATCGTCGCAAGCGAATCATTGACCCCCGCAACGGTCAGTCAGCCGTCACCCATGTAACCATCGCCCACACCCAACAAAAGACGACCGATGTGTATTGTGTGTTAGATACGGGGAGGACCCACCAAATTCGCGTCCACCTTGCCAGTATCGGTCATCCAGTCGTCGGTGACCCGCTTTACCAAAACAAACCAGCGCCGCGTTTGCTGCTGCATGGCTATGAATTGCATCTGGAGCATCCCTTTACCAAAGAACAGTTAGTGATCATCGCTCAACCGGGCTTGTGGTAAACAAAAAAAGCATGACGACTTGAGGAACCCCTCTTGTCAGTCATGCTTTTTGGTTTCAGATGTTTTTTTAATGTTTCTACTCGGTGCTTCGGCTTATAGCGGTAAGTAAGCTGCTGGATCAACGAAATCTGACCACAACGTCTTACTCAATCCAAAGTGCAAATGGACGCCAGTCGAGTTTCCAGTCGTCCCCATCGTACCGACTTGCTCGCCGACTGCAACGGTTGCCCCCTTCGAGACACTGATAGCTGTTAAGTGAAAATAATACGAGTAAAAGCCGTTATCATGAGCCAAAATCACGTAATTCCCCGTGCTTGGACCATAACCAGCATCTTCTACCTGACCATCACGAGCGGCGACGATCTTCTCCCCCGCTTGACCTGTAAAGTCGATCCCATCATGCTGCGTCCCAGAAAAACCAGTTGGGTCAGCTCGAGTACCAAAACCGCTGGAGATCGACACGGCGCCCGTGATTGGCAGTGAAAATTCACTGGCTGCTGCTTTCTCTGCTGCTTCTTTGGCTTTTTGTTTTGCTTCTTCAGCGGCTTTTGCTTCTTTGTCCACTTTTTCTTGCAAGTCTTGTACTTGCGCTTGCGTTTGCTGCAACTTCTCTTGTTGGCTCTGCAATTCTTCTTTTGCTGTTGCTAGTTGTTCTTTACTATGTACTAATTGGGCTTGCGTCAAGGTTTGGTACGAAGTGATTCGTTGCTGTTGGGCTTCTTTTTCCGCCAATTGTTGGTTCACTTCCCGTAAAGCCGCTTGTTGTTCACTAAACTTGCGTAGTTGTTGGATCGTGGCTTGTGGTCCGTCGACTACCGGGCTGCTTGGCGCTTGGCTTTCTTGATGCTGGGCTTTTTGGTCATTCAGAGCAGCGATCTGCGTTTGAACTTCCTGGCTTTCTTGTGCTAATTGGCTTAATTCTTCCTGATAATCTGCTAATTGACTTTCCAGCGCTGTGACTTTCTGTTGGCTAGTGGTGACTTCCTCTTCATACGTTGCAAGTTCTGCAGTCAAAACCGTCAGTTCCTCGGTGCTCTTCGTTTCAGCAGCATAACTGACAGCTGGCTGGAAAAGCGGCAACGTAAGGGCGAGCAATAAAAAAATCTTTTTCTTCAATGAGGCAACTCCTTCTTTTTTTTAGTAGCTTGGCTACTTTAACATGCTTATTCATGAAAAAAAAGAGGGTTTTTCCAACAGTTTAAAGTCTATTGTTGCAAATTTTCATGTAAATTACCTATAAAACGGGCTTTTTTTACAAATATTGCAGCAGAATAACAACTTTTATAAGAATTTCTTTAGCTCGCCAATCGCCTTATCCTCGCTCTTGCAGCTTCGCCAATTCCTCAGACGTTAATTCCCGATACTCGCCTAATGCCAAATCATCTGGCAAGGACAGGCCTCCCATGCGAATCCGTTTCAAATAAACGACTTCTTTTCCTACTGCATGGACCATCCGTTTGACTTGATGGAACTTGCCTTCATGGAGGATCAGTTTGATCTCGCTGCGCGATTCATTTTCATCGACGTTGAGGATCTGCAGCTCAGCCGGCAAGGTCCACTCGCCGTCTAATTTGATGCCTTTGGCAAAGATTTTTTGATCCTCCGCTGTCATGATTCCCTCGACTTGGGCATAATATTCTTTTTCCACATGCTTCTTAGGCGACAATAATTGATGCGCCAATCCGCCATCGTTCGTAATCAGCAAAAAGCCTTCGGTGTCTTTATCCAACCGTCCTACTGGAAACAGATCTTCGCGAAATGCTTCTTCAGAAAACAAATCTAAGACCGTCTCTTCATAGGAATCGACGGTTGCCGAAATCACGCCGGCGGGTTTATTCAGCAAATAATAAAACTGGCTTTGATAGGCGATGGGTTCCCCCTCAATACAAACGGTATCTTGTGTTTCTTGTACTTGTGCTTTGTCACTTTTGATGACTTGTCCATTGACGGTCACGAGCCCTTTTTTGATCAACTGTTTCACTTCTTTGCGGGAGCCATAGCCCATATCCGCTAAAAATTTGTCTAAACGCATCGGTTTCTTCCTTTCATATAAAATAGCCGCCAAGGTCTCACAAAGGAGGCTCAGCGGCTGCTTCTGGTTTTATTTGATGTGTAATTTCTGGCGTAAACGAACCATTGATGAGCCGAGTAGTTTTTCAGCTAAACGCAATTTCAGCGCAATGTAGATGTACACACTGCCGCCGACTCCTGCAACTAGCAAGCTCAAGATAAAGGCTTGAACTTTTCTTTCAGAGCTCAAGACAAGCCCAAAGAGTTGGCGAGCGATCAACGCTGCGATCACCATAATGATCGTCATCGCGCCAATCAATAATGTCCGTCGCAACGTCAAGTTTACATTGAAATGGCCTTTGCGAATCATCTTGCGAATGTTCAGCCAGCAGACGATCCCCAAGGCAATCGTGGTGGAAACCAATGGACCATAGACTTGGAACAAACGAATCGCTGGATACTGCAAGATCACTTTCACCAGTAACCCTACAAAGAAGAAAACAACCGCTTCTTTGTTGTGGTACATCCCTTGCAGCATACTGGAACTAAGCATAAACAAGCCTAAGACCAAACCAGACAGACAGGCAGCGACTAAGACGCTCGCCCCTAATGCATCTGGACGATAAAACAAGGTGTATAGGGGATAAGACAGTACGATCATCCCAAAAGTCGCTGGAAACATTACAAAGGAATACAATTGCAAGTTGTTGCTGATCAATTTGGCTAAGTTCTTTTTGTCTTTTTTGGCGACTGCTTCGCTGATCAAAGGTAGTCCCGTTGAAGCCATGGAAGTAGCTAATCCGATAACCACCATCGTCAGCTTATCAGGGTTGCTGCCGAAAATCGCCATTAGTTCTAAGAGCTGATCATTTGAAAATTCGGTAAAACTGCTCATCATTCGAACAAAGGTGTACTGATCCACCAATTTTAAAATCGTGATCCCAGAGCCTACGATAATAAAAGGGATCGCTTCTTTGATGGTCGCTAAAACCAATTCTTTGGTTTGCAGCACCGTTTCTTCTTTGCTCATATCCACTAAAACATCCATCCGCACCCGCTGCTTTTGGAAGTAATAGCCTAATACCAAAATGCTGGCTAAGACACCGATAAAGGCGGCAAAGGTCGATTGCGTCACGGCTGCCGTGTATTCGCCTTCGATGACCCGCATAATGATGAAGGTCGCTAAAAGCATATAACAGACACGAGCGATTTGTTCAACGACTTGCGAGATCGCAAAAGGTTTCATGTCTTGGTTTCCTTGGAAATACCCTCGCATGACACTCATACAAGGAAAAACCAATAAAGCAATACTCAATGAGCGCATCGCAGGAATCAATTCTGCGCCTCCGCCTGAAGCCGTTGCCAACCATGGGGCTGCCAAATACATGATTCCAGCGGTCACCACGCCAAAACCTGCCATCAATTGAAACGCTCTTAAAAAGAGCTTCTGGCTCGTGCGGTATTCTTGGCGAGAATTGTAAAAAGAAATCTGTTTGGCAATTGCTGAAGGGATCCCCGCAGTGGAGATCATTAAAAATAAGGCGTAAACATTATAGCCCATTCCAAACAACGCATTTGCTTTATCCGCATTTGCGCCCATCCAATAATACCAGGGTAAAATGTAAATGGCGCCAAGCAAACGTGAGCCGATATTTCCCATCGTCATCCAAGCAGATCCTTGAGCCATTTTTTCTTGTGTAGTTAATTCTTTTGACACTGAACGCATGTGTTTATCCATCGCCATTATCTCCAACTTTCTACAAACATATCCCTTCCATTTTAATTCGAAAAAGGGTTGGTCGCAATCTATTTTTGCAACATCTTAAAGTTTCTTCAAAATAAGGAGAAAAAAAAGAAAACTTTTCCCTCCCAAACGGCGGTTTTTAGGAGTTATGCTATAATAAGAGAAATCTTTAGAGGAATGAAGGAGAACAACGATGCAAAAGGAACTCATTACCGTGCCACAGATCCGCAAGCTCTTATTGCAGGAAAACCTATTGAAAGAAATCATCACCCCCACTGATTGGGTTTATACCGTGCCGCAAGAAATGACTGATCTTGCCTTTACCTCATTAAGCTACGACTCGCGAACAGCCGATGCGGCGACGCTTTTTTTCTGTAAAGGGGCTTCTTTTAAAGAAAGCTACCTGGCTGCCGCCATTGACCAAGGGATTCAGTGCTACATTTCAGAAACGCCCTATGACAACTTTGCAACTTATGGAATCATCGTCACCGACATTCGAGAAACGATGGCAGTGATCGCTCAAGCGTTTTATGGCCATCCTCAAGAACAGTTGGTGACCATCGGCATCACGGGAACAAAAGGCAAAACCAGCTGCGCCTATTTTGCTCGGGCGATTTTAGCAGAATCGACGGGTCAAAAAGTAGCATTCTTTTCATCTGAGGAAAACTCAGTCGACGGAAAAACCTTTAATGAAGCAGTGTTGACGACCCCCGAAACACTGGATCTTTATAAGATGATGGCCGAGGCTGTCGCAAACGGCATGACCCATCTTGTGATGGAGGTTTCTTCCCAAGCCTATAAAACCAAACGGGTCGCCGGTATTACCTTTGATATTGGCGCGTTCTTGAATATTTCGCCTGATCACATTGGACCAGTGGAACATCCAACTTATGACGATTACCTTTACTGCAAACGAGAACTGATCCGCAACAGCAAACAGATGATTTTAAATCGCCAAAGCGATCACTACCACTTGCTGCGAGAAACTTGTGAAGTCCATCAAGTTCCTTATATTACCTACGGACGTTCAGACGCCGATTATGTCGTCCAAGAAGGGACAGATCTAAAAGGCTTTGCGCTGTCAGCTGCTTCTGATGTCTTGCAAGTCTCTGGTGAATATCAACTGGGGATCTTAGGTTCTTTCAACCATGAGAACGCCACAGCGGCGATTTTAGCTGCCTGCTTAGCGGGTGCCTCTCGTGAGGACGCTCAGAAAGTCCTGCCGACAGTGATCATCCCTGGACGAATGATCGTTTTAGAAAAAGAAAATGGCGCAGTCATGATCGTTGACTATGCCCACAATTACCTTAGCTTCCAATCATTAAGTGAACTTGCCCGCCAATTGCGCCCAGATGGCCGCCTGCTTTTTGTCACTGGTAGTGCTGGCGGCAAAGCCCAATCTCGCCGAGCAGATATGGGACGAGCGCTAGGAGAATATGCGGACAAAGTCTACCTGACCAGCGATGATCCTGATTTTGAAGAAGCAGATGCGATCGCAAAAGAAATCGCAGCTGCGATCACCAATCCTGAAGTTGCCATCATTCATGAGATGGATCGGGCTCAAGCCGTCAAATCGGCGATTGCTGAAGCAGACAGTAAGGATATCGTGATTATTGCGGGCAAAGGCGCCGAACAATACTTGAAAGTCGCTGGAAAAAAAGTCCCTTACATCGGTGACTTGACCTTAGCGCAGCAGCAAGCCAAACACCAATAGCAACAAGTTGTCTCAACAAAAAAAGCTTTCAGATGATCTGTTAAATCATCTGAAAGCTTTTTTTCTGCGTGACTAAGGTTGTTCGTCTTCGTAAGTCTCATAGACATAGGGTGCGCCATCATAACGAAATTCTGTTGAAATGGCGGCGTCAAGGTCTTCGGTAAACATTCGTTTGCTGAAAGGAAACAAAAAGACTTGCCCTTCTTTGGCATCTTCGGCTGCTAAACGGTAAAACAGCTCTTCTTCTGTTAATTGTTGATTCAACTGTTCCAAGACATCGGCAGTGACTGCCTCTTCCTCATAGCCAGGTTTGGCAATCCGTGCATAATCTTCAAAAAAAGCCGACTGGCCTTCAAATGATTGATACTCCATGTAAGTCCCCTCTTTCTTTTCTCTTACTTTATTATACGAGAGTCCGTGAGGATCAGCGAATAATATGATCGGTCTACAGGGGAATTTTTACTTTTCTGGTGCTTAAATATGTCAGAAACATTTCAAGTGTATTACGAATCAATTATTTGACAAAATCAGATTGAACACGCATCCAAATTTTGTATAATGATACATAGAGACTATAAAAGGGGCAAATGTAATGAACAACGCAAAGAAAAAAATTTTCGTCGGTACTGGTGCTGCAATTGGTTTTGTCGCAATCGTTGCTATGATGGCTCAGTTCATGATTTCCAATCATCTATTTGGCGGAAGTGATGCTTCATCAGAAATTTTCACTCGCGCTACATATCCAAACGGCTTTCTACTAGTGATCTTGATTCCATTGGTCGCAACAGCCGCTTTGTTCTATGGGATCATTCGCAAAAAATAACAAAAAAGTGTTGCTGAGAACCACTCAGTAACACTTTTTTTCTTTGTCGTCACCAAAAAGCTGCCTAACAGACCCTCGATCTGCTAGGCAGCTATTTTTTAGCGTTTAGTTTGCAACGATATTGACCAATTTGTTCGGTACGACGATCACTTTACGGATCGTTTTTCCTTGGAGCTGTTCTTGGACAAGTTCGTTTTCTTGCGCCAATTGTTCAAGCACTGCTTTTTCGGCATCCGCTGGCACCATTGCTTTGGCGCGAACTTTGCCGTTGACTTGAAAGACGACTTCGATCTCGTCTTCCACTAGGGCACTTTCGTCATAGGTTGGCCATGGCACATAAGAGATCCCATGGTCATTCCCGAGGATCGACCATAGCTCTTCCCCGATATGCGGTGCGATCGGCGCCAATAGCTGCACAAATCCTTCGACATATTCGTAAGGCAAGGCATCGGCTTTGTACGCTTCATTGACAAAGACCATCAATTGGGAAATCGCCGTATTGAAGTGCAGCTGCTCAAAATCTTCCGTCACTTTCTTAACGGTTTGATGGTAAACTTTCGACAATTTGCCATCGTTGAATGTCGTGATGCGGTCACGCATTTTGCCATTTTCATCGACGATCAAGCGCCACACGCGATCCAAGAATTTACGACTGCCTTCAAGGCCATTCTCATTCCAAGCGATCGATGCATCCAATGGTCCCATAAACATTTCATATAGACGCAAAGTATCCGCACCGTATTGATTGATGACATCATCTGGATTGACGACGTTGCCACGGGATTTCGACATTTTTTCATTGTTTTCCCCAAGGATCATCCCTTGGTTGAACAATTTTTCAAATGGTTCTTTCGTTGGCACGACACCGATATCATACAAGAATTTATGCCAGAAGCGAGCATAAAGCAAGTGCAAGACAGCGTGCTCTGCGCCACCGATATAAATATCGACTGGCATCCAGCGTTTCAATTTGTCGTAGTCTGCCAAAACAGACTTATTATGAGGATCGATAAAGCGCAAGAAATACCATGAGCTTCCAGCCCATTGCGGCATCGTATTGGTTTCACGACGTCCTTTTTTCCCAGTTTCAGGGTCGGTGACATTGACCCAATCTGTGACATTGGCTAATGGCGATTCACCAGTACCGCTTGGTTTGATATTGTCGGTTTTTGGCAAACGCAACGGCAGCTGATCTTCAGGAAGCGTCGTAGTCGTACCATCTTCCCAATGGATGATTGGGATTGGCTCTCCCCAATACCGTTGGCGAGAGAACAACCAATCGCGAAGACGATAGCTGACTTCTTTTTTCCCAACGTGGTTTTCTTCCAACCATGCGACCATTTTTTCGATGGCTGTCTCTTTGTCTAGCCCATCCAAAAAGTCTGAATTGATATGCAGTCCATCTTCGGTATAGGCAGATTCTTCCACGTTGCCCCCTGCCAATACAGGAATGATCTCTAAGCCAAATGTTTTGGCAAATTCGTGGTCACGTTCGTCATGGGCAGGAACCGCCATGATCGCACCTGTTCCATAAGAAGCCAAAACATAATCGGCGATCCAAATCGGGATCTCTTTACCATTCACGGGATTGATGGCATAGGCACCTGTGAAGACACCAGTTTTTTCTTTGGCCAAATCTGTTCGGTTCAAATCAGATTTTTTCGACGCTTCTTCTACATAGGCATCAATGGCTGCTTTTTGTTCTGATGTAGTGATTTGGGCCACTAGCTCATGTTCTGGCGCCAATACGGCGTAGGTCGCACCAAACAAGGTATCTGGGCGAGTCGTAAAGACGGTAAAGTCTTTTTCCATCCCTGCCACTTTAAACGTTACGTTGGCTCCGACCGAACGTCCGATCCAATTGCGTTGCATTTCTTTGATGCTTTCTGGCCAATCAACTTCTTCTAAATCGTCCAACAAACGATCAGCATACGCTGTGATTTTCAGCATCCATTGGCGCATCGGTTTGCGGATCACATCGTAGCCGCCCCGTTCGCTTTTGCCGTCAATGACTTCTTCATTGGCGATCACGGTCCCAAGCTCTGGTACCCAGTTTACTGGAACTTCGGCTTCATAAGCTAACCCTTTTTCATAAAGCTTGGTAAAGATCCATTGCGTCCACTTGTAGTACTCGGGATCTGTCGTATTGATTTCACGATTCCAGTCATAGCTGAATCCTAGCGCATTGATTTGACGGCGGAAGGTCTCAATATTTTTCTTCGTGAATTCCGCTGGATCATTTCCAGTGTCTAGTGCATATTGTTCGGCAGGCAGACCAAAGGCATCCCAGCCCATTGGGTGCAGTACATTGTACCCTTGGCTGCGTTTGAAGCGGCTCAAGATATCCGTAGCTGTATAGCCTTCTGGATGTCCGACATGTAATCCTTGTCCAGATGGATATGGGAACATATCTAGCGCATAAAATTTTGGTTTGTCCGGCTCATCATGGGTGTTGAATTCATTTTTCTTTGCCCAATATTTTTGCCATTTTTTTTCGATTTCTTTGTGATTGTAATTCACGATGGACTCCTCCTAAAAAATTGGTGTTTTGCTCGTCAAATCAACCAGCAAAACTTAAAAAAAGTCCTATAAAAATCGCTATGATTTTTATAGGACGTTATCAACGTGGTACCACCTAAGTTTATCTGCTCCTCAAAAAAGCAGACCTCGATGTTTTAACGGCCATCGCCGTATCTGCCTAGCCAAATCAGGTTCAGTCAGATATCACTCGAAGACGAGTTCGAAAGGTGTGCTGTGCATTTCCACCAACCATGCACTCTCTAAAAGTCCCACCGTACTTCTACTATTCCTTCTCAAACGTGAAAGTTTCTTTGCACTTATCCTAACAAAAATCATTAGGAATAGCAATCTATTTTACCCTAACTGTTTGTCCTGGGTAAATAAAGTTATTTTGAATATTGTTCCATTGGATAAATTGATCCGTCGTGATGCCGAACTTATCTGCGATCCCCCAAACAGAATCCCCCGATGCGACCTTGTACGTACCACTTGTCGCTGAGGTGCTGGTAGTAGCTGCCGTGCCGCCTTGCTTGACGACCACCTTTTGTCCTGGATAGATAAAATCATTTTTGATGTTGTTCCAGCTGCGGAATTGGTCCATCGAAATCCCGTGTTTATTGGCAACTGACCAGACTGAATCACCAGAAGCCACCGTATAGGTGTTGCCTGCAGCACTGCTGCTGGTTTGGCTGCTGACGGTCGTGCTCGTCGTTGTACTTGTACGGGTAGAACTACCGCTGACAACCACCTTTTGACCTGGATAAACATAGTCGTTTTTAATATTGTTCAAGCTACGGAACTGATCCATCGAGATGCCATGCTTGTTAGCGATCGACCAGACTGAATCGCCAGCTGCCACCGTGTAGGTGCCGCCACTGCTTTGGCTAGCCGTTGATGCCGTGCTGACGGTCGTAGTACTGCTGGTATTCGTAGACGACCCACCGCTAACGACAACTTTTTGCCCTGGATAGACAAAATCATTTTTGATGTTGTTCAAACTGCGAAATTGATCCATCGAAATGCCATGCTTATTGGCGATCGACCAAACGGAATCGCCAGAAACTACGGTGTAGGTATTGCCTGATGTAGTTGCTGAAGCATTGCGATTGACGATCGATACCGTTGAAGTTGCCGAAGTACTTTGGGCGCTGCCGTTGACTTTCAAGGTTTGTCCTGGATAAACAAAATCGTTTTTGATATTGTTCAAACTGCGCAGCTGATCCATGGAGATGCCATGTTTGTTGGCGATCGACCAGACCGAGTCGCCCGAAGCGACTGTATAGGTTTGACTGCCGCTCGTGCTGACAGCTGATGTCGTGGTCGTCGTACTCGTTGAAGCACTGGCTGTGGCGCCACCACCGGCATTGCCAGAAGCTGGCGTGTCATATTTCGTCAACCCAAATTGCTGGATCACGGCATTCAGTGAAGAGGCATAGTTTGGTGCAGTCGCATAACGGCCTGCTAGCCATGCGGTTGCATCAAGATATGAAGTCGTATTGCTTTTCCAAGCGCCAGAATAATACGCGACACCGCTTTGTAAAGAAGTTGAGCGTAAAGTACGTGCGTTATCTTCAAATGATTGCGTGTAAGATGGGTAACGCTTAAAGGGTTCATTCATAGTCAACCATTGGTTGTTCAAATATTCTAAGGTACTCATATAAACGGTTTGACCGTTATAGCTGCCTTTGATTCCGAAAAGATTGTAATTCGGTGCTTTTGACAAGCTGCTTCGGCCCCAACCACTTTCTAAAATGGCTTGCGCGATCATCACAGAAGCATATAGATCGTTGGCGTTTGCCACAGGTTGGGCGTACGTAGCGATTTCAGCAATAAACGCGGAAGTATTCGGCGCGGCAAAATTGCTAGTAGAAACTTGGGCGATCGAGGTCTCTACGGCTTCTGCTTGAACCGATGACACCAATGGAGCTACAACAGAGCAAGCAGTCAGTGTTGTTCCTAAAACAACTGCACTTTTTTTGATCACTCGATACTTATCGCCCGATTGGTCTGCTTGACGATGTACTTTTCTTGATTGACTCGTGTTCATGTCCGTTATTCCTCCGTTTTTTCCTTATAGTGAACGTAGGTTTAGTATACAATTTCTTAAGAATTTATAAAAGGTATTTGAGCCGATTTCAGAAACTGTAAACTCTTTGTAATCAAACGAACATTTATTGCAATGAAGCAATTGGCCTGCTCCCGATAAACTTGTCGCTTGCTCAGATGAGTAACCCCTTGCTCGTTCCCTGCTTTTTCCGACTTGTGATAAATGCTATAATACCTTCTAGATGTCTCTTTGCCTTAAGTGACAATAATTGACAGAAATTCTCTAGAAACGAGGCTTTTCCATGCATAAAAAACTTTATTTTCAATTTGCGGGCAGCTGCTTTTTACTGCTGTTCGTTTTTCTCGGCTATGTGGTGAAATTTTACCCTACTTGGTTGGTCTCCTTTGACGAAACCTTGACTCGCATCATCCGCAGCGGCTACCCGTTTTGGACACCATTTTTTCTATGGGTCACGAAATTTGCGAATCCTACCACGATCATCTTGCTCTTTCTCGCTGTTTTAGCTGTCTTAGTGATCAACAAGTATTATGCTGAAGCTTTATGGCTCAGTTTTGGTACCATCGGGATTGCCGGGCTCTTTAACCCATTGATCAAACTGGTCTTTTTACGGGAGCGCCCAACGCTTGAACACTTAGTCACGGAATCAAGTTTCAGTTTCCCCAGTGGACACTCGACGGGCAGTATGATTTTTTATGGAACCTTGCTCTTCTTGGTCCCAGTTTTCTTCAAGCAGCCTTTTTGGCAATGGGGCATCCGCCTTTTGCTGGGCCTTTTGATTGGCTGCATCGGCATCAGCCGAATTTATGTTGGTGTGCATTTTCCCAGTGATGTGTTAGGCGGTTTTTGTGTTGGCCTGTCTTGGCTGCTGTTGACCTATCCGTACTACTTGCAAAAACGCTTTGTCTGGCGCTTCACGCGTAAACAATTATAAAAGAAGGTAAAAAAATGAATCCATTTCCTTATGCAGAAGATAAAAACAAACGATACCATTCGTGGAACTTTGCTTTGCGGCAAGAATTTGGCGAAAAAATCTTTAAAGTCCCCATCGATGCGGGCTTCGACTGCCCCAATCGTGACGGCACCGTTGCCAAAGGCGGCTGTACATTTTGCAGTGTGTCCGGTTCTGGCGATATGATCGTAGCTCCTGAAGCCCCACTGCCAGAGCAGTTTGAAAAAGAGATCGCCATGATGCACAAAAAGTGGCCGCAAGTGGACAAATACATTGTCTATTTTCAAAACTTTACGAACACCCACGCACCGGTGGCAGTGATCCGCGAGCGCTTCGAGCAAGTGCTGACACTACCTGGTGTTGTTGGGATCTCCATTGGGACCCGACCAGACTGCTTACCAGAAGATGTCGTTGACTATCTAGCAGAGCTCAATCAACGCTTTTATTTATGGGTCGAATTAGGACTGCAAACGACGTTTGAAACCACGAGCAATGCCATCAACCGCGCCCATGATTATCAAACTTACTTAGACGGCGTCGCCAGCCTGCGCAAACACAATATTCGTGTCTGTACCCATTTGATCAATGGCCTGCCAGGCGAGACGATCGAGATGATGCAAGAAAACGTCCGCCGCACCATTCAAGATTCTGATATCCAAGGCATCAAACTGCACTTGCTGCATTTGATGCGCAATACTCGGATGCTGCGGGATTATCATGAAGGACGTTTGCAATTGATGCGGCGCGATACCTATGTGTCATTGATCTGCGATCAGTTAGAAATGATCCCCCCAGAGATCATCATTCATCGCTTGACAGGCGATGCACCATGGGATTCTCTGGTAGGTCCAATGTGGAGTTTGAAAAAATGGGAAGTCTTGAATGAGATCGATCAAGAAATGCTGCGCCGCAACTCCTATCAAGGGAAATTCAACGTGCGAAAGGAGCCTTTCAATGCTGCCGACCGCCATGCGCTATAGCCACACCCTTTTAAAAGAAGTTCTGCAGCCGGGACAAACCGCTGTTGATGCCACGATGGGCAACGGCTTCGACACGGAATTACTGGCTTCTTTAGTTGGACCCACTGGTCAGGTGTTTGCGTTTGATATTCAAGAACAAGCCCTCCAAGTCACCAAAAAACGTTTGGCTGAAAAAGAGCTGTTGGCGCAAGTCCAGCTGATCCATCAAGGCCATGAGACGTTGGCAGAGGTTGTGAGTGGTCCGGTTCACGCCGCCATTTTCAATTTAGGCTACTTGCCGAAAGGGGACAAAGCGATCATCACGCTGCCTGATACAACGAAAACGGCTTTAGAAGCTTTACTGACACGTTTAGCCCCGAAAGGTAGAATCATCCTCGTCTGCTATTATGGACACGCTGGCGGCGAAGCAGAGCTGAAAGAAGTCCACTCCTTTTGTCAGCAGCTGCCGCAAGAGAAGTTCAATGTCCTTTCCTATCAATTTATCAATCAGCGCAACCAACCGCCGATCTTATTTTGTATCGAACGAAAAAACCATCAGTTCTCGGCACGTTAAGGTGTCGATCGACTGATGGTTTTTTTATTCACTAAAAAGCCATTGCAGGACTCGTTGGATCCATTGATCCCAGAAATTCCAATCATGATCCCCAGTTCCCGATTCAAACGTTACGGCTAGTTTGCGTTTTTGCAGCTTATCCACCGCATATTCACTTGCCGGATACAGCTGATCCTCGGTTCCGCAGCTAATAAAAAAGCGCGGCGCGGTGCTTGGATCGATGGTCTCAATCAGATGGATCAAATCATTTTCTGATCCTTTGAACTGCTCTAAAGGGCCAAAGATTCCTTCCCAATAAGCTTGGCTTCGCAGCTGCAGCAAGGAATCCATGCTTTCAGCCAGCGCTAATGCTCCAGACAAAGACGCTACCGCCGCAAACTGGTCAGGCTTTCTCAGCCCAAGTTTTACTGCCCCATAGCCCCCCATCGAGAGACCTGCTGCAAAAGTTTTTTCTCGTTTTTGCGTCAGTTGAGGAAACAGTTCATGACAAATTTGTGGTAATTCTTCGGCGATAAACGTCCAATACTTCATTTCGTAGGTCGTATCGGTATACCAGCCCAGATCAGTAGACGGCATGATGACCGCTAGTTGATACTCTGCGGCATATCGCTCGATCGACGTCCGTCGCTGCCAGACACTATGATTTCCATTCATCCCATGCAATAAATAAAGCACCGGGAGATCTGTGCCCGTCGATTGGCTTTGCGTGCCGATTTTTTTCTTGGTACTTTGAGGCAAGATCACATCGATCATTACCTCCATTTCAAGAACATTTGAATAGATATTTGCTTGTAAAAAAGCCATACAATCACCTGCGATCCTTTTTTTATATTGTACCAGATTCTCGCGAAATCGTGCGGGTCAAACCAATCGCTAGCACAATAAGTAAAACACCGATCCCAAAAACCCAGTGTAGACCGCTATAAAGAATCTCCCGTAATTGCCCTAGTAATGCGGTTGGCAGCTGGCGCGCAGCGGCTGGATCTACTAGCTGATTCATGACACTGCTATCATTGACTTGTGCCTGTGCTAAGCCTACGCTATTACTGGTGTTTAAAACGATACCGAAGACCGCTACCATGATGGTTTGCCCGATCGTTCGCAACAGGGTATTGAAAGAAGTCGCCACGCCGACTTGCGTGGGGCCAACGCTGGTTTGGGCAGTAACCGTACAAACCACCATCGTTGCCCCTAACCCGACGCCAGTAATAGAAGAAATGACCAAGAACAACCAGAATGACGTCTGTGCTGGTGTCAAAAACAGCCACAAAGCACCGGTAGCCGTGATCAACAAGCTAACCGTCAAGACCCAGCTGACACTGTGCTGTGTCAACCAACGGCTGGCTAAGAAGGAACCAATCATCCATAAAATCGACAACGGTGCCAACACAAGCCCGCCAATCCCCGCACTCATGCCTAAGACCCCTTGCATCCACATTGGGATATAAACATCGATCCCCATCAAGAAGCCGCTAGCCAAAGCTGCTACGATATTGACCACCACAAATAATTTTGAGTGAAACAGCTTCAGATCAATAATCGGATCTGCTGCTTTTTTCTCCACCCGAACGAAGCCGATGAACATAAGGACAGAAAAAACGAACAGACTGAGGACAGGCAGACTCACACCATAATCTCCCAGCAACTGGAAGCCTAGCAGGAGCCCTACTAGCGTCAACATCAACAAGAGACTGCCTGCATAATCAATGTTGACTGCAGCAAAGGCCTTTTTTTCTTCATGAAAATAAAACCAAATCAAGGCAATCAGCCCTAATCCAATGGGTACGTTGATAAAAAAGATCCAATGCCACCCGATCGTATCTACGATCAAGCCACCGGCTAAGGGACCAACGACACTGGCGATCCCCCAAGCCGTACTATTGAGCCCTAAGACTTTCGCCCGCTTTTCAACGGGATACAGGTCCGCAATGATCGTTAGGGCAACGGGCATCATGGCCCCTGCGCCTAATCCTTGCAACGCTCTGGCAATGATCAACGTCAACATCGTGTTGGCCATCCCACAAAACGCCGACCCGATAATAAACAGCAACGTCCCAAATAAAAAGACTGGTTTGCGGCCGATATTATCGGCAAACTTGCCGTAGATCGGGGTCAACATCGCACTGGTCAAAAGATAGATCGAGAAGACCCAGTTCATGATCTCGATCCCTTTCAATGAACTGACGATGGTAGGCATCGCTGTCGTAATGATCGTTCCTTCGATTGCGGTCATAAACGTTGCGACAAAGACCGCAATGGTGACTAATTTTACATTGGTTCGCATATAACTCCTCCTTTTACTCCAAAAAAAAGAACCTCTATTGATAGTCATCAATAGAGGTCGCCTCTTTTAATCCTTCACACTTGCCAAAAGTGCCGCCACCTTGTCGGTGCGTTCCCATGGCAAATCGATATCTGTACGACCAAAATGTCCGTAAGCGGCAGTCTGACGATAAATCGGACGGCGCAAATCTAACATTTCAATAATTCCTGCTGGTCGCAAATCAAAGTTTTCCCGTACCGCTTGGATCAAGCGCTCGTTGCTGACGGTTCCTGTACCAAAAGTGTTGATGCTGATCGAAACGGGCTGTGCCACACCGATCGCATAGGCTAATTGTACTTCCACTTTTTTGGCTAGCTTTGCTGCTACGATGTTTTTGGCAATGTAGCGAGCCGCATAGCTGGCTGAACGGTCAACTTTGGTTGCATCTTTTCCAGAAAACGCACCGCCGCCATGACGTGCATAGCCGCCATAAGTATCAACGATGATTTTTCTGCCAGTCAAACCGGCATCCCCTTGAGGACCGCCGATCACAAAACGACCAGTAGGATTGATATAATATTTTGTCTGCTCGTCTAAAAGATCGGCAGGGATCACTTCTTTGATCACTTTTTCGATGACATCACGGTGGATCATTTCATTATCAGCCGCATCATCATGCTGGGTACTAATAACGACGGTGTCCACTCTTTGTGGTTGATCGTTATCATCATATTCAACGGTTACTTGTGATTTTGCATCTGGACGCAAGTAGCTTAGTTCGTTGTTTTTCCGCAACTCTGCTAAGCGACGTACCAGCCGATGGCTCAACGCGATCGGTAAAGGCATCAATTCAGGTGTTTCATCAACAGCAAAACCAAACATCAAGCCTTGGTCGCCGGCACCGATATCTTCTTTATCCGTTTCTCCACGACTTTCTAAAGCATCGTCAACGCCTTGAGCGATATCTGGTGATTGCTCATCGATCGCTACCAAAACAGCAACCGTATCGCCGTCAAAGCCGAATTTTGCTCGTGTATAGCCGATTTCTTTGATGGTTTCTCGGACGACTTTTTGAATATCTACATAAGCAGAAGTAGAAATTTCTCCAAAGACTAAAACCAATCCGGTAGTAACTGACGTTTCGCAAGCGACCCGTGCCATTGGATCTTCGGCAAGCAACGCATCTAAGATGGCATCACTGATTTGGTCGGCTACTTTGTCTGGGTGTCCTTCTGAAACGGACTCTGATGTAAATAAGTGTTTCTCTGTCATTTTTGTATTCCCCCTAATATATGTTTCGGTTACAAGGCATCTTCGCAGCTGCGAATCCTTTCGGGAACTTGCAACGGACTGATTATAACAAATTTTGACTACTCATGCTTGAGAAAATGATAAAAAGATCGTTTTTGGGCAATAAAAAAACACTCTCAAGAGTGTTTGCATGATCCGTACGGGATTCGAACCCGTGTTACCGCCGTGAAAGGGCGGTGTCTTAACCGCTTGACCAACGGACCAGTTTAAAAATGTAATGGGCCTAAATGGACTCGAACCATCGACCTCACGCTTATCAGGCGTGCGCTCTAACCAGCTGAGCTATAGGCCCCAAAAAATAAAAGCTAAAGCGGGTGACGAGAATCGAACTCGCGACAACAGCTTGGAAGGCTGTGGTTTTACCACTAAACTACACCCGCATGGCGGTCTGGACGGGACTCGAACCCGCGACCTCCTGCGTGACAGGCAGGCATTCTAACCAACTGAACTACCAAACCATATTTAGCTTTTATTGCGCTTTTGAAAACAAAAGCAATTGCGGGAGCAGGATTTGAACCTACGACCTTCGGGTTATGAGCCCGACGAGCTACCAGACTGCTCCATCCCGCGATAAGTAATTACTTTACAGTAATTAAAAGACTGTGATTCTTTTGCTCGCAACAAAAGAGACAGTTAAGGAGGATAAGGGATTCGAACCCTTGCACGGTTTTACCCGCCTGACGGTTTTCAAGACCGTTCCCTTCAGCCGAACTTGGGTAATCCTCCATAATAAAACAGATACAATGCCACAATGGACCTTGTAGGACTCGAACCTACGACCGGACGGTTATGAGCCGTCTGCTCTAACCAACTGAGCTAAAGGTCCAGGCTCTTAAAAATCGCGGCGGAGGGGATCGAACCCCCGACCTCCCGGGTATGAACCGGACGCTCTAGCCAGCTGAGCTACACCGCGTAAAAAAGAATCATTTATTCAAATGATATGGAGCCTAGCGGGATCGAACCGCTGACCTCCTGCGTGCAAAGCAGGCGCTCTCCCAGCTGAGCTAAGGCCCCTTTTGAAAAAGTATCGGGAAGACAGGATTCGAACCTGCGACCCCTTGGTCCCAAACCAAGTGCTCTACCAAGCTGAGCTACTTCCCGTTATTAAAAAGCGCGCCCAAGAGGAGTCGAACCCCTAACCTTTTGATCCGTAGTCAAACACTCTATCCAATTGAGCTATGGGCGCATATTATAAAATGCCGAGGACCGGAATCGAACCGGTACGGTGATCACTCACCGCAGGATTTTAAGTCCTGTGCGTCTGCCAGTTCCGCCACCCCGGCTGAAAATTGCTAAGGCAAAGCGGAAAACGGGGTTCGAACCCGCGACCCCCACCTTGGCAAGGTGGTGCTCTACCACTGAGCTATTTCCGCGTATTCCTGATGCCGGCTAAAGGACTTGAACCCTCGACCCTCTGATTACAAATCAGATGCTCTACCAACTGAGCTAAGCCGGCAATGAAGTGCGGGTGAAGGGACTTGAACCCCCACGCCCGAAGGCGCTAGATCCTAAATCTAGTGCGTCTGCCAATTCCGCCACACCCGCATAGGTTATTACTATGAGTCGTACAGGGCTCGAACCTGTGACCCTCTGATTAAAAGTCAGATGCTCTACCAACTGAGCTAACGACTCATATGGGGGTTAACGGGATCGAACCGCTGACCCTCTGCTTGTAAGGCAGATGCTCTCCCAGCTGAGCTAAACCCCCATAAGGTAAAAAAAACGCGTGGCGACGTCCTACTCTCACAAAGGGAAACCCTTCACTACAATCGGCGCTAAGAAGCTTAACTTCTGTGTTCGG